>DATFGA010000033.1:0-5623 GCA_035249775.1 Nocardioidaceae bacterium | reverse complement strand
GACCTCGCCGCAGGGGAAGAAGAGAGGGTCAGGTTCCAGAACAAGCGGAGTGTCCCTGACACCAACAACCCGAACCCGGACCCCGACCCGACGCCCACGCCGACGCCGACGCCGACACCCAACCCGACACCCGGATCCACGATCGTCGTGACCAAGCGTGACGCCACGACTCAGGCTCCGATCGACACCGCGACCTTCCAGCTGTGGCAAGACGCGAACGCGAACGGGCGTCTTGACGCGACGCTGGACACCAAGGTCGGGACCGCCAAGAACACGGCGAACGGCGTGGTGAGCTGGGTGAGCCTCACGGTGGGCACGTACTTCGTGGCGGAGACTGTCGCCCCGAAGGGTTACGAGCTGCCGGACAACACCGTGCTGACCATCGCGGTCGACGCGACGATGGCCGGCAAGACGCTCAGCCGCTCCTTCTACGACCCGCAGAAGACCACCAAGGTCGAGGTCGTCAAGCAGGACGACCACACCCACGAGGTGCTGGCGGGCGCGACGTTCCAGGCGTACGCAGACGAGGACGAGGACGGCCTGGTCAGTGATGGAGACGCCCCGGTGGGCGACCCGCAGCTGACCGACGAGAACGGCGTGGTGTCGTGGAGCGGACTCGGGTTCGGTCACTACGTGGTCGAGGAGGTCGCTCCGCCGGCCGGTTACGGCCTGCCCACGACGACCACCATGCCCGTCGTACTCGATCGCAACAACGCTGGTGGCACTGTCCGCCTGGTCTTCCTCGACCCGGCACTCGGCACGGTGTCCATCGCGAAGGTGGCGCTCGAGCTGGACGCGACCGGTGAATGGGTGGCCAGCGACGGCGAGGTGGAGTTCGGCGACAGGGTGAAGTACGTCCTGACCGCGACCGCAAGCGGACCGAAGGTGTTCCAGGCGGTCGAGGTCACCGACATCATCCCCGGTTACGACCCTGCCGACAGGATGTCGACGACGGAGACCAGCTACGTCGACGGGTCCGCCCGCTGCGTCGCCGTGGCCTGTGCGACGTCATTCGACGCGGCGAGTCAGCAGCTGACCTGGTCTCTGGGTGAACTTCGAGACCAACAGCGGTCGATGGAGTTCATCGTGCTGATGCCTGACCTGCCGGCGGAACCCGTCTTCATCGACGGTGAGCTCATCGAGACCATCGCCAACGTTGCTGACCTGTCGTGGCGAGAGGGCGCCTCGGCGGCCGACGCCGCCCGGACCATCCGCTCCAACGAGGTGGTCACGACCATCGCCGAACGGCCTCTGGTGCTCGACACACCACCGGCCGATCGGCCCGAACCCGGCGAGAAGCCGGAGCAGGGGCTCCCCGAAACGGGGGCACCGCACAACAGTGGACTCATCACCACCGTTGGCTCCCTGTCCCTGCTTCTCGGCGCATGGCTGATGCTGACTAGCCGTAGACGCGGCTTCCTCCCACAGCATTAGCCAGACACAGCAACAGCCCGCGTCCGAGGCTCCCCCCTGGACGCGGGCTGTTGTCGTCTGTGTGTCGGATCAGGGAAGGACGACCTCGCCGCCGATGACCTCGGGCAGGTCACGGCCGACGAGTACGTCGAGCGGGTTGGTCATGCAGCGCACGGACCCGCCGCCCTTGTGGAACTCGGACACGTCGACCAGGACGATCTCGAAGCCCCACTCCTCGAGCTGACCGCGGACCCGCTCGGGGCAGGTCGGCATCAGGATCTTCTTGCCGATCACGATCGAGTTGGCGCAGAAGGTGAGCGCCTCCTCCTCGGAGAGCACCAGCGGCTCGGGGACCATCGCGAGCGCGGCCTCGGCGGACGCCTCATCGAACGCGGCGGGGCAGACCATCGCCCGGTTCTCGTCGAGCGGGCAGAAGGCCAGGTCGAGGTGGTACATCCCCGGGTGGGTGATCCGCAAGCCGCGGACCCGGACGTCGAGGTCGACCGCGAGGTGCTTCAGGCCTAGCTGTTCGGTGCGCGGGCCGAACCCGGCCACGAGGGCGTCCCGGTAGGGGAACACGTCACCGGCCTCGAAGTGAGCGCCCACGCCGTCCCGACCGACGAAGGACCGGGAGAAGCCGGCCTGCTCGAACCACGGGGCGGCGGTCAGCGTCTCCATCCGGCGCTCGGCGTAGCGCATGTGCGACAGCACGACGTGGTCGCGGCCCGGACGGTTCACGACCAGGCCCAGGTTCATCGCGTAGACCATGTCGGGGGCGTCTTCGCGCTGCCCGAGAACCTCGACCTCGGCGCCCGCAGCGCGGATCTGCTCGACCATCGTCAGCCACTGCTCGTGCGCCTTGACCGGATCGGGCTGGTCGGCGACGTCCATGTACGGGTTGATCGCGTAATCCACCCGGAAGTGATTCGGCTCCACCGTGAGGTACCGGTGGCCCCACTTCAACTGCTGGCCCATTCGTCGCCTCCCTAGATCTCGTTGCGTCTGCATGACTGATTGTCGGACAATCTGACTACTTCCATTGTGTGGTCTATGTCCGTTGCTTGCAAGCCGGTCGGGCACAATCTGACCGAGCGTGTTCAGGCTCACGACGACCTGTGGTGGGATGGATGTCCCCGTCCCGCAGCCGAGGAGGCAGGCGACCCGACATGGCAGACGCCGCTGCCTCGAGCAACCCGTTCGGCAACCTGAGCCTGGAACACTCCTCGACCGTCGACCGGGTGGCCGGCGAGCTCCGTCGCGCACTGTTCGACGGCGAGATCGAACCAGGCACGCCCCTCCGCGAGATCGCCCTCGCCGGGGCCATGGAGGTCTCCCGGTCCACGATCCGCGAAGCGCTGGCGATGCTGGTCAACGAGGGCGTCGCCACCCGCGAGCCGAACCGCGGTGTCTACGTCACCGAGCTCGACCCGGACTCCGTCCGCGACGTGTGCCGGTCCCGAGCGGTGCTCGAGGTGGCCGGGGTACGACGGTGGGCCGAAGCCAGCGAAGAGGCGCGCGATGCCCTCCGTCAGGCGCTCGTCGACTTCACCATGGCCGCCCAGTCCGATGCAAGTCGAGCGGAGCTGACCGCCGCCCACCTGGCCATCCACCGGGCATTCGTCGGGCTCACCGAGTCACCCCGGCTGATGGCGCTCGCCGACTCCCTGTCCGCGGAGGTCCGGCTCGGGCTCGCCAAGGTGGACCGGATCCGGCGCAACTCATACGACCAGGTCACGTCGCACCGTGCGCTGCTCAACCTGCTCGAACGCGGCGACGTCGACACCGCGGCGGCCGAGCTGCAGCACCACCTCGAGCACGCCGAGACCTCGATGCTCGACGCGCTGCACCTGCCGCATTCGGATTGAACTGGCAGTATCGAGGACGTGAAGTTCCTCATCTGGGTCGTGGTCAACGCGTTGGCGCTCGCCATCGCGACCTGGCTGCTCGACGGGATCCGGCTGACCGACGGCACCAACGAGGACCGGGTGATCACCCTGGTCCTGGTCGCGCTGATCTTCGGCGTGATCAACGCGGTGCTCGGTCCGGTGATCAAGCTGTTGTCACTGCCGTTCATCATCCTGACTCTCGGCCTGCTGCTGCTGGTGATCAACGCGCTGCTGCTGATGCTGACCAGCACGGTCTCCCAGGAGCTCGGCCTGGGATTCCGCGTCGACGGGTTCTGGACCGCCGTGCTCGGTGCGATCATCGTCACCGTGTCGACCTGGGTCCTCGAGGCCGTGCTCCCGGACGGGGACTGATGACGCCCCGAACCGGATCCCGCTCCCTGCCCGCGCGACGGTCGCCCGGTGCGCCGTACCGCATCGCCGTGGTGTGCCTGGGCAACATCTGCCGCTCGCCGATCGCGGAGGTGGTGCTCACCTCGAAGCTCGAGCAGGCCGGGCTCGGCGACGAGGTCGAGGTGGTCAGCGCCGGCACCGGCGGCTGGCACCTGGGCGACCCGATGGACCGTCGCGCGGCGGCGGTGCTCACCGCGCACGGTTATGCCACCGGCACCCACGAGGTGCAACAGTTCGAGTCCTCGTGGTTCGACGACTGCGACCTGGTGCTGGCGATGGACGCCGACAACCGCACCGAGATCACCGCCCTGCTGCTCGACCCGGACGAGGGCCATCGGATCCGGATGTTCCGCGACTTCGACCCCCGCGCGGATGACGGGGACCGCGACGTCCCCGACCCGTACTTCGGTGGCGACGACGGGTTCGACACGGTGCTGGCGATGGTCGAGCGCACCGCGGCCGGCATCGTCGAAGCTCTCGAGGCCTTGGAGGCCGCCGAGGCCTCCGAGCGCGGGGCCGGCGGAGCCTGAGATGGCGCGGATGGGGACGATCGCGAACCGGGCGGAGGCACTGCTCGGGACGGCGGTGGTCGCCACCACGCCGGTCGCCGGCGGCGACATCTGTACGTCGACGCGGCTGCGGCTCTCCGACGGCCGGTCCGCGCTGATCAAGACCCGGCCGCATCCGCCCACCGGCTTCTTCCCGACCGAGGCCCGCGGCCTGCGGTGGATCGGGGACACCCCGGGGGTCGACGTACCGGAGGTGCTCGCCGTCGAGGAGGACTGCCTGATCCTGCAGTGGGTCGAGCCCGGACGACCTTCACCCGAGGCCGCCGAGCAGTTCGGCCGCGACCTGGCGGTGACCCACGGGACCGGCTCTCCGGTGTTCGGCACCGAGTCCGGCGAGGACGGCTTCATCGGCATGCTTCCGTTGCCGAACCGGCCCGCGGACACGTGGCCGGAGTTCTTCGCGACCCGGCGGATCCTTCCCTACCTGAAGCTGGCGCGGGACCGGTCGGCCGTCTCCGAGGAGGATGTGGAGACGGTCGAGTCCGTCGTACGCCGGATCGCGGACCTCGCCGGACCGGCCGAACCTCCCGCCCGGCTGCACGGCGACCTGTGGTCGGGCAACGTGGTGTGGGGTCACGACGGCCGGGCGTGGGTGGTGGACCCCGCGGCGTACGGCGGGCACCGGGAGACCGACCTGGCGATGCTGGCGCTGTTCGGCCTGCCGCAGCTGCAACGGGCACTCGACGGCTACCAGGAGGCCAGTCCGCTCGCCGACGGGTGGGAGGACCGGGTCGCGCTGCACCAGCTGTTCCCGCTGCTGGTGCACGCCTGCATGTTCGGCGGGGGCTACGGCGCCCGGGCCGCGGAAGCCGCCCGCTCGCTCCTCTGACCGACTTGTCAGGCGGTGTGTGCGCCATAGCGGTCACAGGGCCTGACAAGTCGGGGTTCAGGCGCGTCTCAGGTGCACCTGGCACGCTAGGGGCGTGGCTCCCACCAGCTCCGACCAGCAGGCACACCGGGTGCTGGTCGTCGACGACGACCGCGCCGTGCGCGAGTCGCTGCGCCGTTCCCTGGAGTTCAACGGCTACCAGGTGGCCCTGGCGAGCGACGGAGCCGAGGCGCTGGCCAGCATCGGCGGCAACCCACCGGACGCGCTGGTGATCGACGTGATGATGCCGCGCCTGGACGGCATCGAGACCACTCGCGCTCTGCGCACCGCCGGCAACGACCTGCCGATCCTGGCGCTCACCGCCCGTGACTCGGTGGGTGACCGGGTCGAGGGCCTCGACGCCGGCGCCGACGACTACCTGACCAAGCCGTTCGCGCTCGAGGAGCTACTGGCGCGGCTGCGTGCGCTGCTGCGCCGGGCCTAGGTGCCCGAGGACGACGACACCGACGAGGTGC
>DATFGA010000032.1:0-6093 GCA_035249775.1 Nocardioidaceae bacterium | reverse complement strand
CTGGCCGCGGTCCTCGCCGCGGGGGCGGCCGGAGCCTGGGTCGGCACCGCGTTCCTCGGCTGCCGCGAGGCCGGAAACTCGCCCGCCGCGCGGCGTGAGCTGTTCCGCGCCGGCGACACCGGGACGGCGTACGGCGCCGTCTTCGATGTGGCACAACGGCTCTCGTGGCCGCGGGAGTACGGCGGGCGTGGTCTGCGCAACGCGTTCTTCGACACCTGGGCGGGCCGGCTCGACGAGCTGGCGGACGACGAGGCCGCTGCGCGGGAGCTCCGGGAGGCGCGAGAGGCCGAGGACTTCGCCACCGCGTACGTCTACGCCGGGCAGGGCGTGGGCCTGCTGAGCGAGGAGCGGTCCGCGGCCGAGGTCCTCGCCGACTTCGCGCGCGCCGAGGAGCTGCTGCGGCGCACGTCCGGATAGCGCCATTCCGCCCATATGGGCTATTCCGGCGCGATCGCCGCGGGCCCCACACTGGGCACCTGTACAGGGGGAAGGTGAGCTGCGATGCGGATGCTGGTCGGTGTGGTTGCGGTGGTCGGCGCGCTGGCGACCGGAGGTGTCCCGGCGCTCGCCTTCACGATGGGCCAGGCCGAGCAGGGCGTGCAGACCGCGGGTCAGGCCGCGGTGGGTCAGGGCCCGGACAAGCCGGCGGACAAGAACGCCGACGGGAAGCCGGGATACGGTCCGCCCGCACACGCGAGCTCGCGGCACAACGGCGACAAGCCGGCGAAGCAGGACCGGGCCGGTGAGCGCGGGAAGGCCGGCAACGCCGGCGCCCACGGCAAGGAGATGTCCGCGCTGGGCCGGGCGCACGCCGCGGCGATGCGCGACTGGGCCGCCTGTGTCAGCGAGCAGCCCGGCAACCAGGCCGAGAGCTTCGACCCGGAGGCGGCCTGCGGTGACAAGCCCGCGCCGCCGGGTCACCTGAAGCACCCGGCCAAGCACGCCGACAAGCTCACCGGCAACCAGCGCTAGCTCTCCCGGTCGGCGCGTCGGTCAGAACAACACACATGTGCTGCTCGGACACGTCTGGCGCGAGAATCCGTGCAGCTCCGGCACACGGGGCGATTGTGTCCGCCCCGGCCCCGCGACATGTGCCCCGCCCGACGTACGACAGCCGCCGCGTCCGACGTACGGCCGCCCCGCCGACCTATCCGCCGGCGACCGCCGGGATCACCGAGATCTGTGCGCCCTCGGGGGTGCGGGTCTCCAGGGAGTCGAGGAACCGTACGTCGTCGTTGCCGACGTAGACGTTGACGAACCGGCGGATCGCGCCCTGGTCGTCGAGGATCCTGCCCTTGATCCCGGGGTAGGAGGAGTCGAGGTCGTCGATGACCTGCGCCAGCGTGTCGCCGGACGCGGCGACCTCGGACTCACCGCCGGTGTAGGTGCGGAGGATCGTGGGAATGCGGACTTTGACGGCGTCGCTCATGTCGGATCTCTCGCTTTCTGTCAGACCAGGCCGGTGTCGGTGAAGGCGGAGTAGCTCGGCTCGATCGTAGCCGCGGGACCGACCCGGTCCGCAATGGCGTCGAGCGTCTTCAGCCCGTCGCCGGTGTTGAAGACGACGGTCTCCTGGTCCGGGTCGAGCTGGCCGGTCTCGACCAGCTTCTTGAGCACCGCCACGGTGACCCCGCCGGCGGTCTCGGCGAACACGCCCTCGGTCCGGGCGAGCAGCTGGATGCCGTCGCGGACCTCTTCGTCGGTGACGTCCTCGACCGCTCCGCCGGTGCGTCGGGTGACGTCGAGGACGTAGGGCCCGTCCGCCGGGTTGCCGATCGCAAGCGACTTGGCGATGGTGTCGGGCCGGACCGGGCGTACGACGTCGTGGCCGCTCTTGAACGCCGCCGACACCGGCGAGCAGCCCTCGGCCTGGGCGCCGAAGATCTTGTAGGGCGTGTCCTCGACGAGTCCGAGCGAGACGAGCTCGCGGAAGCCCTTGTCGACCTTGGTCAGCTGCGACCCGGAGGCGACCGGGATCACCACCTGCTGCGGGAGCCGCCAGCCGAGCTGCTCGGCGACCTCGAAGCCCAGCGTCTTCGAGCCCTCGGCGTAGTACGGGCGGACGTTGACGTTCACGAACGCCCAGCCGTCCTCCTCGCCGGCGATCTCCGAGGCCAGCCGGTTCACGTCGTCGTAGTTGCCCTTCACGGCGATCAGCGTGCCGCCGTACACCGCGGTGGTCAGCACCTTCGGCCGCTCGAGGTCATGCGGGATGAACACCACGGTCTTCATCCCGGCCCGCGCGCCGGCGGCGGCGACCGCGTTCGCGAGGTTGCCGGTCGACGGACAGGCGAACACCTTCATGCCCAGCTCGCGGGCCGCCGACAGCGCGTTGGCGACGACCCGGTCCTTGAAGGAGTGGGTGGGGTTGCCGGAGTCGTCCTTGACCCAGAGGTTCCGGATGCCGAGCTCGCGGCCGAGGTTGCGGGCCTTGATCAGCCGGGTGAAGCCGGGCTCCATGTTCGGGCTCTCGGCGATGTCGGCCGGGACCGGGAGCAGCGGTTGGTAGCGCCAGATGTTCTTGGGGCCGGCCTCGATCTGTGCGCGGGTCAGCGCGGGGAAGTCGTACTCGATCTCCAGTGGTCCGAAACACTCCGCGCAGGCGTAGTGGGGGCCGAGCTCGCGCTTGGTGCCGCACTCGCGGCAGACCAGGTTGGTGGCGTTCCCGAAGGCGCCGTCCCGGAGCGTGGTGGATGTGGCCGGGGTGTCGATGACTGACGTGCTCAAGGAGGCCTCCTTCTCATCTTTCCCTGAGCCGGCTCTCGGCTCGGGACGGAATTAGCACCGTGGCCTCCGCTGAGTTCTCGCGTCGGCTCCGGGATGGAGACCGAGAGGCGGTTCCTCGCGCGGTGGCGGGTTGCCGGGGCTTCACAGGGCCGTTCCCTCTGCCCCTCTCGATGAGCAGGCTCAGCCTACGAGCGTGTCTCACCATGTGCACAGTCGGTCCACGATCCGAGACCGCCTGTCTCGTGTGCACAATGGCGGCCATGACGTGGTGGCGGGTCAGGCAGGTGCTCAACGCGCTCAACGGGTCGACGCTGCTCGGCCTGGCCGTCGCCCGCGTCGGGTCGGCGTCGCCGGGCCGGGGCCCGCGCGGGCTGATCCTGGCCGGCGGTTACCGGCTGGGATTCCCGGCGGTGCCGGTGTTCACGGTCGGCGACGTGGTGCTCATCCGGCACGACCGCTCGTGGCTGGAGGCTCGGCCGCGGTTGCTCGGTCATGAGGAGCGGCACAGCTGGCAGTACGTCGCCTGCCTGGGCCTGCCGATGGTGCCGTTGTACGTCGTGGCCGCCGGGTACTCGTACCTGCGCGGCGGGGACTTCGGCGTGCACAACCCCTTCGAGCGGCTGGCCGGTCTGGAGGGGGGCGGGTACCCGTCGCTCAGCCGGCGCGCGCGGCGACGTCTGTCGCGAGCTGCCTGAGCAGGGCGAGCACGCCGTCGGGTCCGTCGACGACGAGGTCGGAGAGCTCGACCAGCGCCTTCTGCTCCTCGGACCCGGAGCAGACCAGCAGGCCGGGGGCGCCTGCCTCGCGGAGCGCGGTCACCGCACGGAACGCCTCGATGTCGCCGAGGTCGTCGCCGGCGAACACGAACCCGTCGGCGTCGAGCTCATCGCGGATCGCCCGCACCGCGGCGCCCTTGTCCATCCCGGGCGCGCGGACCTCGACCACGAGCCGCCCGGGCTCCACGCCGAGGCCGTGCCGGGCGGCCGCCGCGGACAGCACCGGGAACAGCCGCTCGAAGGCGGCCTGCGGCTTGTCGAGCCGGCGGGTGTGTACGGCGACCGCGATCCCCTTGTGCTCGACGAAGGCCTCCCCGGCATGGTTCTCGAGCAACAACGAGGGAAGCTCGTCGAGGAAGCCGTCGAGCCCCTCCGGGCGCGGCGGCGAGGTGAACTCGCGGGACACCGAGTCCCAGCGCTCGTTGCCGTACTGGCCCAGCACGAACAGCGCCGCCCCGTCCGGCAGGGCGTCGGCCACCCGCTCCAGGTCACCGAGGGCCACCGCCTGGCGCGCCGGCCGGCCGGTGATCACGGCCACCGCGCGGACCCTTGGTGCGAGCTCGACGAGCGTCGCCGGCCCATCGGGGTGGATCACCGCCGCGGACGGGTCCGCGACGATCGGCGAGAGGACCCCGTCGAAGTCGAGTCCGACGACCGTGCTCGCGGCCGCAGCCACCACCGCGTCGTACCGCTGACGCCCCTCGGCTGTCCGGAACTCCAACTCCATGCCCATGCTCCCCAACCTAACCACCCCGTTGAGACGCGCGCTTTTCCCCGTTCAGACGTGCCTTTTTCGCCGATGAGACGTGCAAGATTCCCGGGTGAGACGCGAGAAGTTCCCGTCTCGGAAGTCGGCTCCTCGAGGGCCGGAAAAAGTCGCGTCTCACCCGCGAAAAGAGCACGCCTCAACGGGGAAAAAGTCACGTCTCAACGAAAAGGTGCGGGTGCGGGTGGGGCTGTCAGGAGTAGTCGGCGGTGAGGATCACGGTGAGCCGGTCGAGGCGCATCGGCGAGATGGCCGGCTTCAGCCGCTTGATGCCGAGGTCCTTGGCCAGCAGGCGCCCCTCGGCGACGAGCCGGTCGGGGTAGTAGACCGTGCTCGCCGGGATCGTGCCGTACCAGTTGTCCGAGCCGACGACCTGCCAGCCGGCACCCGCGATCGTGTCCGCGGTCGAGCCGGCCAGGCCGGAGATGCCGGAGTTGTTGTAGACCTCGACGAACACGTCGTTGCGGCGGACCGGCTGCTTCTTCGGCTTCTTCTCCTTCTCGATCACCGGCTTGGGCGCCGTCGAGGTCGGGGTCGGCGACGGGGCGGTGGTGACCGGACGGGCCGTGTCCACCGGGTCCGCGGAGGCACCGGCGTTGGTGGCCACGAAGGCCACGCCGGCCAGGGCGACGGCGGCCAGGCTCAGGACGGCCACCGGCGACGGGACGGTGATCCCCCGTTCGTCGTACCGGCGTCCCGTGAGGCGCAGCACGCTCAGACCTCGAAGCCGAGACGGCGCGCGGAACGGGCACGCTGGCGGGCGGCCCGCAGCCGACGGAGGCGGCGGACCAGCAGCGGGTCGAACGCGAGCGCGTCGGGACGGTCGATCAGCGCGTTCAGCACCTGGTAGTAGCGGGTCGACGACATGTCGAACTTCTCGCGGACCGCCTGCTCCTTGGCGCCGGCGTACTTCCACCACTGGCGCTCGAAGTTCAAGATCTCGCGGTCCCGCTCGGAGAGGTCGTGGGGCTCGGCGGTCTGCTGGCCCTGGTTCAGAGCGTTCGCGGCGTCCATGTGTGCGACTCCTGGGGCTGGCTGCGACGGTCGGTCGGGACCATCGTAGGTCACGAACAACAACGATGTCATTTGGATCGGGCGTTTCGCGCGGTCCGTTTTGCGCGGTCCGCTCCCGGGCACAGGACGGCGGTGACCGCCCTCCCGAAGGACCTGCCGAGCCTCGACGTCCGACCCGGCCCCCAACACGCCGAGCCGCTGCCCGCAGACCGTCCGGTCCGGTGGGGGATCCTCGCCACCGGCAAGATAGCGCGCTCGTTCGCCACCGACCTGATGCTCCTCCCGGAGGCCGAGCTCGCCGCGGTCGCCTCCCGGCGCCTCGAGTCGGCCCGCGCGTTCGCCGACGAGTTCGGTGCCGGCGCCGCCTACGGCTCCTACGCCGAGCTGGTCGCCGACCCGGCCGTGGATGTGGTGTACGTCGCCACGCCGCACGCCCTTCACAAGGAGAACACGCTCCTGGCCTTCGAGGCCGGCAAGCCGGTGCTGTGCGAGAAGCCGATGACGGTCACCGCGGAGGACGCCGCCGAGCTGGTCGCCGTGGCCCGGGAGAAGCGGCTGTTCCTGATGGAGGCGATGTGGATGCGCTGCAACCCGGTGATCCGCCGGTTGCAGCAGCTGTCCGCCTCTGGAGCACTGGGCCGGATCGAGCAGGTCCGCGCCGACCTCGGGTTCGTCGTCGACCAGCCACCGACGCATCGGCTGCTCGCCCCCGAGCTCGGAGGAGGCGCCCTGCTCGACATGGGGATCTATCCGCTCACGTTCGCGCAGGTGTTCCTCGGCGAGCCGGACCAGATGGCGGCGGTCGCGACC
>DATFGA010000031.1:0-10485 GCA_035249775.1 Nocardioidaceae bacterium | reverse complement strand
GTGGGTGAGGTCAGGTGCGGCGGGCGGGGCGGAGCTGCTTGTGATGCATCGGCCGGGCCTCGCTGAGCACCTTGAGGAAGCTCGACGCCCAGTCCTTGACGTCGTGCTCGGAGATCGTCTTCCGCATCGCCTTCATCCGCTTGGTCAGGTCCTTGGCGTCGGCATTGATCGCCTGCATGATCGACGCCTTCATCCCGTTGATGTCATAGGGGTTGATCAGGAACGCCTGGCGCAGCTCGTCGGCGGCGCCGGCGAACTCCGAGAGCACGAGCGCGCCGTCGCACTCGTAGCGACAGGCGACGTACTCCTTGGCGACCAGGTTCATGCCGTCGCGCAGCGGCGTGACCACCATGATGTCGGCGGCACGGAAGAGGGCCGCCATCTCCTCGCGTGGGTAGGAGGAGTGCAGGTAGGAGATCGCCGGCCGGCCGATCCGGCCGAGGTCCCCGTTGATCCGGCCCACCAGCCGGTCGATGTCGTCGCGCAGCCGGCGGTACTGCTCGACGCGTTCGCGGGACGGCGTGGCGACCTGCACGAAGACCGCGTCCTCGACGCTGAGCCGCTCCTCGGCGATCAGCTCGCTGTAGCCGCGCAGCCGGGCGTGGATGCCCTTCGTGTAGTCGAGCCGATCCACGCCGAGCAGCACGTAGCGAGGATTGCCGAGCTGCTCGCGGATCTCCTTGGCACGCTGCTGCACCGGTTCGGAGCGGGCGAGCTGCTCGAGCCCCTCCACGTCGATCGAGATCGGGAACGCGCCCGCCTGCACGGTGCGACCGTCGGGCAGGTACACCATGTCCCGGTGCGTCTTGTGGCCGACCCGTTGGCGCACCAGGCGGATGAAGTTCTGTGCCGCGCCAGGCCGCTGGAAGCCCACCACGTCCGCCCCCAGCAGGCCCTCCAGGATCTGTCGCCGCCAGGGCAGCTGCTGGAACAGCTCGGCGGGCGGGAACGGGATGTGCAGGAAGAACCCGATCCGCAGGTCGGGCCGCATCTCGCGCAGCATCGCCGGAACCAGCTGCATCTGGTAGTCGTGCACCCACACGGTCGCGCTCTCGGCGGCCGTCTCGGCAGCGGTCTCGGCGAACCTGCGGTTGACGGTGACGTAGGAGTCCCACCACTCGCGGTGGAACTCCGGCTTGGCGACCACGTCGTGGTAGAGCGGCCACAGGGTGCCGTTGGAGAAGCCCTCGTAGAACTCCTCCACCTCCTGGGAGCTGAGCGCGACCGGGACGAGGGAGAGACCGTCATCGACGAACGGCTCCAGGTCCGGGTCCGTTCCGCCCGACCAGCCGATCCAGGCGCCGTCATTGGCGCGCATCACCGGCTCGATCGCGGTGACCAGGCCGCCCGGGGAACGCCGCCAGTCGACCGACCCGTCCGGGTTCACCACCCGGTCCACCGGGAGCCGGTTGGAGACGATGACCAGCTCTGCCTTCGGTTGCTCGCGGTCGGATCGGGTCACGTGCCAACCCTAGTGGGAGAAGAAAAGGGCGCCGGCAGCTGCTGGCTGGGGATCGGCTCTGGACGGTCCTGCGGCTCGAGCCCACAACCGGAGGCAGCGAGCAGGATCGCGCCGAGGATCGCCCGCACGGCGACCAGCGAGGCACGGGTCATGGCTGCACCGGGATCTCGACCACGAACCGGGTGCCCCGAGGGCTGTTCCGCTCGGCCCAGACCCGACCGCCGTGCAGCCGCACGTGCTCGAACACCAGCGCCAGCCCGAGCCCGACACCCTCGGGATTGCCGGACCGATGCGCCTCTGCGCGGGAGAACCGCTCGAAGATCCGCTCCTGCTCGCCGTCGGGGATCCCCGGGCCACGGTCCTCCACGTTGACGAAGACGGTGTCCGCGGTGGCGGTGACCAGGACCCGGGTCACCCCGCCCGCGTGCGACTCGGCGTTGTGCACCAGGTTCTCCACCACCCGCTCCAGGCGCCGCCGGTCCACCCAGCTGACTACCTCCTCGGCGTTCGGCCCGACCTCGGTGACCGGCCGGCCCGCGCACCGGTCGGCCACCATCGACACCAGGTCACCGATGTTCGTCGGCTCCCGACGGACCCGCACCACGCCGGCGTCGAACCGCGAGATCTCCAGCAGGTCCTCGACCATCTGCGCGAAACGGTGCACGTCGTCGGCGAGAAGCTCGAGCACCTCGCGGCCCTCCTCGTCCAGCTGGTCCGCGCGCCCCTCGAGCACCTCGATGGCGTTGACCATCGTGGTCAGCGGCGACCGCAGCTCGTGGCTGACGTTCCCGGCGAACCGCGCGTCGCTCGCCACCCTCGCCTGCAACCGACTCGCCGTGCGGTTGAACGCGGTGGCGATCCCGGCCAGGTCCGGGTCGCGCCGCACCTCGAGCCGGGCTCCCAGGTCCCCGTCGGCGATGGCACCGGCGGCAGCGGTGACCGTGCTCAACGGCCGCAGCGCCCGCCGGCTGGCCCACAGCCCGAGCAGCAGGCCCAGCGCGGTGGTCATCGTGCCGGTCCCGAAGAACGTGACCGCGAGCGTGGTCAGCGTCTGGTCAAGCTCCCGCAGGCTGAACACCTCGACGTAGGTGCCGCCCGGCGGACCCAGGGGCAGCGCGATCGCCACAACGAGTCCCGCGGGGGTCTCGAACCGTTGCTGGACCGCGTCTCCGGCCTCCGCGGCCGCGAGGAAACCCGCAGGCAACGATCGGTGCCCCCGGGGGAACTGCCCGTCGAACCAGCGGCCGCCGTACTGCACCAGCGGGCTCGACGACTCGCCCCCGGACGCGTCGAGCTGCTCCAGCAGGTCGGCCACCGCCGGACGCGTGGTGGCGAGCGCGTCGTCGACCGCGCGGGCGTTGAACACCGCCTGGCGCAGCACCGTGGTGTACCGCTGGTCGAGCAGGTAGCTGCTGGCGATGCCGTAGGTGGTCACCGCCAGCAGCACCGAGACTCCGAGCGCGCCGACCGCGAACGCCGCGCTCACCCGTCCGCGCAGGCCCAGCCGCAGCCTCCTCACGGCGCGAGCTTGTAGCCCAGCCCCCGGACGGTGAGCACCCGCCTCGGGTTGCCGGGGTCGTCCTCGATCTTGCTGCGCAGCCGGCTGATGTGTACGTCGACCAGGCGGTTGTCCCCGAAGAAGTCGTAGCCCCACACCTGCTCGAGAAGCGTCTCCCGGCTCACCGGCTCGCCCAGCCGGCCGGCAAGCTCCTCCATCAGCCGGAGCTCGGTGGTGGTCAGCGGCACCGGTTCACCGTCGCGCAGCACGACGCCCTCACGCGGCCGCACCTCCAACGACCCGGCCACGGTGTTCTCGGTGGGGGACTGCCCGTTCCGGCTGCGTCGCAACAGCGCCCGGATCCGTGCGGAGAGCTCCTTGGCGACCACCGGCTTGGTCATGTAGTCGTCGGCGCCCGCCTCCAGCCCGGCCACGATGTCGTGGCTGTCACCGCGGGCGGAGACGACGATGACGGGTACGTCGGACGTCCGCCTGAGCCTGCGACACACCTCGAACCCGTCGATGTCGGGCAGCATCAGGTCGAGCACCACCACGTCCGCGGGCGTGTCCGCGTGCTGCTCCAGGGCCGCCTCGCCGGTGTCGGCCTGCACGATCCGGTAACCCTCGTCGCGGAGCGCGATCGCGAGCACCCGGCGGATCCGCACGTCGTCCTCGACCAGCATCACGCGACGACCGGGTCCAGGCATGTCACCCATCATGGCCGGAAGGTGCCCAGGTCTCTAGTCGACGGGGACGACGTGCATCTCCTCGGAGAAGAGGCAGGCGTCGGGGTGCGGTGTGGACCGGGGCCGCAGCTCGGGGTCCTCGTGGGCGCACAGGCCCTGGGCCTTGAAGCAGCGGGTCCGGAACCGGCAGCCCGACGGCGGGTTCGCCGGGCTGGGCACGTCGCCCTCCAGCAGGATCCGCTGGGACTTGCCGCGGTGGGCGGGGTCCGGCGACGGCACCGCGGACAGCAACGCCTGCGTGTAGGGGTGGGCGGGGTGCTCGTAGATCTCCTCCTCGGTGCCGCTCTCCACGATCCGGCCGAGGTACATCACCGCGATCCGGTCCGAGGCGTGCCGGACGACCGACAGGTCATGCGCGATGAAGATGTAGGAGAGGTTGAACTCGGCCTGCAGGTCCTCGAGAAGGTTCACCACCTGCGCCTGCACCGACACGTCGAGCGCGGACACCGGCTCGTCGCAGATGATGATCCGTGGGCGCAGCGCGAGGCCGCGGGCGATGCCGACTCGTTGGCGCTGCCCGCCGGAGAACTGGTGCGGGTAACGGTTCATGTGGTCGGGGTCGAGCCCGACCACCTCGAGCAGCTCCTGCACCTTCGTCCGCCGGCTCTGCTTCGGAGCGACCTCGGGATGGATCTCGAAGGGCTCCCCGACGATGTCGCCGACGGTCATCCGCGGGTTCAGCGATGAGTACGGGTCCTGCAGCACGATCTGGATGTCCCGGCGGACCTCGCGCAGCCGGCGGCGGTCCATGGTGAAGATGTCCTCGCCCTCGTACAACGCCGACCCGGCCGTCGGCTCCTCCAGCCGCATCAGCAGCTTGGCGACGGTCGACTTGCCGCAACCGGACTCGCCGACCAGACCCAGCGTCTCGCCCTGCATCAGGTCGAGGTTGACCCCGTCGACGGCCTGCACGTGGCCCACGGTCTTCTTGAACAAGATGCCCTGGGTCACCGGGAAGTGCTTGACCAGGTTGCGCACGGACAGCAGCGGCTCAGGCATCGAGCACCTCCTCGTAGTAGTGACAGGCGCTCGAGCGGGCGCCGGTGACCTCGTAGAGCGGGGGGTCGTCGACGCGACAGCGGTCGCGCATGTGCGGGCAGCGCGGATGGAAGCTGCAGCCCGAGGGGACGTGCATCAGGTTCGGGGGAGCGCCGCCGATCGGTCGCAGGGGCTTGCCCTTCTGCTCCAGCCGTGGGATCGAGGCGATCAGGCCCTCGGTGTAGGGATGCGCCGGGTTCGCGTAGAGCTGGTTGATCCCCGCGGTCTCGACGATGCGGCCGGCGTACATCACCGCCACCCGGTCGGCGACCTGGGCGACCACGCCGAGGTCGTGGGTGATCAGGATCAGCCCCATCCCGGAGTCCTGCTGCAGCTCGGCGAGCAGCTCCATGATCTGGGCCTGCACGGTGACGTCGAGCGCGGTGGTCGGCTCGTCCGCGATCAGGATGTCGGGGGAGAGGGCGAGCGCCATCGCGATCATCACGCGTTGCCGCATGCCCCCGGAGAACTGGTGCGGATAATCGTCCAGCCGGTCCCCCGCCGAGGGGATGTGCACCCGGTCCAGCAGCTCGGCCGCGTGCTTGCGGGCCTCCTGCTTCGAGGTGCCGCGGTGGACCCGGAACATCTCGGCGATCTGCCAGCCGACGGGGTACACCGGGTTCAGCGCGCTCAGCGCGTCCTGGAAGATCATCGAGATGCTCTCGCCGCGGATCTTGCGGCGCTGGTCCTCGGGCATCGTCAGCAGGTCCTGGCCGCGGTAGCGCGCGGACCCACGGGTGATGAAGGCCGGTGGCATGTCGAGGATGCCCATGATCGCCTGGGCGCTGACGCTCTTGCCGGACCCGGACTCGCCGAGGATCGCCAGCGTCTCCTTCTCGCCGAGCGAGTAGGTCACCCCGTCGACGGCGTGCACCACCCCGTCCCGGGTGCGGAACTCGACCGCGAGGTCGTCGATCTCGAGCAGCGGCTCGTTCATGGTCTGGCTCATGTCACCTCAACTTGGGGTCGAGGGCGTCGCGCAAGGCGTCGCCCATCAGGATGAAGCTGAGCACGGTCAGGCTCAGGAACAGGCCGGGGAACAGCAGCAGGTGCGGTGCGGACAGCACCCGGGTCTGGGCGTCGCTGATCATCAGCCCCCAGGAGATCGCCGGCAGCTGCAGGCCGACGCCGAGGAAGGACAGTGCCGCCTCGGCCGCGATGATGATGCCGATGTAGATCGTCGCGTAGACGATCACCGGAGCGATCGCGTTCGGCAGCACGTGCCGGGTCAGGATCCGCAGGTCCTTGGCGCCGAGCGCCTTGGCGGCGTTGACGTAGTCGGCGTCGCGGACACTGAGCACCGATGACCGCGACAGCCTGGTCATCGTGGTCCAGCCGAGCAGGACGAGCACGAACGTGACCCACCAGAGCCCATGGTTGCCGACCACGCTGAGCACAACGATCGCGCCGAGGATGAACGGCAGTCCGAACACGACGTCGGTGAACCGGGAGATCAGCGTGTCGGTGATCCCGCCGTAGTAGCCGGACAGCGAGCCCAGGACGAGTGCGATCAGCACCGAGAACACGGTGACCGTGATCCCGATGACGATCGAGTTGCGGGCGCCGTACACCACCCGGGTGTAGTAGTCGCAGCCCTGCAGGTCGAAGCCGAACCAGTGCTCGGCGCTGGGCCGGCCGAGGGAACGGGAGAGCGGGCAGTTGCGCGGGTTGCCGTCGGTGAACAGCTGCGGCGCGATGGCCATCACCACGAACAGCAGGATCAGCGCCGCGGAGATCAGGAAGAACGGGTTGTGCCGCAGCTCGCGCCAGGCGTCGGCCCACAGGCTCGCGTGTCTGCCGGAGAGCTCTTCGACCTCGCTCTCGCTGGAGTCGGCGTGCTGCTGGGCGCCGGTCGGGGTCCGGGTCTCACTCATAACGGATCCTTGGGTCGAGTACGGCGTAGAGCAGGTCCACGATCAGGTTCGCGAAGATGAACACCAGCACCAGAGCGGTGACGATGCCGACCACAACGGGCCCTTCCTGTGCCTTGATCGAGAGGAACACCTGCTGGCCGATTCCGGGAAGGTTGAAGATGCCCTCGGTGATGATCGCGCCGCCCATCAGCGCGCCGAGGTCGATGCCGAGATAGGTGATCACCGGGATCAACGAGTTCCGTAGCGCGTGCCGGCCGACGACCCGGCTCCGGGGCAGCCCCTTGGCGGTCGCGGTGCGCACGTAGTCGGCGCGCATGTTCTCCACCAGGCTGGTCCGGGTCAGCCGCGCGACGTACGCCAAGGAGATCGCGCCGAGCACCATGCCCGGCAGCAGATAGCTGTACCAGCCCTGGGAGGTGCCGGCGATCGGGAACCAGCCGAGCTGGACGCCGAGCACGATCTGGGCGGTGAACCCGAGGACGAACACGGGGATGGAGACCACCAGGGTCGTGGAGATCAGCACCAGGTTGTCGATGAACGAGCCACGGCGCAGGCCGGCGAGGACGCCGGCGGTGATGCCGACCAGGATCTCGAAGGCGAACGCGACCGCCGCCAGCTTGAGCGTGACCGGTATCCGCTCGGACATGATCTCGCTGACCTCACGGCCCCGGAAGCTCTGCCCGAAGTCGCCCTGGAGCAGGCCGAGCATGTACTTGCCGTACTGCACCAGCAGCGGGTCGTCGAGGTTGTAGCGGTCCTGCAGCTCGGCGTACACCGACGGGGAGATCGGCTTGTCGCCGGAGAGTGCGCGGATCGGGTCGCCGGGAAGGGCGTAGACCAGCGCGAAGATGATGAAGGTGGTGCCGATGAACACGGGAATGGCCTGGAGCAGCCGTCGCGCCACGTAGCGACCCATGTCGGGACCTCCTGATCCGCGGTCATGTGGGAGGGAGAGGGGATGGACCCTCCCGGGCAGCCGGCAGGTGGGTATCGGAGGCCAGCCGGCTGCCCGGTCGGGTTGCTTCAGATCGAGGCGGCGGTCAGCCGGTGACCTCGATCTCGGAGGTGTTGATCCGGGTGAACGCGTCGATGACGACGTTCTCCACGCGCTCGGAGTGCGCGGCCTGGACCTTCCCGAACCACATCGGGATGTTGGGCATCTCGCTGAGGATGATGTCCTCGGCTTCCTGGTAGAACTCGATGCCCTCGTCGATCGTCGGGGCGGCGTTGCCCTGAGCGATCAGCTCGTCGACCTTCTTGTTCGAGTAGCCGAAGTTGTTCGACGAACCGTTCGTGCTGTAGATCGGCTCCAGGTAGTTCTGCGGGCTCGGGTAGTCCATCACCCAGCCGAGGCGGAACGGTCCGGTGATCTTCTCCGCGTCGAGCAGTGCGAGGTACTCGGCGAACTCGAGCGACTTGAACTCGATGTTCTGGATGCCGAGGTTGGTCCGCAGCTGGTTGGAGACCGACTCCATCCACTCCTCGTGCCCGGCGCCGCTGTTGAACCAGAGGGTCAGCGTGCCCTGGTAGCCGCCGGCCTCCTCGAACAGCTGCTTGGCCATCTCCGGGTTGTAGGTGCAGGCCTCGCCGCACGGGTTGTCGCGCGAGCCCTTGACCACGGGGGAGACCACGGAGCCGGCCGGCTGCAGGGAGCCGTTGAAGATCGCGTCGATGATCGCCTGACGGTCGATCGCCATCGAGATCGCCTTGCGCAGCTTGACGTCCTGGAACTTCGGGTCGTAGAGCGGGTACCCGATGTAGGTGAACGAAGAGCTCGGCCGCTCGATGAACCGGTCACCGAACTTGGCCTGTGCGTCCGCGAGCCGCTCCGGCGGGATCGAGTCCATCACGTCGAGGTTGCCCGCGAGGAGATCGTTGTAGGCGGTGTTCACGTCGGAGTAGATCTTGAAGTCGACCGCGGCCGCCTTCGCCTTGTCCCCGGCGTAGTTCTCGTAGCGCTTCACCGAGATCAGCTGGTTGTGCTCCCACTGGCCGTCCATCTGGAACGGGCCGTTGCCGATCGGCTGCTCCTCGAACGCCTTCGGGTCGTCCTCGTAGGCCTTGGGCAGCGGGTAGAACGCGGTGTAGCCCAGGGTCAGCGGGAACTGGCTGAACGGTGCGACCAGCTCGACGGTGAACGTGTGGTCGTCCACGATCTTCAGCCCGGACATCTCCGTGGCGGCCGGCTCGCCGCCGCCCTCGGGGGCCTGCAGCTTGTCGTAGCCGACGATGTTCGCGAAGAAGTAGGAGTTGCCGTAGGCGTTGGGGCTGTAGGCACCGGCGTTCCAGGCGCGGACGTACGACGCGGCGTCCACGGGCTCACCGTTGTGGAAGGTCCAGCCCTCCTTGAGCTTGATGGTCCAGTTCTGCTGGTCCTCGGACTCGATCGAGAGGGCGACCGCGTTGCCGACGCCCTCGCCGTAACGGGGCTCGGTCGTCTCGGGATCGAAGTTGACCAGCGGCGTGAACAGCGCGTTGAGAACCTCCGCGCCGCACGTCTCGTTGGTGTTCTGCGGAATCAGGTGCTCGGGCTCGCAGACGTAGACCGAGAAGCTGCCGCCGGCCTCACCGGAGGAGTTGTTGCCCTCGTCGTCCGTGCCCTGCCCGCAGGCTGTGAGCAGCATCGCTGATGCGACCAGGCCTGTGATCAGGCGTAGTCCTCGATGTTTGCGCATCGTCGCCTCCATGGTGGGGGTTACTCGGAAGGCGTCAACGTAGGCACGAGACGGCCGTCACAGGCAGGTCGATCGGCCCGACCCGGAGGCAATGTCACACGGCCGCAACGAACGGGGTCACATCACCGCAACAAACGCAATAGTCCCGTCACACTTCGCCCCCGTGTTGTCAGGCCCTGTGACCGCTATAGGGGGCGCAGGGCCTGACAAGTCGGAGGGGTCAGTCGTAGACCAGACCGACCTGCTCGCGGATCCGGTCCATCAGCCGCATCATCGACAGCGTCTCGTCCCACGGCACCAGCGGGCTCTCGACCTCGCCGTTGCGCAGGCACCGGATCACTTCGAGGGCCTCGTTGGCCAGACCGGTCCCGATCACGTTCTCGGTGATCTCCTCCGTGGCGCCGTCGGAGGTCCAGGTCGCTGCCTTCGGCTGGTGGAACGACTCGGCCAGGTCGATCCTGCCCAGGTCGGTCGCGATCGAGCCGGTCCGCGGCGACCACGCGGTCATCGTCGAGGACAGCGAGGCGACCGCCCCGGAGGCATAGCCGAGGCTGATCGCGACGTTGAGGTCGATCCCGCTGGGGGCGAGGGTCGCGACCGCCGCCATCTGGTCCGGCTCGCCGAGGAACACCTGCGCGAACGTGAGCGGATAGATCCCCATGTCGAGCAGGGCGCCTCCTCCGAGCTCGGGGGCGAGCAGCCGGTGCGTCGGTGGCTGGTCGACGACGAACCCGAGGTCGGCGCGGACCTGCTCGATTCGGCCCAGTGCTCCAGAGGCGGACAGCTGCTGCAACCGGCGGATCACCGGGTTGCAGCGCATCCACATCGCCTCCATCAGGAACAGCCGCTTCTCCCGGGCCACGGCGACCAGCTCGGCGGCGTCCTCCGCGGTGACGGTCATCGGCTTCTCGCACAGCACCGGCTTCCCGGCCTCGAAGGCCAGGAGTGTGTTCTCCTTGTGCAGGGCGTGCGGCGTGGCGACGTACACCACGTCCACGACCGGGTCGGCGACCAGCTCGGCGTAGGAGCCGTAGGCGGCGCCGGCACCGAACTCGCCGGCGAACGCGCGGGCCGACTCGAGGCGCCGGGAGGCGACCGCGGCGAGCTCGGCCTCCGGGAGGAGCATCAGGTCGGTGGCGAACGAGCGCGCTATCTTGCCGGTGGCGAGGATCCCCCACCGGACCGGACGGTC
>DATFGA010000030.1:0-9272 GCA_035249775.1 Nocardioidaceae bacterium | reverse complement strand
GATCTTGATCTGCTTCAAGATGAAGTCGAGGTCGGACTTCTCGAGGTGGAACCCCGCACCGACCGGCGCGGCATTCGCGCTCTGAGGGGCAAGGAGCAGGGTCGCCGGAGCAAGGCTCGCCATCAGCAGCATCGCGGAGGTTGCCGCGACACCCTTCTTCCTCTTGCTCTGCTCTCGTACCCGCTTCTGCTTCGTCGCGACGTGGCGCCCTGCTGGGCCGTCCTTGGTCGCCGTAATCCGTTTTCCGTACTTCACGAGGTCCTCCCCTAGGAAGTTCACTGACGGCTTGGATGCCGCAAGTGCCGGTGCACATGGAGCTATGCGCTGCGGCAGTCTGCGGACGGCTCCATCAACGCGACGTGAAAGGCGGATGGGGGACATCAACAAAACGTCAAACGGGATCTCGAATGGGCACGACTGCCCATGGGGACCGTTCGGATGCGCGTGGACACCTGGCACAGAAGGGCTAAGTAAAGGAGGGGCGACCAGCAAAAGCCGAAGGCGGTCGTTTTGCACGACCGCCTCCGGTTTGTATCTATTCAGTTGTCTCCCCTAGGTCCGGACCACCGGGGGGATGACGGCGGTCCGGATCCTCCTAGGGGAGGCTTCTCAGCGGGCCCTCACCACCCTCGAGCGGTCGGCCCTGCTGGTGCCCATCTCGTTGATCGCCCGGACCACGAAGCGGTAGCGACCAGGCCGCAGCCTCATCGTCAGCGCTCGCTTGGACGAGTCGACGAGCTTCACCTTGCGAGCGCCGGCCGATCCGTCCCTGCGGATCCGGACCGCCACCACCTTGTAGCCGGTGATGTCGGATCCGCCCGTGAGCAGCGGGCCTCGCCAGGTGACCCGTGCGGTGGACCTGCCACCCACCTTGCCGGGCGCGACCTTGCGGAGCACCGGTGCACTGGAGACCGTCTTCGGCTCAGGCTCCGGGTCCGTTCCAGGGTCGGTGCCCGGGTCCGTGCCGGGGTCCGTGCCCGGGTCGGTCCCCGGGTCGGTTCCGCCGCCACCCGTCGGGGGAGGTGTGGTGCCACCGCCGCCCGTGGGAGGAGGTGTGGTCGTTCCACCGCCGCCGGTCGGAGGAGGCGTCGTTCCGCCACCGCCAGTGCCCGGATCGGTACCTGGATCGGTTCCAGGGTCCGTGCCTGGGTCGGTTCCGGGGTCCGTGCCTGGGTCGGTGCCTGGGTCCGTTCCGGGGTCCGTGCCTGGGTCGGTGCCCGGGTCGGTGCCTGGATCGGTTCCGGGGTCCGTGCCTGGGTCCATGCCCGGGTCGGTACCTGGGTCGGTTCCGGGGTCCGTGCCTGGGTCGGTACCCGGGTCGGTGTCGGCCGGAGCAATGGGCGACTCGAACTCGTAGGTCTCCGTCACCTCGACCCCTTGGGCATTGGTGAACGAGGCGACCAGTCGGAGGTCCTTCCCAGCATCGGCAGCAGAGGGCGTGTAGGACGCGCCGTTGCCGACCTCGACCCACACGTCGTCGTCGTTCAGCACCTGCCAGCTGAACTCGTTGGTGCCTACACCGGCGTTCGCCAGCGACACCGTGCGCGGCACCCCGACGACAGGCGTCTCGCTGCTCACCACGATCGCTGTGGTGCGCGGCGGACCGGTCACCGCGGACGCGACGTCCACAGGGGTGTCGAGCCCGAACTGCAGCTGCTCAACGTTGCGCAAGGTGTCCGTGCCGTCGATACCGCCACCGCCATCGTGCGAGACGGTGTAGACGCCGCCGCCGAGGTCGGTGACGTCGTAGTCGTCCGCCGGCCCGGTGAAGAGGGCGATGTCGTTGCCATGCGTGGCGGTGGCTGTCTCCGGGGTGTCGTGAATGGTCCGGACGATGTAGATGTCGCCCGGGTTCAGGTCACCGGCGAAGACCTGGTTCTGGAGCTGTCGCACGCTGTTGTACAGCGGCGAGGCCTCCGGAACACCGTCACCGGTGGTGTCGACGCCCAGCTTGACGTCGAGCCACTTGTTGCCGTCGATGATGTCGTTGCCACCGCGGCCCTCGATGGTGTCGCTACCGGCGCCACCGAGGATGATGTTGCCGGCGTCGAACGTCGTTGCACCGGCGGGAAGGAGCTCCCGCAGCCCAGCGATCCGGTCGATGCCCGCGTTGGTGAGAACGTGGTCGTCGTCCGTCGTGGCGGTGTCGCCGAGGCGGTCGGCCGCGACAGCACTGTCACCGCGCAGGACGTCGTTCTTGTCCCAGCCGGACAGACCCTCGACCAGGTCGAACCGGTCGCGAAGGTCGTTGATGCTCGGCGGCAGCAGTCCGGTGACGTCCATGTCGGAGTCGGCCGGGCTGGGGTCGCCCTTGTGTGTCGTCCAGTCGAAGCCGAGCATTCCCTCGGCCCGCTGGATACCAGGACCCATGAGCATGATGTCGTCGCCACCTTCGGCGTCGTAGTCCTGCTCACCACCGTTGCCGTCGATCACGTCGTGACCGCCGTGCGGGTCGTTCTGGAAGGCCTGGCCGGCGTCGCCCTGGAGGAGGTTGAACGGGCCGAAGCCACCCTCGATCCAGTCGTCACCGTCGTCACCGAAGACCGTGTCCAGGTCGTCGCCGGCGAAGATGAGGTCATCTCCGGGTCCGGCGAACGTCTCGGTCACGTCGTTGCCACCGATGATGAAGTCCTTGCCAGGCCCGCCCTGGTTCAGGTCTCCGCCGAAGCCCTGGCCGGAGGACATGGCGTCGTTGCCCGGTCCGCCCTTCAGGACGTCGTCACCGTTGAGATCCTCGATGATGTCGTCGCCCATACCGCCGACGTGGTTGTCGGCACCGTCGCCACCCTGCATCCAGTCGTTGCCGCCGTTGCCTCGGATGGTGTCGTCACCCTCGCTGGAGTGGATCCGGTCAGCGACGTCGTCACGGCCGTTGAACACGACGTGCTCCGGGCCGCTGAACCGGATGACCGAGCCGTCTGCGCTGGGCACCCACTCGAGAGCGGGCACCTCGGTGGCCTCGTTGACGTCCACTGTGGTCGTGTCGTCGACGATGGGGCCACCGACAGGTCCCAGGTTCGGCAGGTTGAACACCAGGTCGGGCCGGGAGAAGATGTCCGCCGGCAGACCCTCCACGTCCGTGTTCCGCATGACCAGCTCGGAGAACGAGTTCCCCTCGAGCTGGACCAGCAGGTTGAGTCCCTGGGTGCGTGCCAGGTAGTAGAACCTGTCACCGAACTGAAGGTCCTCGAGCTGCTTCTCGAACACGTAGTTGAAGGTGGAGCCAAGCAGGCCTCCGCCGACCATCTGCTTCTCGGCCAGACCGCCGACCCAGAGGTCGACCAGGTTGATGCCGGTCTCCGCGGTTGCCCAGGCGCCGGTGGCGAACATGAAGTCCCTTGCGGCCGCATTCTTCGCCTCGGTCGCAGCCTGAGCTTCGAGCACAGCCTCAGGGGTGGGTTCGGTCGCGCCGTCCGCAACGACCGCTGGTACCGGCGTCGGGTTGACGAGCTCATTCGCCGCTGCCCGCCTCCCGGCGAGGGTCGTGGCGCTGGTGACCGACTCGTGCTGCCCGTAGGCGGCCACGAAGTTCACCAGGGACTCCCGGTGCTTCATGTTGAAGGCGAAGTCGCCCCAGCTGGTGTACGGCTTCACCTGGGTGTTGTTCGACTCGTCGTAGAAGCTGGCGCGAACCGCGTTGAGCGGCGGTACGCCGGTGTCGCGCGCCCGGGCGATGTTGATCGCCGGGAGGTCGAGAGGAAGACCCAGGAGGTTGTTGCGCAGTGCCTGGGTGACGAACTCGTCGATCTCGTTGCCGACCTGCCGGCTCATGCCGCGGAAGATGTCTCCGGCTGCCTGGTCCGGGGACAGTCCCCCGGCCTGGTAGGCAGGCGGGTTGAGGAAGGCATGCAACAGCGGAATGCTCCTGTCCGAGCCGTCCGGAGCCTTGCGAGTCACCTCCTCGGTCAGCATCGAGTGCCCGAACCGGTAGACGGCGTGTGCGAACTCGCCGGCGATCGCGGCGTTGGTCACCGTCTCGTAGCCGGTGCCGCCCTCACCGAATGCGTTGATCATCGGCTGGACCTTGCGGCCGAACTCCTCGAAGACCAGGTGCTGGTACTCCATCTCGGTCACGAACCGTGCCGCCTGGAACAGCCGCTGACCGTAGCCCCAGCCGGTCGCCTCGTTGAGAGCAGTCCACTGGTTGATGAAGGCCGGATCGTTGGTCTCCGTGATCATGCCGGAGATGTCCGCCGCGAGCCGGTTGTGCTCGGAGTGGAACACGTGGTGGATCGCGGTGAGGCCGATGTTCTCGTTCACCCGACCGTCGCCGGCGATGAAGTGCGCCTCGAGCATCTCGTTGTCGTAGCTTCCGGGTTCGCGCGGGTCACCCGCTGCGTTGGCGACGTCGTCGCTGTCTGCGGTGAACGTGGTCGGCAGTGCCGGCCCCCTCGGACCGTCAGGGTCGCCGCTCATCGGCACCGCGTGGTGCGCGATGTCGTCCAGGAACGCGTGACCGGTGCGGTGCGCCCCGGCGGTCAACGGTGAGACCGGCGTCGCGAGGTTGCCCTCGACGGCGGCGGTGTCGGTGACCAGCTGCGGCATGCCGTTTGGGCCTGGGACGAAGTGACCGTACGGGTCGGTCAGCAGCTCGGGAACACTGAGGATGTCGGTGTCGCCGAGCTCGATGCCGAGAAGCGTCCTGGCCTGGTCCTTGATGTCCTTCCAGGTGGCCATGCCCTCGTCGCCCTCGACGGCCGGGTCGCCCTCGTTCTCGATGAGCCTGCCGGTCGGAACCGGATCGCCGGCCTCGTTCAGCGCATACTCACGCAGGAACACCTGCTGGGAAGCGTTCGAGCCGTAGGTCTGGTTCTGGTCGACGAACGGCGTGGTCAGGTTGATCGGCTGCATGCCCGGGAAGGCCACGGCCCGCGGCAGGATCATCGGCGTACCGGCGTCTACCTCGTCACCGGAATTCGCCACACCGTCCACTCCGAGGAGCACCAGCGGGTCGTCGTCCTGGAGCGGAATCATCACCGGCGGGCCGGGCTTCGCCACCAGGTCGAGCCCGTGGTCGAAGAACTGGCCGAACAGCGTGAAGACCGAGTTGAACGGCGCCGACAGCCCGACATCCGGCGCGACGTTCCCGATCTCCAGGCTGACGCCCGGGGCCGGCAGCGGGGACGGGTTGCCCGCGGCTGCGATGGCGGCCGGGTTGGTCACCGTCTGGTCGACGATCAGGTTGCTGATCACGCGCGGCTCAGCGTCCGTCACGGGACCCCCCAGCGTTGCGTACTCGGGCCGGAACTGCCGGTCCACCCTGTGCGGGAACGGCTGGTCTGCGGCACCGAAGTTCTCCTGACCCGGCAGGAGGTTGTTGCAGGTGCCGTTCACGGTGCGAAGGCCCCACGGCAGCACCTCGCCGTTGGGGCCGTCGTTCGGAATCTGGTTCGGACCCGTGCCGAGGAGCGTCCCACAGGGATTCTCAGCCGTCCGGGTCACGATGTGACGCTCGGAGATCTTGATCTGCTTGAGGATGAACTCCAGGTCGGCCCGGTCGAGCTGGAAGCCTGCACCGACAGGTGCGGCTGTGGCCTGCGGGGCGAGCAGCAGCGACGCCGGCGCCAATGTGCTGACCAGCAGCACCGCCGATGTAGCGGCCAGTCCCCTTCTCGCCCGGTCGCGCTTGTGGCTGCGCTTCCGCCGTCTGGCGACGGCACGGCTGAATGAGCCGCTCTTGGTCGCCTCTAGTCGTTTTCCGTAATACACGAGGGCCTCCCCCTGATGTCCGCCGACGGCCCGTATGTGCCATCGGCACCGGTGCGCACGGATATGCGCTGGGGAAGTGTCCTGAATGCGGCGTCAAGGGCATGCAAAGCAAGGGTCGCGATCGTCAACAAAACGTCAAACCGGTCAGCAATGGGCATCTCTACCCACTTCGGATGACCGGTCGGTCGATGGGTTCCCCCAGTTGTGCGTCGGCTTCACCCAGATGGGCTATCCGGAGGGACGGAAACGCCTCATTGTTTGGATTGGTCCTGTGCTCGGCGGCGGAACAGGCGTACAACCAGTGCAAGGGGAATGCGGACTGAAGGCTGTCGTGGGCCGCGAGGGGATGGCTCGGCACCGGGCCGCAGTAGGGGAGAAGCATGGAGACCATCGAGATCCGACTGTTCGGACCGATGCTGGTACGTCGTGCCGACGGCAGCGTGGTTCAGCAGGCCGAATGGCGCACGAGCAAGACGATGGACCTGCTCAGGCTGCTCGCGCTCAACGCCGGCCAGGCGGTCACCATCTCCTCGCTCCTGGACAAGCTGTGGCCCGAGGTGGAGGCCGAGCGCGGCCGCGCGAGCCTGCGTACAGCTGCCAGCCAGCTGCGCAAGATCCTCCGGACCGACAACCTCGAACGCCGTCCCGGCTCGATGATCCTGCACCGGGCCTGGGTGGACACCCACGCCTACTCGGCGCTGATGGTCGACGCGGACCGGGCCCGTCGCGCCGGCGAGCACGCCGAGACCGTCCTGCTGGTCCGGCAGGCCGAGTCCTTGTACGTCGACGACATCGAGGTACATGACACCGCCGGCGACTGGCTCGAGGCGGTACACCGTGAGTGGCGGGAACGGCGGCTCGAGCTGCTGCTGGACGCTGCCGACGCTGCGGCGGCGGTGCGGTGGGTACGGGACAGCCTCGACTTCGCAAGCCAGGCGTTCCGGATCGACCCACACTCGGAGCACGCCGGCCGGGCGATGATGCGCGCACTGGCCGGCTTGGGCGAGATGGAGAAGGCGCTCAGCGTCTACGACCGGCTCCGCCATGACCTGGCCGAGCACTTCGGTGTCGACCCCTCACCGCAGACTCGGGCCCTCCATCTGCAGCTGCTGACGGGAACGGTGCAGAAGAGCCACGCCGTCGGTGTGATCGGGCACGCCGATGCCGTGGACTCCCTGGTCGCCGCGCTGTCCCGGGTCCGCCGGTCGGCCGAAGGGTGCGGCCTGGTCTGGCTGTGCGGTGAGGCCGGCAGCGGTCGCGACTCCGTGGTCGAGGCGGCGTCCCGCCAGCTCGGCCTGTCCATGCGCAACATGAACCGGGAACCGGTGTGGATGCCGCGGCAACCGCTCGACTCCAGCCGGGTGTTCTCGGGCCCGGTGGCCGACGTCGTGGTGATGCCCTCGACCGAGCACCTGCCGTCCCATGCGCTGTCGGTGTTGGTGACACTGGTGCGCCGGCAACAGGTCACCCTGGTCGTCCCGCTGGTGCAACCAGTTGCGTCGGCACCCGGGATCCTGGGTGCCGAGGCAGGCATCGCGATCGAGGCGGTCGAGGTCCCTGCGCTCTCGGACGACGACCTCGCCTCGCTCGCCCGCGCAGTCCTCCAGGGTGAGCCGGCCGAGGACCTGGTGCTCCGGCTGCGGAACCTTTCGTCCGGCCTCGCCGGGGTGGCGTCCTCTCTGCTGCGGAACTGGCTGGAGGAGGGGCGGATCGTGTGGACGGCCGACGGCCTCGACCTCCGCGTCGCCGACGACGAGCAAGGGTCTCCGCCGGCAGGTGTGCTGCGAAGGTCACTGCCGCTGTTGCGAGCCGAGGAGCTGGACGTCCTCTGCATGGTCGCCGTCGCCGACGTGCAGATCAGTCGCAGGGACGTGAACGCGCTGATGACCGCGTGGTACCCGGGATGGAACCGTGACACGACCGAGGTGCTGAGTCGCCTGGTCGAGCGCGACCTGCTCCGCCTCACGCCGGAAGGTTTCCGGCTGCAGCAGCGGGCGAGCCGCCGCGAGCCGCTGGACTGGCTGCGGCCGTGGGTCAGGCAGAAGCTGCACCGGCTCGTCGCGGAGACCCTGGTGCTCGACCCCGCAAGTCGGGTCCGGCACTGGATGGCCGCCGGCCGCTACCAGCTGGCCTGTGACGCGGGCGCGGGTTCACTGGCACAGGCCTGCATGGCTGATGACCGGCCGGCCGCCCTGGCCCTGCTCGAGGTGCTGCGGACCTTGCCGCCGAAGATGCAACCGCTGTCGGTGAACCAGCCGCTGGGGATGTATCTCGACAACGTCCAGCGAGAGCTCCAGCGGACCGCTCCCGGGGGGCCGCCTGAGCCGGCCGACACGGAAAGCCACGACCGCCAAACCGGCCAGGTGCACGAGCGACAGTCCCGCGGCTGAGTGACGGCCGCTCACATGAGCCAGTGACCCCGAGATGAGCAGTCGCAGTGGGCCTATGGCCGGCAAGACGGTGCTGATCACCGGCGGCACCGGCGGCATCGGAAGGGCGACTGCTCTGGGCTTGGCCACGCTGGGTTCCCGGGTGGCGATCACCGGGCGGGACAGGAGTCGTGCCGAGGAGGCGGCCCGCGAGATCCGAGCAGTGCACGGTGTGCAGGTCGACGTGTTCGTTGCGGACCTGTCCTCCCAGGCCGAGGTGCGGCGGCTCGCGGACGAGGCCTGCAGCCGCCTGCCCAGGATTGACGTCCTGGTCAACAACGTCGGGGGTTACTGGCACACCCGCCACGTCACGGCTGACGGCCTGGAACGAACCTTCGCGACCAACCATCTCGCGCCGTTCCTGCTGACCCATCTGCTGCTCGACCGGCTCAGGCAGAGCGCACCGGCGCGCGTGGTCACCGTCGCCTCGCATGCTCACTCGACGGGACGGATCGACTTCGACGACCTCCAGGGCGCACGGTCCTACTCCGGGGCAACGGCCTACAACCAGTCCAAGCTCGCCAACGTCATGTTCACCTACGAGCTTGCGAGGAGTCTCCGGACGACGTCGGTCACCGCCAACGCGGTGCACCCCGGTGTGGTCAGCACGTCGTTCGGGGCTGAGGACCCCGGGCGCACGCAGCGGCTGCTCGTTCCCTTGATGCGGCCGTTCATGAAGTCGCCGGCAGACGGGGCCGCTACCTCCGTGCACGTGGCTTCGGCGCCGGGGCTGGAGCAGGTGACCGGCTGCTACTTCGCGCGCCGCAGAGTGAAGCGGTCCTCGACGGGTAGCCACGACGAGTCAGCCGCTCGACGGCTCTGGTTGGTGAGCGCCGGTCTCGTCGGCCTGGGCACCACAGCCACATCGCCGAACCCGCCGTAGGCCAGGGACATGACAAAAGCTCCGGCGACCTCGTCCGAGGTCGCCGGAGCCGTTGTTGTGAGGACAGGTCGGACTAGCCGATCCTGATCCCGCGGTACATGCCCATGAAGGCGTGCGGCATCCCGCCCATGTCCGCGTCCGGCCAGAAGCAGATCATCACGTAGTTGCCCGGAGGCAGTGAGTAGCGCATGGTCATGCTCTTGCCGGGGCTCACCACGCCGGTCTCGGTGCCGACGTTGAAGTTGACCGGC
>DATFGA010000029.1:0-4833 GCA_035249775.1 Nocardioidaceae bacterium | reverse complement strand
CCGCCCGGCTGTTCGGCGCCTTGACCCCGTTCTCGTCCACGCCCTGCGGGATCTCGTGCACGTGGTCCCGGTCCCGGGCGGTGAGCGTGTAGGCGTCCTCGGCGTCGATCGGGAGGTGACGCTCGGCGTACGCACCCTCGGGGGAGCGCATGATGACACCGGTCTCGTAGCCGTGCAGCAACCGTGCTTCGTCCTGACGCTGCAGCGAGATGCACCAGCGACGGGCGATGATGAACGCGATCACGGGTCCGACGAAGATCGCGATCCGCATGAACCAGGTGATGTAGTTCAGGTTCAGGTTGAACACGACCGCCAGGATGTCGTTGCCGCCGGCGGCCCAGAGCAGGCCGTAGAGCGTCATCATCGCGGTCAGGAACGCGGTGCGCGTCGGAGCGTTGCGCGGCCGCTGGAGCAGGTGGTGCTCCCGCTTGTCGCCGGTGATCCAGGCCTCGATGAACGGGTACATCACGACCACACCGAAGATGATTCCGGGCGCGACCAGGCCCGGTATCAGCACGTTCCAGCTGATCGTGGAGCCGAAGATCTCGGTCTCCCACCCGGGCATGATCCGCAGGAGTCCTTCGGCGACGCCCATGTACCAGTCGGGCTGGGAGCCCGCGGTCACCTTGGACGGGTCGTAGGGGCCGTAGAGCCAGATCGGGTTGATCGTCATCAGGCCACCCATGAGGGCGGTGACGCCGAAGACGATGAAGAAGAAGCCACCCGCCTTGGCGGCGTACACCGGGAGCATCGGGAAGCCCACGACGTTGTCGTTGGTGCGTCCGGGCCCGGGCCACTGGGTGTGCTTGTGGTAGACGAGCAGCAGCATGTGCGCGCCGATCAGCGCGAGCAGCAGCCCTGGAAGCAGCAGGATGTGCACGGCGTAGAGCCGCGAGACGATGTCGTCACCGGGGAACTCGCCGCCGAACATGAAGAACGAGACGTAGGTGCCGAGCACCGGAATCGCCTTCACCAGGCCGTCCGCGATCCGCAGGCCGGTGCCGGAGAGCAGGTCGTCGGGCAGCGAGTAGCCGGCGAAGCCCTCGAGGATGCCGAGCATCAGCAGCAGGGCGCCGATCACCCAGTTCAGCTCACGCGGCTTGCGGAAGGCTCCGGTGAAGAACACCCGCATCATGTGCACGAACATCGCGGCGATGAACAGCATCGCCGACCAGTGGTGCATCTGCCGCATCAGCAGGCCGCCGCGGATGTCGAAGGAGATCTCCAGCGTCGACGCGTAGGCCTCGGACATGTGCAGCCCGCGGAGCTGGTCGTAGGAGCCGTCGTAGACGACCTCGGCCATGCTCGGCTTGAACCAGAGCGTCAGGAACGTTCCGGTCAGCAGCAGGATGACGAAGCTCCACAGGGCGATCTCGCCCAGCATGAACGACCAGTGGTCGGGGAAGACCTTCCGGATCTGCTTCTTCGCCATCGTGGCGATGCCGAGGCGCTCATCGGCCCAGCTGGCTGCGCCGCCGAGCTTGTTGGGCTTCTCGGTCTTGGCCGCAGTCGTGCCGTTGGTGTGTGCCGTTGAACTAGTCATCACATGTCACCGCGTTCCCAGAAGCTCGGGCCGACCGGCTCCGTGAAGTCGCTCGTTGCGATCAAGTATCCCTCGCCGTCCACGCTGATCGGAAGCTGGGGGAGCGGCCGGGCAGCGGGACCGAAGATCACCTCGCCGCCGTCCGCGAGGTCGAAGGTGGACTGGTGGCAGGGGCAGAGCACGTGGTGCGTCTGCTGCTCGTAGAGCGAGATCGGGCAGCCCACGTGGGTGCAGATCTTGGAGTAGCAGAGGATGCCCTCGACGCCCCAGTTCTCCCGGCCTGCCGGCGGGGTGATCTCCTCGGGCTGCATCCGGACCAGGATGACCGCGGCCTTGGCCTTCGCGGCCTGCAGCTCGACGCCCTCGAAGACCGGCTCACCCTCCTCGTTGTTCTCGAAGAACACGGCCGGCTCGGCGTTGACCAGCTGGCCGATCTCGATCTCGCGAGGACGGATCGGGGTGCCGGCGACGTCGTTGACGATCCGCATGCCCTTGCGCCACACGGTCCGCTCGAGCGCCGTACCGGGCAGCGGGCCGAGGTCGCGCAGCGCGACGATGGCGGGCAGGCCGAGCAGGGCGACCGCGCCGATCAGCGAGTTGCGGATCAGCGGGCGACGGGCGATGCCGGAGTCGGAGACGCCCTGGTTGAAGGCGGCCACCGCCGTCTGCCGGTCCTCGGTCGACGACGAGGCGCCGTGCCGGGCCTCGATGATCTCGTGGTCGCTCATCAGCTTGCGGGCCCACTGGATGGCGCCCACGCCGATCAGCAGCAGCGCGAGACCGAGCGAGAGGCCGAGGGCGAGGTTCTGCGCGCCCATGCCGGCGAAGGTGTCCGTGTTCTCGCCGATCTCGAGCGCGAAGAAGGCGACGCAGAACAGCAGTGAGCAGAGCCCGGCCAGGCCGAACATCGTCACGACCTGGCGCTCAGCACGCTTCTCGGCGTCCTCGTCGACATCGGTCGGGCGCGGCCGGTGCGCGGGCAGGCCCGGGTCCGGGATGGGCTCGGCGTCCAGGTTCCGGTGCACCGGCCTGTTGTCCTGCTGGGTGGCGATCGCCTCGTCGTTGCCGGGGACGACCATGTCGCTGCCGTGCTTGTCGGTCACGCCTTCGTCCCCTTCTTCGAGCGGGTGGAGTTCGCGGCGATCCAGATCGCGAACCCGACCAGCGAGCCGATCCCCAGGAGCCAGGCGAACATGCCCTCAGACACCGGTCCATAGCCCCCGAGCGAGAAGCCGCCGTAGTTCGGTGCCTCCTCGAGGCTCTTGATGTAGGCGATGATGTCGCGCTTCTCGTCGGGCTCGAGGACCTCGTCGGAGAACACCGGCATCTGCTGCGGACCGGTGAGCATCGCTTCGTAGATGTACTTCGGGTCGACGCCCTCGAGCGTGGGGGCGTACCTGCCCTGCGGCAGCGCGCCGCCGGTGCCCGCGAAGTTGTGGCAGGCGGTGCAGTTGGTCAGGAAGAACTGGCCGCCGCGGACCACCGAGTCGTTGTCGGCGTTCTCGACGCTGTACTGGTCCTCGGTCGGGATGGCCGGGCCGGGGCCGAGCGAGGCGACGTACGCCGCCAGCGCGCGCACCTCCTCGTCGCTGTAGACCGAGTCCTTGCGAGGAGCCTGCGCGCCCGGCTGTGCCATCGGCATCCGGCCGGTGCTGACCTGGAAGTCCACTGCGGCCGCGCCCACGCCGACCAGCGACGGGCCGTACTGGGTGCCCTTCTGGTCGATGATCCCCTCAGCGTTCTTGCCGTGGCAGGACGCGCAGCCGACCAGGAACAGCTCGCGACCCTGGGCGACCAGCGCCTCGTTGTCGCCGAGGTCGTCCTGCGCGGTCGCCGGCGAGAGCACCGCATAGGCACCGCCGGTGAACAGCAGCCCCATCAGCAGCACGACGAGACCCGCGATCGGGCTGCGTCGTTTCGCTGAGAGCCGGCCTGAGATTCGACCTGGGAGGAGTCGCACGAAGATTCCGCTTTCTCGGGTCACTGGATCAGGTAGATGGTCGCGAACAGACCGATCCACACGACATCGACGAAGTGCCAGTAGTAGGACACGACGATGGCGCTGACCGCCTGCTCGTGGGTGAACTTGCGGGCCATGTAGGTGCGGCCCAGAACGAAGAGGAAGGCGACCAGGCCGCCGAACACGTGGATCCCGTGGAACCCGGTGGTCAGGTAGAACACCGAGCCGTAGGCCGAGGACGGGATGGTGACGTTCTCGTGGATCAGCTCGGCGTACTCCAGCGCCTGACCGGCCACGAAGATCGCGCCCATGATGTAGGTGAGCGTGAACCACTCGCGCAGGCCCCAGCCCTTGACGTTCAGCGGGCTGCCGGTGCGACCGACCTGGCCGCGCTCCGCGGCGAACACACCGAGCTGGCAGGTCAGCGACGACAGCACGAGGATCGTGGTGTTCACCGAGGCGAACGGCACGTTCAGCTTCTCGACCTCCTGCGCCCACAGATCGGGGCTGACCGCCCGGATCGTGTAGTAGGCAGCGAAGAGCGCGGCGAAGAACATCAGCTCACTGGAGAGCCAGACGATGGTGCCAACGCTGACCATGCTCGGACGGTCATGATGCCCGTGCAGACGGGATGCAGGAATCACAGTTGCTGTCGCCACCCGGCCATTATGTCGGTAAGCCCCCTCGGTGGAACCCCGACCCCCTGTGTTTCACCGTCATCTTCTTCACATTCGCCGCACCCGCCGCAGGAAAGGGCGGATCGGGCTGCCTAATCTGGTGGCGTGCGCGTGTTTGCCGGGCCCTCGGACCTCTCCGAGCTGCCCCCGTTCTCGGTCTCCCGGGTGTTCACCGAGTGGGGCATCGACCCGTTCCTGTTCGTGGTCTCCGTGTGGGTCACCGGTCTCTATCTGTACGGCGTGTGGGTGCTCCACTCGCGAGGCGACAAGTGGCCCGTCATGCGCACGCTGAGCTTCGTCGTGCTCGGCATGGGCAGCTTCTACTTCGCGGTCTCCTCGGGCCTCGGGGCCTACGACACCGCGCTGCTGAGCGTGCACATGGTCCAGCACATGATCCTGTCGATGATGGTGCCGCTGTTCCTCGCTCTCGGGGCCCCGGTCACGCTGGCGCTGCGCACCCTGCCGAAGCGGCCGCGCGGGTGGCTGCTGTCGGTGCTGCACTCGCGGGTCGCGAAGGTGCTCTCGTTCGCGCCGCTGACCTTCCTGCTGTTCGTGATCAGCCCGTGGGCGCTCTACTTCACCGAGTGGTACGACGCGTCGCTGCGATCGGTCTACGTGCACGAGATGATGCACGTCCACCTGGTCCTGGTCGG
>DATFGA010000028.1:0-3429 GCA_035249775.1 Nocardioidaceae bacterium | reverse complement strand
CACGCCCACGCAGAGCGCATTCACCAGCGGGTTGCCGGCGTACGTCTCGTCGAAGACCGCCTCCCCGCCGATGTTGGGCAGGCCCAGGCAGTTGCCGTAGCCGCCGACCCCGGCGACGATCCCGGGCAGCACCCGGTGGGTATCCGGGGCGTCAAGGGGGCCGAAGCGCAGGGGGTCCATCACCGCGACCGGGCGGGCGCCCATCGCCAGGATGTCGCGGACGATGCCGCCGACGCCGGTGGCCGCGCCCTGGTAGGGCTCGACGTACGACGGGTGGTTGTGCGACTCGACCTTGAACGTGACGGCGTACCCGTCCCCGATGTCGACCACGCCGGCGTTCTCGCCGATGCCGACCATCAGGTGCTCGCGCATCTCGTCGGTGACCTTCTCGCCGAACTGCTTGAGGTGCACCTTGCTCGACTTGTAGGAGCAGTGCTCGCTCCACATCACCGAGTACATCGCCAGCTCGCTGGAGGTGGGCCGGCGGCCGAGGATCTCGCGGATGTTGGCGTACTCGTCGGACTTCAGGCCCAGGTCGGCCCAGGGCTGCTGCCGGTCCGGGGAGGTGGCGGCGTGGTCGACGGTGTCGAGCCGGTTGATGTCGTGAGGGCGCTGTTCAGTCACCGAGTCAGGCTTTCGGACGGTTCTCGCACGGGCGTCGGGCTCCGCTCAATCTACCCGCCGCGCCGGTGCCGGCCGCGGTTCGGGTCTCGCGGATCTTTACTTTCCTCTGGCAGGGTATGACCACCCAGCGCCGAGACCGCTCCCCGGAGGACTTCATGGAACGTCGTTCACTGCTCAAGGCCGGACTGGTCCTGCCGGCCGCCGCCGCGTTGCCCGTGGGGGGCGCGCTGCTGAGCCCGGCGGAGGCGGCGCCGCGGGTGACCAAGGTGCTGGCCCGCAACATCGACGTGCCGTGGGGCATCGCGTTCCTGCCGAGCGGTGACGCGCTTGTGTCCGAGCGGGACACCGGCCGGATCCTGCGGGTGCGGAAGCGTGGGGGCTACCGGTCGGTGGGCAGGGTCCGCGGCGTGGTCAGCAACGCCTCGGCCGGCGGCGAGGGCGGCCTGCTCGGCCTGGCGCTGCACCCGAACTTCCGAAGGAACCGGTGGGTCTACGCCTTCATGACCTCCCGCACCGACAACCGGGTGGTGCGGATGCGGTTCCGGCGGGGCCGGCTCGGCAAGAAGCAGGTGGTGCTCAAGGGGATCCCCAAGGCGCTGCACCACAACGGAGGCGGGCTTGCCTTCGGCCCGGGCGGGCACCTGTTCATCTCCACCGGCGACGCCGAGAACGCCTCCGCCGCCCAGGACCGCGGCTCGCTCGCCGGGAAGGTGCTCCGGGTGACCCCGCGCGGCCGCGTCCCCGCCGGCAACCCGTTCGGCAACCGCACCTGGAGCTACGGCCACCGCAACCCGGAACAGATCACCTTCGGCCCGGACGGGCGGCTGTGGGCCAGCGAGTTCGGCGAGAAGGACAAGGACGAGCTCAACCACATCGTCAAGGGACGCAACTACGGGTGGCCCCACGTCGAGGGCAAGGACGGCCGCGGCGGCTTCCGGGACCCGCTCGCGCAGTGGGACACCGACGACTGCTCGCCGAGCGGCGTCGCGGTCCGCCGGGGCCGGGCCTGGCTGGGTGCTCTCCAGGGTGAGTGTGTCTACTCGGTGGTGCTGAGCGGCCGGCGCAAGGGGCGCAAGCGACGCTACTTCGCGGGCCGGTTCGGCCGGATCCGCTCGGTGGCGGCGGCCCCGGACGGCTCGCTGTGGGTCACCACGTCCAACCGTGACGGACGAGCGACACCCGGCCGCACCGACGACCGGATCTTCCGGGTCCGCATCGACTGACCGGAGGCCTGGCAGGATCGGCGCATGAGACCGATCGTCCCGGCGGGCCGCGTGGTGGGCCTGGACATGGCCCGTTGCCTGGCGCTGATCGGGATGATCGCCACCCATGCCCTGGTCGCGGTCGACGAGGACGGCGTCACCTTCGTCCAGCAGCTGGCCGGTGGCCGGGCCTCGGCGTTGTTCGCGGTGCTCGCCGGGGTGAGCCTGGCGCTGATGACCGGCGGCTCGACGCCGTTGCGCGGCCGGGAGCGGGAGGCGGCCGCCGGCGGCCTGGTCGTCCGAGCCCTGATCGTGGCCGGGATCGGGATGGCGCTCGGCGGCCTCGGTTCGGGGATCGCGATCATCCTCACCTACTACGGCCTCCTGTTCCTGCTCGGGATCCCCTTCCTCCGCTTGCGGGCACGGTCCCTTGCCGTGCTCAGCGGCATCTGGCTGCTCGTCGTACCGGTGCTCTCCCACCTGCTGCGTCCGCACCTGCCCGACCCGACCCTGGCCAGTCCCCGCTTCGAGATGCTCACCGCGCCGTGGCAGCTGGTCACCGAGCTGGCGTTCACCGGCTACTACCCGGTCGTCCCGTGGATGGCCTACCTGCTGGCGGGGATGGCGGTCGGCCGGCTCGACCTGTCCCGCACGTCGAACGTGGTCCGGGTGCTGGTGCCGGGCGCGTTGGTCGCGGCGGCGAGCTGGTACCTCTCCGAGGCGCTGCTCGCGCGGCCCGGGGTGATGGAGACGCTGCAGCGCACGTACGACGCGCCGCGGGCCGGTGAGCTCGAGGAGGTACTGGCTCATGGGCTCTTCGGCACCACGCCGACCGGGTCCTGGTGGTGGCTGGTGGTGAAGGCGCCGCACTCGGGGACGCCGTTCGACCTGGCACACACCATCGGAAGTGCGCTGCTGGTGACCGGGGCCTGCCTCTTGGTCAGCCGGCTGGCGCCGAAGGTGATCGCGGTCGTGTTCGGTGCGGGCGCGATGACGCTGACCCTCTACAGCCTGCACGTGGTGATGCGGACCCCGCAGATCTGGCCCGAGGACAACACCGAGACGTTCGTGAAGCACGTGCTGCTGGTGGTCTCGATCGGTGCCCTGTTCCGGCTGCGCGCGATCCGGGGACCGTTGGAGGCGATCGTCAAGCAGCTCTCGGACACCGCCCGTGACTCGGTCCGCCGGACGGCCGGTTAGACGTTCGCGAGCGCCTTGATCGCGGAGGTGAAGAAGGCGAGCCCGTCGGTGCCGGGACCGGTCAGGTCCTCGACGGCGTGCTCGGGGTGCGGCATCAGGCCGACCACGTTCCCGCGGTCGTTGGCGATCCCGGCGATGCCGCGGACCGAGCCGTTCGGGTTGGCGCCGACGTAGCGAGCCACCACCCGTCCCTCGCCCTCGAGCATGTCCAGCGTCGCCTCGTCCGCGACGAAGCCGCCCTCACCGTTCTTGAGGACGATCGTGATCTCGGCGCCCGCGTCGTACTCGTTGGTCCACGCGGTCGCGTTGTTCTCGATCCGGAGACGCTGGTCGCGGCAGATGAACTTGCGGTGGTCGTTGCGGATCAGCGCGCCGGGGAGCAGGTGCGACTCGCAGAGGATCT
>DATFGA010000027.1:0-8287 GCA_035249775.1 Nocardioidaceae bacterium | reverse complement strand
CCGACCGGGCGGCGCTTGTACATCGTGTAGAAGGTCGCCACACCGGCGACCTCGGCGGCGGAGATGTCGAGGATCTCCGCGCACGCCTCGATGCCGCGCGAGGTGACCCGGCCCTCGACGCTCTGCACGAGGTGCAGCATCGGCAGCAGCCCCGAGCGCGGCTGCGGGTAACGCGCGGCGATCTCCTTGAGCTCGGCGTACGTCGACGGCAGCTCGTCGCGCAACGAGAGGCCGGCGGCCTCGATGTGCTTCTGGGTCATCTGTCCACTCCACCCATCACCGGGTCGATCGATGCGATGGCGACGATCACGTCGGCGACCATGCCGCCTTCGCTCATCACCGAGGTTGCCTGCAGGTTCGTGAACGACGGGTCCCGGAAGTGCGCCCGGAACGGCCGGGTGCCGCCGTCGGAGACGACGTGGGCGCCGAGCTCGCCGCGCGGCGACTCGACCGGGACGTAGGCCTGGCCGGCCGGAACCCGGAAGCCCTCCGTCACCAGCTTGAAGTGGTGGATCAGCGCCTCCATCGACTCACCCATGATGTGCCGGATGTGGTCGAGGCTGTTGCCCATCCCGTCGCTGCCGAGCGCGAGCTGGCTCGGCCATGCGATCTTCTTGTCGCCGATCATCACCGGGGCGCCCTCGAGGTCGGCGAGCCGGTCCGCGCACTGCTCGACGATCTTCAGCGACTCCCACATCTCCGCGAGCCGGATCCGGAACCGGCCGTAGGCGTCGGGGGTGTCCCAGGTGACGACCTCGAAGTCGTAGTCCTCGTAGCCGCAGTAGGGCTGGCTCTTGCGCAGGTCCCACGGGTAGCCGGTCGAGCGCAGCGGCGGGCCGCTGATCCCCAGGGCGAGGCAGCCGGCGAGGTCGAGCTGGCCGACGTCGACGAGCCGGGCCTTGAAGATCGGGTTCGCGTTGCAGAGGTCGGCGTACTCCGGAAGCCGCTTCTTCATCAGCGCGATGAAGTCGCGGATCTCGTCGAGCGCGCCGGGCGGCATGTCCTGGGCGACGCCGCCGGGCCGGATGAACGCGTGGTTCATCCGCAGGCCGGTGATCAGCTCGAACAGGTCAAGGACCAGCTCGCGCTCACGGAAGCCGATGGTCATCACCGTCAGCGCACCGATCTCCATGCCGCCGGTGGCGATCGCGACCAGGTGCGAGGAGATCCGGTTCAGCTCCATCAGGAGCACCCGCATCACGGTGGCCTTCTCCGGGATGTCGTCCTCGATGTCGAGGAGCCGCTCGACGCCGAGGACGTACGTCGTCTCGTTGTAGAACGGGGCTAGGTAGTCCATCCGGGTGCAGAACGTGACGCCCTGCGTCCAGGAGCGGAACTCCATGTTCTTCTCGATGCCGGTGTGCAGGTAGCCGATGCCGCAGCGGGCCTCGGTGACCGTCTCGCCCTCGAGCTCGAGGATCAGCCGGAGCACGCCGTGGGTGGACGGGTGCTGCGGGCCCATGTTGACGACGATGCGTTCCTCGGCCTCGTCGGCGACGCCCTGGACGATCGAGTCCCAGTCCTGGCCGGTGACGGTGAAGACCTTGCCGGTGGTGGTGTCGGCGGACTGTGCGTAGGGATCGTGTGTGGTGCTCATCAGTTGTAGGACCTCCGCTGGTCCGGCGGTGGGATGGTGGCGCCCTTGTACTCCACGGGGATGCCACCGAGGGGGTAGTCCTTGCGCTGCGGATGGCCCGGCCAGTCGTCGGGCATCTGGATCCGGGTCAGCGACGGGTGGCCGTCGAAGATGATCCCGAAGAAGTCGTAGGTCTCGCGCTCGTGCCAGTCGCTGGTCGGGTAGATCGCGACCACCGAAGGGATGTGCGGGTCGCTGTCGGGGCAGGTCACCTCGAGCCGGATCCGCCGGTTGTGGGTCATCGACAGCAGGTGGTAGACCGCGTGCAGCTCCCGGCCCTCGTCGCTCGGGTAGTGCACGCCGGAGACGCCCGAGCAGAACTCGAAGCGCAAGGCGGGGTCGTTGCGCAGCGTGCGGACCGTCTCGAGCAGGTCGGCGCGGCGGATGAAGAACGTGATCTCGCCGCGGTGCACGACGACCTTCTCGACGGCGCTCGTGATCCCGGCGCTCGACAGTGCGCCGCCCAGGGCATCGGCCATCTCGTCGAACCAGCCGCCGTACGGCCGCGGTGAACCACCGGGCATCGCGACAGGCCGGAGGATGCCGCCGTAGCCGGAGGTGTCGCCGGAGCCGTGCACCCCGAACATGCCCTTGCGGACGTCGATCACCTCGGGCTCGAGCTGCTCCGGGTCGGCCGGGAGCGTGTTCTCCGGCATGAGCCCGGTGGCGTCGTCCTCGGTGCCCTCGGTGACCTCGTCGAACTCCTGCGGCTCCTTGGGGCTCATCGCAGCAGCCCCCTCATGTCGGAAGTGGGCAGCGCGGTCAGCGCGTCGTTCTCGTTCTCGATGACCTGCGCGTCACGGTTCACGCCGAGCTTGGAGTGCTGCACCTGGTCGTGCAGCTTGAGGATCGCGTCGATCAGCATCTCGGGCCGCGGCGGGCAACCGGGCAGGTACATGTCGACCGGCACCACGTGGTCGACCCCCTGCACGATCGCGTAGTTGTTGAACATCCCGCCGGAGCTGGCGCACACACCCATCGCGAGCACCCACTTGGGGTCGGGCATCTGGTCGTAGATCTGGCGCAGCACCGGGGCCATCTTCTGGCTGACCCGGCCGGCGACGATCATCAGGTCGGCCTGGCGCGGCGAGGCCCGGAACACCTCCATGCCGAAGCGGCCGAGGTCGTACTTGGGCGCGCCGGTGGTCATCATCTCGATCGCGCAGCAGGCGAGGCCGAACGTGGCCGGCCAGAACGACGCCTTGCGGAAGTAGCCGGCGACGTTCTCGACGGTGGTCAGCAGTACGCCGCTGGGGAGCTTCTCTTCTAGACCCATGTGTCAGTCAGTCCCATTCCAGGCCGCCGCGACGCCACACGTAGGCGTACGCGACGAAGATCGTGAGGATGAACAAGACCATCTCCACCAGACCGAACACCGCCATGTTGTCGAAGGCGACGGCCCAGGGGTAGAGGAAGACGATCTCGATGTCGAAGACGATGAACATCATCGCGGTGATGTAGTACTTGACCGGGAAGCGGCCACCGCCGACCGGCTGCGGCGTCGGCTCGATGCCGCACTCGTAGGAGTCGAGCTTCGCCCGGTTGTAGCGCTTCGGGCCGACCAGTGAGCTCATGATCAGCGAGAACACCGCGAAGCCCGCGGCGAGCAATCCGAGCGCGAGGACGGGTGTGTAGAGCTCCACCGGTCGGACCCTCCTGTCTGTCGTGTGCTGCCTGTTGTGCTGTCGGTCGTGCAGGTCGCGGTCGCCCTCAGGCGGCCGGGGCCACCTTGCTGAGCGCGTTGATCAGCCGGTCCGAGACGTCGCCGTCGCGCGGATCGGTGAGGTTCGCCATCAGCTTGAGCATGAACTTCATCAGGGTGTGGCGGGGCAGGCCGTAGCGGGTGGCGTGCTTCATGAACGTGGGGTTGCCGATCATCTTCGCGAACACCCGGCCGAGCGTGAAGTAGCCGCCGTAGCGGTCGTCCAGCGTCGCGGCGTAGCCCTGCAGGACCCGTTCGCGGGCTCCGTCGGGAAGGGCCAGCGCCTGCACCACCGTCTCGGCGGCGAGATGCCCGGACTCCATCGCGTAGTCGATGCCCTCACCGTTGAACGGGTTGACCATCCCGCCGGAGTCGCCGACCAGCAGCATCCCGCGGGTGTAGTGGGGCTTGCGGTTGAAACCCATCGGCAGCGCCGCGGACGCGATCCGGCCGACCCGGTTCTCCTCGCGGAAGCCCCACTCCTCCGGCGTGTGCGCGAGCCAGCGGCGCAGCACGTCCTTGTAGTCGACGGTCTGGAACGCCTTGGAGGTGTTCAGGATGCCGAGCCCGACGTTGGCGGTGCCGTCGCCGACGCCGAAGATCCAGCCGTAGCCGGGCAGCAGGTTGCTCTGGCCCGGGGTGCCGTCCCACAGCTCGAGCCAGGACTCCATCCACTCGTCGTCGTGGCGCGGCGTCTCGTAGTAGGCGCGGACGGCGACCCCCATCGGGCGGTTCTCGCGGCGCTCGAGGCCGAGCGAGGTGGCCAGCCGGGAGGACACCCCGTCGCAGGCGATCACCACGGGGGCGGCGTAGGTCGTCTCGTCGCCGAGCTTGCGGCCCTGGTCGTCGACCGGTTTCGCGGTCACACCGACGACCCGCCCGGTCCGTTCGTCGACGACCGGCCCGGTGACCGCCGTACGCTCCATCAGCCGGGCACCGGCCTTCTCCGCGTGGCGGGCGAGGATCTCGTCGAAGTCCATCCGGGTGCGGACCATGCCGTACGGCGGGAAGCTGGCCAGCTCGGGCCACGGCAGCTCGAGCCGGTGTCCTGCGCCGACGATCCGCAGACCGTTGTTGCGGGTCCAGCCGGGGGCGTCGAGGTCGATCCCGAGCCCGACCAGCTGCTTGACCGCGCGAGGGGTCAGGCCGTCCCCGCACACCTTGTCGCGGGGGAAGGCCGCCTTCTCGAGCAGCAGCACGTCGGCACCGGTCGAGGCGAGGTGGAACGCGGTGGTCGAACCGGCCGGACCGGCGCCGACGACGATGACGTCGGCCTGCCGCTCGTCGGCGGTGGTCCGGCTCATCGGGCTACCTCGATTTCCCTGGTTGAACTGTGCTGCTCAGGCGCGTATGTGACTTAGTGAATTCCTTCACGAACTGCCACAACGGCACAGTCTAGAGGTCCGTGCGACCCGATGCGACTCGGGCCCTGTGCCCCACCGGCGACCCGTAAAACCGTGGCTGACCAGGGCATTTCCGCAACGAAGTCGTTGTCTAATTGCGGGTCAGAGGTCGTACGCCGTGGGGTGCCTCGGCTGGTACAGCAGGATGTCGTCCGCGCCCGGCACCCGCAGCATGATCCCGGTGCCGAAGCCCATGTCCTGGGCGTCGCCGCTGAACTCCGCACCCCTTCCCCGCAGGTCCTCGACCGTCTCCTCGAGGTCGTCGCACATCAGCGACACTGAGTGGTGCCGGGGTGAGGAGTACTCCTCGCCCTCCCACTCGCCGCGGGTCGGGTGCACGCCGAGCTCGCTCGGGCCGGTCCGGAAGATCGGCCAGTCCTCCCCCGACTCGTCGTCTTCTGTGAACTTCCATCGCAGGACGTTCTTGAAGAAGGCGCGGGTGGCGGCCGCGTCGTCGGAGTAGATGAGCGTGTGCATCGCCTGGATCATGCTTCCGAGGTTAGGCGGTGCCTGTCGCGGTCCCTACGCGGTGGCGTGATGAAGCGCGACGATCCCGCCGGTCAGGTTGCGCCACCGGGTCTGCGTCCAGCCGGCGGCGGTGATCCGGCGCGCGAGACCGTCCTGGTCGGGCCAGGCCCGGATCGACTCGGCCAGGTAGACGTAGGCGTCCGGGCTCGACGAGACCGCACGGGCGATCGGCGGGAGCGCCTTCATCAGGTACTCGATGTAGACGGTGCGGAACGGCGCCCAGGTCGGGTGGCTGAACTCGCACACGACCAGCCGGCCGCCGGGCCGGGTCACCCGGAGCATCTCGCGGAGTCCTGCATCGGGGTCGACGATGTTGCGGAGGCCGAACGAGATCGTCACCGCGTCGAAGGTGTCGTCGGCGAATGGGAGCCGGGTGCCGTCTCCGGCGGTGAACCCGAGATGCGGCTTGGCCTGCTTGCCGACGCGGAGCATCCCGATCGAGAAGTCGCAGGGCACCACCTGCGCTCCGCGGTCGGCGAACGGCTGGCTCGACGTACCCGTCCCGGCGGCGAGGTCGAGCACCTTCTCCCCCGGCTTCGGGTCGACCGCGTCGAGCACGTCCTTGCGCCACCGGCGGTCCTGGCCCAGGGACAAGATGTCGTTGGTCAGGTCGTAGCGCTTCGCCACGTCGTCGAACATCGCGGCGACGTCGGCGGGCTTCTTGTCCAGGAATGCGCGGGTCACGGGGAACACCTTAGACAGCCGCCGCCCGGCGCCCTCGATGGAGAGGATCCCCGAGCGCCGACGTAGGCTGGCACACCGTGACCACTGCACCCGAAGGCTCCATCGAGGCGACCCCGCTCGTCGTGCGGACCGTCCCGGTCGACGATCCCGGCCGGCTGCTGGCACTGCTCCCGCCCGAGGACACGGTCGCCTGGGTACGACGCGGCGACGGGCTGGTCGGCTGGGGAACCGCCGCGGCGATCCGGACCAAGGGCGCTGAGCGGTTCGCGGACGCCCGCGGCTGGTGGACGGAGATGTCGCAGGCCGCCGTCGTCCGCGACGAGGTGAAGCAGCCCGGCACCGGCCTGGTCTCGTTCGGCTCCTTCGCCTTCGCCGACGAGCCCGGCGACAGCGTCCTGGTCGTCCCCGAGGTCGTCGTCGGCCGCCGCGGCGACATCACCTGGGTCACCACCATCGGCCTCGCCGGGATCTCCACGCCACCCGTCCTGGAACCCACCGACCCGCCGGCCGCGCCCACCGGAGTGACCTTCGTGGACGGAGCTCTCAGCGGCACCGACTGGGAGAGCGTGGTCGCCGAGGCGGTCCGCCGGATCAACGACGGTGACCTGGAGAAGGTTGTGCTCGCGCGGGACCTGGTCGCCGCCGCCGACGAGGACATCGACCTGCGCTGGCCCCTGCAGCGGCTGGCCGAGACCTACCCGATGTGCTGGACCTTCCACGTGGACGGGCTGTTCGGGGCGACGCCGGAGATGCTGGTCCGCAGGGAACGTGGACTGGTCACCTCGCGAGTGCTGGCCGGGACGATCCGACGTACCGGCGACGACGCCCGCGACCTGGCGCTGGCCGCCACCCTGGCCCGCTCGTCGAAGGACCTGGAGGAGCACGAGTACGCCGTCCGCTCGGTCGCCGAGGCGCTGGCCCCGCACTGCACCTCGATGAACGTCCCCGAGTCACCGTTCGTGCTGCACCTGCCGAACGTGATGCACCTGGCCACCGACGTCGCCGGCGTCGCCAACGATTCCGGCGACGAGTCCGCCGGGTCCCTGGAGCTGGCCGAGGCGCTGCACCCGTCGGCCGCGGTGGGCGGCACCCCGACCGAGGTCGCCAAGCAGGTGATCACCGAGATCGAGAGCATGGACCGCGGCCGCTACGCCGGGCCGGTCGGGTGGATGGACGCCGCCGGTGACGGTGAGTGGGGCATCGCGCTGCGCTCCGCGGAGGTCGACGGCCGGACCGTCCGGCTCTTCGCCGGGTGCGGGATCGTGGCCAGCTCCGACCCGGAGGCCGAGCTCGCCGAGGCGCAGGCCAAGTTCGTGCCGGTGCGCGACGCGGTCTCCGGCGCCTGAGCCCTCAGAGCGGAAGGTCCTCGCCCGGGAGCATCCGGCGGTACTCCTGGTCCCGTCCCTCCAGCCTCCCGCCCAGCAGGTTCTCCACCAGGCCTAGGCCGAAGTCGCTGAACACCAGGTCGTGGATCGCGAACGTCCTCGGCGCGCCGACGGCCCGCACGAAGTCGATCACCTCGGCGGTCTTGCTCCACGGCGCGCACACCGGCGCCAGCAGCACGTCGACGGCGTGCCCGGGCAGGCTGAACGCGTCCCCGGGATGGTAGACGGCGCGGCCGCCGACGGTGACCAGGTAGCCGCTGTTGTGGATCCGTGGGATGTCCTCGTGGATCACGGCGTGCATCTCGCCGACCACGCGCACCGGTAGCCCGGCGTCGATCTGGTCACCCGGCGCGACGACGGTGACCCGCTCGGCTACATCGGGCGCCTCGTCCCGGATCTTGTCCGCGACCGCGGCGATCGTGTAGATCGGCGCGTCGGTGGCCCGCAGGTTGTCCACGGAGAGGTGGTCGGCGTGCTCGTGGGTGACCAGTACGCCGGTCGCGCCGTCGACGGACTCCTTCTCGGAGAAGGAACCGGGGTCGAGGACCAGTACCTGCCCGTCGGCTTCGATCCGGACGCACGCGTGGGTGAACTTCGTGATCCGCATGCGCCCATCATGCTGCGCGGGTCAGCCTGTGACCAGCGCCCGGATCGCGGCATCCAGGTCACGCCGGTTGTCGCGACACACCACCGCCTCGACCACCTCGATCCCCCCGACCGGCGAGTCGAGCGCGGCGGCGAGCCCCTCGCGGGAGGTCACCCGCCGGTGCGGCGTCGCGGTGGCCGCGCACAGGGCGGCCAGGTCGGCGCGGAGCGGGGTGCCGAACAACCGCTCGAAGGAGGAGGAGTACGTCGGAGCGCCCTGCTCCAGCGAGGCGAAGATGCTTCCCCCGTCGTCGTTGACGACCACGATCATCAGGTCCGGTCGCGTCTCGTCGGGTCCGATCAG
>DATFGA010000026.1:0-6980 GCA_035249775.1 Nocardioidaceae bacterium | reverse complement strand
CGTCCAATGCCTTCCCGAACAACCAGCGGGGGCACGCTCTAGCGATAGGCCTCAAGCGACCAGGCTCGAAAAGTGCTCACCCGCCGGCTGGACTCGGACATCACTCTGGTGCATTCACCGGTGATGCGCCTCCATTAGGCTGACCGGACGGCACAACGGTGCCCGGGATAGTTCATCCAGGAGGGGTTTCATGCAGCAGGTCCGTGCAGTCGTCGCCAGGTCGAAGGGCGCGCCGGTGAGCGTGGAGACGATCAACGTCCCCGACCCGGGTCCCGGTGAGGCGGTGGTGGCGGTTCAGGCCTGCGGGGTGTGTCACACCGATCTGCACTACCGGGAGGGTGGGATCAACGACGAGTTCCCGTTCCTGCTCGGGCATGAGGCCGCGGGTGTGGTGGAGGCGGTCGGTGAGGGGGTGACCGAGGTGGCTGCGGGGGACTTCGTGGTGCTGAACTGGCGCGCGGTGTGCGGGGCCTGCCGGGCGTGTGAGCGGGGTGAGCCGTGGTACTGCTTCGACACCCATAACGCGACCCAGAAGATGACGTTGGAGGACGGCACCGAGCTGTCCCCGGCGTTGGGGATCGGTGCGTTCGCGGAGAAGACGCTGGTCGCCGCCGGGCAGTGCACCAAGGTCGATCCGTCGGCGTCGCCGGCGGCGGTCGGGCTGCTCGGGTGTGGGGTGATGGCCGGGCTGGGGGCGGCGATCAACACCGGCAACGTGGGCCGGGGGATGAGTGTGGCGGTGATCGGCTGCGGCGGGGTGGGTTCGGCGGCGGTGGCCGGGGCCCGGCTGGCCGGGGCGAGCAAGATCATCGCGGTCGACCTCGATGAGCAGAAGCTGGGGTGGGCGCGGAACCTGGGCGCCACGCACACGGTCAACGCCACGGACACGGACGTGGTGGACGCGGTCCGGGAGCTGACCGGTGGGTTCGGTGCGGATGTGGTGATCGACGCGGTCGGCCGGTCGGAGACCTGGAAGCAGGCGTTCTACGCCCGGGACCTGGCCGGGACGGTGGTCCTGGTCGGGGTGCCGACCCCGGAGATGACGGTCCCCGAGATCCCGCTGATCGACGTGTTCGGCCGCGGCGGGGCGTTGAAGTCCTCGTGGTACGGCGACTGCCTGCCCTCACGGGACTTCCCGATGCTGGTCGACCTCTACCAGCAGGGCCGCCTCGACCTCGACGCGTTCGTCACCGAGAAGATCGGCCTCGACGACGTGGAGGCCGCCTTCGACCGGATGCACACCGGCAACGTGCTGCGCTCGGTGGTGGTCCTGTGAGCGCGGCGGACGCGGTCCGGGTCGACCACACCGTCACCGCCGGCACGTTCACCCTCGACGGCGAGACGTTCGAGGTCGACAACAACGTGTGGGTCGTCGGCGACGACACCGAGTGCGTGGTGATCGACGCACCGCACGACGTCGCACCGATCCTCGCGCTGGTGGGGGAGCGGCGGCTGAAGGCCATCCTGTGCACCCACGCGCACGACGACCACGTGCGGATGGCGCCGAAGCTGCGGACCGAGACCCAGGCCCCGATCCTCCTCCATCCCGACGACCGGCCGGTGTGGGAGCTCACCCACCCCGGTGAGCTGTGGGACGTGGACCTGTCCGAGGGGCAGATCATCGAGGTCGCCGGCACCCGGCTCCGGGTGATCCACACCCCCGGTCACGCACCCGGCGCCGTCTGCTTCTACGCCGAGGACCTCGGCCGGGTCTTCACCGGCGACACGCTGTTCCAGGGCGGACCGGGAGCCACAGGTCGGTCGTTCAGCGACCACGACACGATCGTCGCCTCGATCACCGAGAAGCTGCTCGTGCTGCCGGACGACACCCTGGTGCACACCGGTCACGGTGACGACACCACGATCGGCGCGGAAAAGGCCAACCTGCAGCAGGGCTAGCCGCCGGAATGTTTCAGCCAGAGGGGGAGGGGAACCCAGCCCGCGTGACCGCCACCTACCGACTGCAGCTGCACGCCGGCTTCACCTTCGCCGACGCACAGGCCCGCGTTCCCTACCTCGCCGCGCTCGGCGTCACCCACCTCTACCTGTCCCCGGTGCTGCAGGCGGTGCCCGGATCGCAGCACGGGTACGACGTGCTCGACCACACCAGGATCAACACCGAGCTCGGTGGTGAGGCCGGACTGTTGTCGCTGGCCGAGGCCGCACGGCAGCAGGGACTCGGCATCATCGTCGACGTGGTGCCCAACCACATGGCGTTCGTGGCGCCGGAGCACGCCAACGCACCGCTGTGGCAGGTGCTGCGCGAAGGACGTGACGCGGCGACCGCGCACTGGTTCGACATCGACTGGAAGGCCGGCGGCGGCCGGCTCGGCCTGCCCATCCTGGGCGGCACGCTGCAGGAGGCGCTCGACGCCGGCGAGATCGTGCTCGGTGAGCACGACGGTGAGCCGGTGGTCCGCTACTTCGACCACGTCCTCCCGGTCGCCCTGGGCACCGAGGGCGACGACGTCGTCGAGGTGCTGCAGCGGCAGCACTACCAGCTCGCCAACTGGCGGGACACCGACGCAATGCTGAACTACCGGCGGTTCTTCGACATCGACGAGCTGATCGCGGTCCGGGTGGAGCTGCCCGACGTGTTCGAGGCGACCCACCGGCTGCTCCTGGACCTGAACCACCGCGGCGTGATCGAGGGCTTCCGGATCGACCACCCCGACGGGCTGGCGGATCCCGAGGGCTACCTGCGCCAGCTCCGGGCAGCTGCGCGGCCGGGGACCGGGATCTGGGTGGAGAAGATCCTCGAGGGGCGTGAACGGCTGCCCTCGTCGTGGGCGTGCGACGGGACCACCGGCTACGACGCGATGCTCGCGGTCACCACCGCGCTGGTCGACCCCGCCGCGCTGCCCGTGCTGGACCGGACCTGGATCGACGCCGGCGGCGACCCGGACATCGAGGGCGTCGTCGAGCGCGCCAAGCGCACGGTCGTCCATGACCTGCTCGGGCCCGAGCTGCACCGGCTGACACGCCGGGCCCGCGAGCTGTTTCCCGACGCGGACCCGGACCGGCTCGAGGAAGCGGTGGTCGAGCTGCTCGTGGCCGGTGAGGTCTACCGCGCCTACGTCCATCCCGACAAGCGGCTCACCCCCCTCGCCCGGCAACGCCTCCAGGCTGCGTTCGACGAGGCCGTCACCGCTCGCCCCGACCTCCGCGCCGAGCTCGAGCAGCTGGTGGACGTGGCGATGGCCGAGCACCACGACGAGGTGCCGGCCGACGACTTCGCGGTCCGGCTGCAGCAGACGTGGGGCCCCGTGATGGCCAAGGGGATCGAGGACACCACGTTCTACCGCTGGCACCGCCTGGTGGCACTGAACGAGGTCGGCGGCGACCCGGGGGTGCTGGAGACCGCCGGACCGGAGGCGCTGCACGACTGGGCACGGGCCCAGCAGGAGGCATGGCCGCTGGGAATGACCACGCTGTCCACGCACGACACCAAGCGCAGCGAGGACGTCCGTGCCCGGCTGATCGCCGTCGCCGCCGACACAGGTTCCTGGCAGCGGTGCTCCGACGTCTTCCGTGACGCCGCCGACGAGGCGGGTGTTGACCGGCCCACGGCACACCTGCTGTGGCAGACCCTGGTCGGGGTCGGCCCGATCACCCGTGAGCGGTTGCACGGATACCTCACCAAGGCGATGCGCGAGGCCAAGCAGCACACCGGCTGGATCGACGGCGACGAGGACTACGAGGCACGGGTCCTCGGGTTCGCCGACCGCGCGCTGGCCGACGGCACACTGCGCGACGCCGTGCGCACCGCCGTCGCGGAGAACCAGGACGGGATCCGCGCCACCGTGCTCGGCCAGAAGCTGCTCCAGCTGCTGCTGCCCGGGGTCGCCGACGTCTATCAGGGCTGCGAGCTCGTGAACCTGTCCCTGGTCGACCCCGACAACCGGCGCGAGGTCGACTACGGCGACCGGGAACGCCGGCTCGTCGACCTCGACCGGGTCGGGCCGGTCGACCTCGACGACGAGAAGCTGCTCGTCACCTCGCGGGCGCTGCGGCTACGTCGTGAGCTCCCGGAATGCTTCGCGGACGCGGCGACCTACACACCCCTGCCGACGACGACCGAGCACGCCGTCGGCTTCGTCCGCACCGACCGGGTCGCCCCCGTGGTGACCCGTGCCCCGCACCGGCTCGCCGCCGGCGGTGGCTGGCGCGACGAGACGCTCACCCTTCCGGCGGGCACCTGGCGTGACGAGCTGACCGGGGCGGTCTTCGGCGGCGGTGACGTCAAGTGCGCCGACGTTTTCGACCGGATGCCGGTGGCCCTGCTGGTGGCCCGCTGATGCGCGAGTTCACGGTCTGGGCGCCCTCGTCCGAGCGGGTCGAGCTGCTGCTGCCCGACGCAGCACACGAGATGGCCCGTGGCGAGGACGGTTGGTGGCACGTCGCCGCAGCCGCAGCACCCGGGACGACGTACGCGTTCTCCCTCGACTGCGGCGACCCCCGGCCCGACCCGCGTGGGCTGGCGATGCCGCACGGCCCGCACGGCTGGTCGCAGGTCTTCGACCCGGCCGACTTCACCTGGACCGACGGCGGATGGGCCGGGACCGAGCTGGCCGGTGCCGTCATCTACGAGCTGCACGTCGGGACGTTCACCGACGAGGGGACGCTCGACGCCGCCGTCGAACGGCTCGGCCATCTCGCCGACCTCGGCGTCACGTTGGTCGAGCTGCTACCGCTCGCGCCGTTCCCCGGCAAGCACGGCTGGGGGTACGACGGGGTGGCGCCGTTCGCGGTGCACGAGGTGTACGGCGGGCCGGCCGCCCTGCAACGGTTCGTCGACGCGGCGCACGGTCGTGGCCTCGGCGTGTGCCTCGACGTGGTCTACAACCATCTCGGGCCGGACGGGAACTACCTCGAGGAGTTCGGTCCCTACCTGACCGACCGGCACGAGACGCCCTGGGGTCGGGCGCTGAACCTGGACGCTCCCGGCAGCGACCCGGTCCGCCGGTGGGTGCTGGACAACGTCGCCCAGTGGCAGGTCGAGTTCCACCTCGACGCGCTGCGCCTCGACGCGGTGCACGAGCTGCACGACGACCGGGCGCTGCACCTGCTCGAGGAGATGTCGCGCGAGGTCGACACCCGGGTGGAGCAGACCGGCCGGCCGATGTGGCTGATCGCGGAGTCGGACCGCAACGACCCGGGCACGGTCACCCCCCGGGGCGCCGGCAGCACGGTGCGCGGCCTGGGGCTGCACGCCCAGTGGGCCGACGACGTGCACCACGCGCTGCACGTCGCCCTGACCGGTGAGAGCCAGGGCTACTACGCGGACTTCGCCGACCCGGCCGCGCTCGGCAAGGTGATGCGCAGTCCGTTCTTCCACGACGGCACCTGGTCGTCGTTCCGCGGCCGCAGGCACGGCCGTCCGGTCGACCCGGCGAGCGTGCCCGGGCACCGGTTCGTGGCGTCGCTGCAGACCCACGACCAGGTCGGCAACCGGGCCATGGGGGACCGGCTGTCCATGAACCTCAACCCCGGCCTGCTCGCGTGCGGAGCCGCGATCCTGCTCACCGCGCCGTGGACCCCGATGCTGTTCATGGGCGAGGAGTGGGGAGCGCGGACACCCTGGCAGTACTTCACCGACCACACCGACCCGCAGCTCGCGGACGCCGTACGCCAGGGTCGGCGCGCGGAGTTCGCGGCACACGGGTGGGACGAGGCGCAGGTGCCCGACCCGCAGGACCCGGCCACGTTCGAGCGTTCGAAGCTGGACTGGTCCGAGCCGGTGCACGACCCGCACGCCCGGCTGCTCGGCTGGTACCGCGACCTGATCTGCCTGCGCCGCGAACGCCCCGACCTGCACAGCGGCCGGCTCGACGAGGTCTCGGTCACGCATGACGCCGACCAGGGGACCTTCCTGATGCGCCGCGGTGAGCACCAGGTCGCGGTGAACCTGTCCGAGAACGCCCGCACGTTCGAGATCTCCGGCCGGGTGCTGCTCAGCTGGGACCAGGGCGTCACCGTGGGCGAGCGCGGCCTCGAGCTGCCGGCCCACTCCGCGGCAGTGCTCGCCGACTGAGCGCGGGCTGGCCCGCCCAGGCGCCACAATCGCACTTGTGTGCTGGAGTTGTACCGGTTGCGCGCCGCGACCGTGTAATACCGGCACACATGTGCTGAAGTTGCAGCGACCGGCGGGGCTGCGACACTGGACCGGTGATCACCAGCCGAGCCACGGGACTTGCGGCGCTGTGCCTGGCGCTGACGCTCACCGCCTGCTCGACCGGCGACGCTCCCGCGGGGGACGGGCCCGGGGAGGGCAGGGGTACGGCGAACCTCGCAGCGGGAACCCCGACCGCGACGGAACAGCCGGAGCAGCCGAGCACGACACCGGAGCCGGCCGGGCCGCAGACCCCGCAGCAAACCAGGATGCCGGCGCCACGGATGTCGATCGGCACCGGCTGGGGTCCGACCACGTCGGAGATCCACCGGGCACGGCAGCTGGTGTCCCGGCTGAGCCTGCGTGAGCTGGCCGGGCAGGTGATCGTGGCCAGGTACGACGGGACACGTGCCCCTCGGTCGCTGGTCAACGGGCTGCACCTGGGCGGCGTCATCGTGTTCGACGACAACATCACCGGGACCGACCAGATCCGGCGCAGCAACCGGGCGCTGCAACGGTCGGCGCGCCGGGACGGGCGCCGGTGGCCGGTGTTCATCGGCGTCGACCAGGAGGGCGGCATCGTCGAGCGCGTCAAGGACGAGGCGACCCGGTTCCCGACCTTCATGACCGCCGGCGCGGCCCGCGACCCGCACCTGACCACGCGCGCCTACGCCGCCAGCGGCGCCGAGCTGGCCGACCTCGGCTTCACCGTCGACTTCGCCCCCGACGCCGACGTCACCTCCGGGCCCGGCGATCCCACGATCGGGTCCCGCTCGGCGGGGAGCCGGCCACGGCTGGTCGCGCGGCAGATGAACGCCGCGGTGGACGGCTTCCTGTCCTCGGGCATCCTGCCGGTGATCAAGCACTT
>DATFGA010000025.1:0-30791 GCA_035249775.1 Nocardioidaceae bacterium | reverse complement strand
GTCAGATCGGTGCTCACCGGTGCCGCGTTCGGCGCTCTCCTGATGGTCGCTGCCTCCGCACTGCTGGTGGTCGTCGCGCTCGTGCTCGACCTCGGTGCCGCGGCCAACGTGCTGGCGCGCCTGCACACGGACGTCCCCGGTGGCCTCCTCTACACCGTCCTGGTGGCGGCGGTCGCGCCCAACGCCGTGCTGCTCGGCGGCTCCTACCTTCTGGGTCCCGGGTTCACGGTGGGCGCCGGGACGCTGGTCTCGCCGACGGCGGTCGCGCTCGGTCCGGTCCCGGCGTTCCCACTCCTGGCCGCCCTGCCGGACGAGGGTGCTACCCCGTCGTGGACCGTCGGCCTGGTCGCGGTGCCGGTCCTGCTCGGCGCGGCGGCCGCGGCCCTCATGCTCCGTCGGCACCCGGTGCTGGAATACGCGCGGGCCGCGTTACGGGGCACCGGCGCCGGCGCCCTCGGGGGGGTCCTGTTCGCGGTGTCGACCGGTCTGGCCGGCGGCTCGGTCGGCCCGGGTCGGATGTCGGACATCGGGGCCTCGCTGGGCCAGACCGTGCCGGCCGGAGCCCTGGCGATGGGCGTCGGCGGTCTGCTGGGCGGGGTGGCCATGGCGTGGTGGCTGCGCCGGGGTCGGTAGCCTGTCCGCGTGCCCCCGACCACCCCTGCCCGGCCGTGCCGTGCCGTCGTGCTCGTCTCCGGTGCGGGCACGAACCTCCAGGCCCTGCTGGACGCGACCCGAGACCCGGCGTACGGCGTCGAGGTGGTCGCCGTGGGAGCCGACCGGGACGGCATCGAGGGCCTGGCCCGTGCCGAGCGTGCCGGCATCCCGACCTTCGTGCACCGGGTCCGCGACTTCCCGTCGCGTGAGGACTGGGACCGGGAGCTGACCGCGTCGTGTCGGAGCCATCGGCCCGATCTCGTCATCTCGGCAGGGTTCATGAAGCTCGCCGGCGAGGCCTTCCTCGCCGAGTTCGGCGGGCGCTACCTGAACACGCATCCCGCGCTGCTGCCGGCCTTCCCCGGGATGACCGGTCCCGCGGATGCATTGGACTACGGCGTGAAGGTCACCGGCGCGACCCTGTTCGTGGTCGACGCGGGCGTGGACACCGGGCCGATCGTCGCCCAGCGGGCCGTGCCCGTCGAGGACGACGACACGGTCGAGGTCCTCCACGAGCGGATCAAGGTCGCCGAGCGGGCGATGCTCGTCGACTGCGTGGGGCGGATGGCCCGCGAAGGTTTCACCATCACCGACAGGAAGGTCCGGTTCGGCCAGTGACAACGGATTCAGCCAGGCGGCCCCTCAAGAGGGCGCTGATCTCGGTCTACGACAAGACCGGTCTCGAGCTGCTGGCACAGGGCCTGCACCAGGCCGGCGTCGCGATCGTGTCCACCGGCTCGACGGCCGCCCGGATCGCGGACGCCGGTGTGCCGGTGACCCGCGTCGAGGACCTCACCGGCTTTCCCGAGTGCCTCGACGGACGGGTCAAGACCCTTCATCCGACGGTGCATGCGGGCATCCTCGCCGACCTCCGGCTGGAGTCCCACCGGCAGCAGCTCGAGGACCTCGGTGTGGAGCCGTTCGACCTGGTCGTCTCGAACCTCTACCCGTTCACCGACACCGTGATGTCGGGTGCGTCGCCGGACGAGTGCGTGGAGCAGATCGACATCGGTGGTCCCTCGATGGTGCGGGCCGCGGCGAAGAACCACCCGAGCGTCGCGATCGTCACCTCGCCGACCAGGTACGCCGATGTGCTCGCCGCGGCGCAGGGCGACGGGTTCACGCTTGCCGAACGCCGGCAGCTGGCGGCCGAGGCGTTCGTGCACACCGCCACCTACGACGTGCACGTCGCGTCCTGGATGGGCAACGTGCTCACCGACACCTCCGAGGGCACCGGGTTCCCCGCCTGGATGGGCGCCACCTGGAACAGGTCGGCGGTGCTGCGCTACGGGGAGAACCCGCACCAGCGCGCCGCCCTCTACACCAGTGGCTTCCAGCCGACACCGGGCCTGGCGCAGGCGACCCAGCTGCACGGCAAGGAGATGTCCTACAACAACTACGTCGACGCGGACGCGGCCCGACGGGCGGCGTACGACTTCGACGAACCCGCGGTGGCGATCATCAAGCATGCCAACCCGTGCGGGATCGCGGTCGGGTCCGACGTGGCCGAGGCACATCGCAAGGCGCACGCCTGCGACTCGCTGTCGGCGTTCGGTGGCGTGATCGCGACCAACGTGCCGGTGAGCCGCGAGATGGCCGAGCAGGTCGCCGAGATCTTCACCGAGGTCGTGGTCGCACCCGGTTACGACGACGGTGCGGTGGAGGTGCTCAGCGGCAAGAAGAACATCCGGCTGCTGCAGTGCGCGCCGCTCGAGCGCGGCGGGCTCGACATGCGCCCGATCTCCGGCGGCGTGCTCCTGCAGGCCCGGGATGCGATCGACGCCACGGTGGACGGTGGCGGTGACGATCCGTCCGCGTGGACGCTGGCCGCCGGTGACCCCGCGACCGACGACGTGCTGGCCGACCTCGCGTTCGCGTGGCGGGCGTGCCGAGCGGTGAAGTCCAACGCGATCCTCCTCGCCTCTGACGGCGCCTCCGTCGGCGTCGGCATGGGCCAGGTGAACCGGGTCGACTCCGCGCGTCTCGCGGTGTCCCGCGCCGGTGACCGGGCGGCCGGGTCGGTCGCCGCGTCCGACGCGTTCTTCCCGTTCGCCGACGGGCTGCAGATCCTGCTCGACGCCGGCGTGCGTGCCGTCGTCCAGCCGGGCGGTTCGGTGCGCGACGAGGAGGTCGTCGACGCTGCCAGAGCCGCCGGCGTGACGATGTACCTCACCGCCACCCGGCACTTCTTCCACTGAACGGCCGCAACGACCGCAGATGAAAGGATGAGCCGGTGACCGCAAGAATTCTCGACGGCAAGGCGACCGCAGCAACCATCAAGACCGAGCTGGTCGACCGGGTGGCCAAGCTGCGCGAGCAGGGCGTGGTCCCCGGGCTCGCGACCGTGCTGGTCGGTGACGACCCCGGCAGCCGCTGGTACGTCGCCGGCAAGCACCGCGACTGCGCCGAGGTGGGCATCAACTCGATCCGCGCGGACTTCCCCGAGGACGCCGGGCAGTCCGAGATCGAGGACGCCGTGCTCGCGCTCAACGAGAACCCCGAGTGCACCGGCTACATCGTCCAGCTGCCGCTGCCCAAGCACATGGACGAGCACAAGATCCTCGGCATGATCGACCCCACCAAGGACGCCGACGGACTGCACCCGACCAACCTGGGCTGGCTGGTGCTCGGCAAGCCGGCGCCGCTGCCGTGCACACCGCACGGCATCGTCGAGCTCCTCCGCCGCCACGACGTGCCGATCGCCGGCGCGGAGGTGTGCGTGGTCGGGCGCGGTGTGACCGTCGGCCGCCCGCTCGGTCTGCTCCTCACCCGGCGCAGCGAGAACGCCACGGTGACCCTGTGCCACACCGGCACGGTCGACCTGGCTGCCCATGTCCGCAGCGCCGACATCGTCGTGTCCGCGGCCGGGGTGACCGGCATCATCACCGGCGACATGGTCAAGCCCGGTGCGACGGTGCTCGACGTCGGTGTCTCCCGCGACGCGGAGGGCAAGCTCGCCGGTGACGTCACCGCGGACGTGGCCGACGTGGCCGGCTGGATCTCACCGAACCCGGGCGGGGTCGGCCCGATGACCCGGGCCATGCTGCTGTCGAACATCGTGGGCGCCGCAGAGCAGTCGCTGACCGGCACCGGCACGTGATCCTCGAGGACAACCCGAACCGCAGGCCGCAGACGTTCGGTGGCGTCGTCTACCTGGTGGTGGTGACGATGGCCCTGATCGGCCTGGCCATCAGCGCGGCCGGTGCCTGGCGCACCGGGGTCACCTGGATGGGTGCCGCGCTTCTGGTCGCCTCGGCCTGCCGGCTCGTCCTGCCCGAACGACGGGCCGGCATGCTGCGCGTGCGCCGCAAGTCCGCCGACGTCGGGATGCTCGCCCTGGCCGGGGTCGCGCTTGTCGTGCTCGCCGTCGTGGTACCGAACCAGCCCGGCGGCTAGATCAGACCGAGCTCCTTGACCGCGTCGCGCTCCTCGGCGAGCTCGGCGGTGCTGGCGTCGATCTTGCCGCGGGAGAAGTCGTCGATCTCCAGACCCTGGACGATCTCCCAGCTGCCGTTGTCGGTGGTGACCGGGAAGGACGAGATCAGACCCTCGGGCACGCCGTACGACCCGTCCGAGACCACGGCCATCGACACCCAGTCACCCTGAGCGCTGCCGGTCAGCCAGTCGCGGGCCGCGTCGATCGTGGCCGACGCCGCGCTGGCGGCCGACGAGGAGCCGCGCGCCTCGATGATGGCGGCGCCGCGCTTGGCGACGGTCGGGATGAAGTCGTTCTCGATCCAGGCCTGGTCGCCGACCACCTCGGCCGCGTTCTTGCCGGCCACCTCGGCGTGGAAGAGGTCGGGGTACTGCGTCGCCGAGTGGTTGCCCCAGATCGTCATCTTCTTGATGTCGGTCACGCTCGCGCCGGTCTTCGCGGCGAGCTGCGAGATGGCGCGGTTGTGGTCCAGCCGGGTCAGCGCGGAGAACCGCTCGCGCGGGATGTCGGGGGCGTTCGTCATCGCGATCAGCGCGTTGGTGTTCGCCGGGTTGCCGGTCACCCCGATCCGGATGTCGTCGGCGGCGTGGGCGTTGAGCGCCTTGCCCTGCGCGGTGAAGATCGCGCCGTTGGCCTCGAGCAGGTCACCGCGCTCCATACCCTTGCTGCGCGGCCGCGCACCGACGAGCAGCGCCAGGTTCGCGCCGTCGAAGATGGTGTTCCCGTCGTCGCCGATCTCGACGCCGGCCAGCGTCGGGAACGCGCAGTCGTCGAGCTCCATCACGACCCCCTCGAGCGCCTTGAGCGCGGGCGTGATCTCGAGGAGTCGCAGCTCGACCGGCGTGTCCGGGCCGAGCAGGGCGCCACTGGCGATGCGGAACAGCAGGCTGTAGCCGATCTGACCGGCAGCGCCGGTGACGGCGACCTTGACGGGGGTCCCAGACGGTGACGGACTCACGGTGACTCCTTGCGCTCGAACGGGGTGGCTCCGACGCTAGCAGCGCAGGGCCTACCCCGTCGCAGACGGGTCAGGTCGAGAGTCTTCGGGGGAGCCTCAGCCTGCGGTCGCCTCGGGCAGCGGCACGGCCTCCTCCGGGCGGCCCAACAACATGCCGTAAGAGAAACCGGCGATCAACGCCCCGAGCACCGGGGCAAGGATGAACAGCCACAGCTGGACGATCGCGTCGCCGCCGGCGAACAGAGCCGGCCCGATGGAGCGAGCAGGATTGACCGACGTGTTGGTGACGGGGATGGCAACCAGATGAATCAGCGTCAGCGCCAGGCCGATCGCGAGGGGAGCGAAACCCTTCGGCGCACGGGTGTCTGTCACTCCCAGGATGACGTAGAGGAAGACGGCGGTGAGCACCACTTCGATCACGAGGCAGGCCAACAGGCCGTAGCCGCCGGGGGAGCGGTCGCCGTACCCGTTGGTGGCGAAGCCGGACTGCGACGCGGAGAAGCCTGACCGCCCTGACGCGACGAGGAACAGGACCGCCGCTGCCACGACCGCGGCCACGACCTGGGTGACTATGTAGCCGATCGTGTCCCGCCAGGGGAACCGTCCGCCGGCTGCCACGCCGAGCGTGACCGCTGGGTTGAAATGCCCGCCCGAGATGTGACCAACGGCGTAGGCCATCGTGAGCACCGTCAACCCGAACGCGAGCGCTACGCCCGCGAAGCCGATGCCGAGCTGGATGTCATCGGCGAGGAACTGGGAGGCGAGCACAGCGGAGCCGCAGCCCCCGAACACGAGCACAAAGGTCCCGAGGAACTCGGCTGCCAGACGCTGAGCGGTAGTGGGTGCTGTCTCTGCCATGCCGTGGCTCCCTGCTGGACCGGGTGACACAGCGGATGCTAGTGCCGCCGTGGCACGCCGGTCCAGCACGCACGGATGGTCAGGCCGTGTGGGTCGCCAAGTGGCGCCGGCGCGTTGTGAAGACGACAGCGCCGATGCCGCCACCGGCGATGAGCGCCCCGGCCAGGGAGGCGATCACCACGTCGCTGGTATCCCAGCCGGAGGCGGTGGGAGCGGGTGAGGGCACGAACTGGTTCCCGTTGGAGATGCCGGCCGCCGCGCGGTCGGCGCCGTTGCGTTCGTAGAACCCCTCATCGGCGTTCGCCGCAGGGGCGAACGCGACGAGGGACAGTGCCGTCAGCAGGCCGGCCGACGACAGCGAGAGTCTTGCGAGTGTGCTCATGTCTCTCTCCGGTGATCAGGTCGAGGCGTGGGCCGCGGGGTGCCGTCGGCGCAAGGCGACGGCAGTGCCGATGCCGCCGCCGGCGATGAGCACACCGGCCACGGAGGCGATCACCACGTCGCTGGTCTCCCAGCCGGTGTTGGCGAGGTCCGTGGGATCCGGGCTGCCCGGTGAGAAGTTGCCGATGTCGTTGCGCGCACGGCCCAGGTCAGCGCCCTCGGCGCTGCTGGCAGGTGGGGCGAATGCGACCAGCGACAAGCACGAGATCATTCCTGCGGCTGCACCGGCGAGCTGCTTCGTGTGACTCATGGGGGACTCCTCCAGAGCAGAACCCGTGGCACGGGGTGTGCCACCGACTCCGAGTCTGTTCGTGGAGGACGGTCCTCACATCGGGCGCGACACCTCAGATTCGCTCCGGAAGTCCTTAGCGCAGGAGGCGGCCGGGTGGCCTAGACGTTGCGGGCTCGCCGACGCAGGCGCCACGCCTTCAGCCTGGCCCACAGGCGGGCCAAGAGCAGCTTGATCCTCGTGCGCAAGGTCAGGGGGAGCAGCTTGGCCAGTCCCTGCGTCAGCCGCCCGGGCTTGACGGTGGCCTTCGTCGCCTTCTTGATGGGCCGGGTCGGGTCGGGACTCATCGTTGCTCCTCCGGGTCGGCTGGTTGTCTTGTGCCCCGGACTCGCCGCGTGCATTCCCTTTCGGCGCATGATCATGCAAGTCACAGAGACAGCGGCCGAGGCAGGAATGACCGGCTCGATCGTGGGCACCTGAGCCTTTCAATGACCGCACGGCGGACGGGGGCGCCAGGATGAAGGGCCTACCTCCGTGACCGTCGCAAGCCACTCGGCCAACCGCTACCTCGACCGGCCGGCCCCCAGCAGCCTGGCCGACGTCATCGACACGATCCTGGACAAGGGTCTGGTCATCGACGTCTATGTGCGGGTCTCGCTGGTCGGCATCGAGATCCTGACCATCGACGCCCGCATCGTGATCGCCAGCGTCGACACCTACCTCCGCTTCGCGGCGGCCGTGAACCGGCTGGATCTGACGGAGACGGAAGCGGACCTGCTCGAAGAGCTGACCGGCGACTGAACTTCCTAGTCGAATGCGGGATGGTGGGTCGACACCTTGCGTACCGAGACCAGGTGCCCACCGAGGTAGCCGCCGATGGCCGCGGCTCCGCTCCCGGCCATCGCCAGCGCGACTCCGCGGGCATGACGGCCGCGGCGCCGGGCCTGCCACGAGGAGGCGTACAGCGTCAGCGCGACCGTGTTGGCGACGGCGTGGACGACTCCGACCCGCTGCTCCGGCGGGCCGGTCTCGGCCCACTCCGCGAGGCCGGTCACGGCGGTGGGGAGGGCGGACAGCACGCCGAGGCCGACCAGCCGTCGAGCCGCGGTGCGGGACTCGGTGCCGCCGACCAGGTCCAGCACGTTGGCCGAGGTCCAGAAGCCGATCACCACGTCGGTGAGCACCGGGTGCACCGTGTGACCCAGCCAGGTGCCGTGCAGGATGTCGCGGCGCTTGGGGTCGGCCACCAGCGCGTGGGCCAAGGGCCGGACGACCTTGACCGGGCGGTCCAGTCCGGTGGCCCGCTCCAGAGCCCGGGTCCATCCGACCATCGGGGATGCGTCCGTGTCCTGCGCGAAGCCACTCGTGGTCATGGCCCAGTCCTTTCCTCACCCGCTCGTTCCGTGCCTGGTTCCCCGATCCGACCACGGCTAACGTTGCCGGGACAACGTGCGTTATCTTGACGTCAAGAAACCTGGACCTCGGAACGGAGCACTCGGTGACGGACTCGAAGATCATCTACACGCACACGGACGAAGCGCCTGCCCTGGCCACCTACTCGTTCCTGCCGATCGTCCGGGCCTACGCCGCCACTGCCGGTGTGGACGTGGAGAGCCGCGACATCTCGCTCGCCGGCCGGATCATCGCCAGCTTCCCGGACCGGCTGGAGCCGGACCAGCGGGTCGACGACGCGCTCGCCGAGCTCGGTGAGCTGGCGACCACGCCCGAGGCCAACATCATCAAGCTGCCCAACATCAGCGCGTCCATCCCGCAGCTGAAGGCTGCGATCGCCGAGCTCCAGGCGCAGGGCTACGCGCTGCCGAGCTACCCGGACGACCCGAAGACCGATGACGAGCGCGATGTCCGCGCCCGCTACGACAAGGTCAAGGGCAGTGCGGTGAACCCGGTGCTTCGCGAGGGCAACTCGGACCGCCGCGCTCCCGCCCCGGTCAAGCAGTTCGCCCGCTCCCACCCGCACTCGATGGGTGCCTGGTCTGCAGACTCCAAGACGAACGTCGCGCACATGACCGCCGACGACTTCCGAAGCAACGAGAAGTCGACCGTGGTGCAGGCGGACGGCTCGCTGCGCATCGAGCTCGTCGGTGCCGACGGCGCCACCACCGTCCTGCGTGAGTCCGTGCCGGTGACCACCGGAGAGGTCGTCGACGCGACCGTGATGCGGGTCGCGGCGCTCGAGGAGTTCCTCTCCGAGCAGATCGCCCGTGCCAAGGCAGACGGGGTTCTGTTCTCCGTGCACCTGAAGGCGACGATGATGAAGGTCTCCGACCCGATCATCTTCGGACACGTCGTCCGGTCGTTCCTGCCGCAGCTGTTCGCCGAGCACGGGAAGACCCTCGCCGCCGCCGGTGTCAGCGCCAACGACGGCCTCGGTGCCCTGCTGAAGGCCGTCGAGTCGCTCCCCGACGAGGACCGGTCCGCCATCGAGGCCGCCGTACGCCAGGGGCTGGAGGACGGCCCGCCGCTGGCCATGGTCGACTCCGACCGCGGCATCACCAACCTGCACGTGCCCAGCGACGTCATCGTGGACGCGTCGATGCCGGCGATGATCCGCACCTCGGGACACATGTGGGGGCCGGACGGCAACGAGGCCGACACGCTCGCGGTGATCCCCGACAGCAGCTATGCGGGGATCTACCAGGTCGTGATCGACGACTGCCGTGCCCACGGTGCGTTCGACCCCGCGACGATGGGTTCGGTGCCCAACGTTGGGCTGATGGCACGGGCGGCCGAGGAGTACGGCAGCCACGACAAGACCTTCGAGATCCCCGCGGACGGCACCGTGCGCGTCATCGACGGCGGAGGTGACCTGCTGCTCGAGCACACCGTGAGTGCCGGCGACATCTGGCGGATGTGCCAGACCAAGGACGTGGCGATCCGCGACTGGGTGAAGCTCGCCGTCACCCGGGCCCGGGCCACCGGAGCCCCGGCCGTGTTCTGGCTCGACGAGGGCCGCGCCCACGATGCGAACCTGATCGCCAAGGTGCGCGACTACCTCACCGAGCACGACACCGACGGACTGCAGATCGAGATCATGTCGCCGGTCGACGCGATGGCGTTCTCGCTCGAACGGATCCGCAAGGGTGAGGACACCATCTCTGTCACCGGCAACGTGCTCCGCGACTACCTGACCGACCTGTTCCCGATCATGGAGCTCGGCACCAGCGCCAAGATGCTCTCGGTGGTCCCACTGATCAACGGTGGGGGCCTGTTCGAGACCGGTGCCGGTGGATCGGCACCCAAGCACGTGCAGCAGCTGCTGAAGGAGAACCACCTGCGCTGGGACAGCCTCGGTGAGTTCCTGGCCCTCGCCGTGAGCTTCGAGCACCTGGCCGGCACCAACGACAACCAGCAGGCGCAGGTGCTGGCCGACGCGCTGGACCGGGCGACCGGGCGGCTCCTGAACGAGAACAGGTCGCCGAGCCGCAAGGTCGGTGAGATCGACAACCGGGGCAGCCACTTCTACCTGGCGATGTACTGGGCCCAGGAGCTGGCCGCGCAGCGTGACGACGAGAAGCTGGCGGCCGCGTTCAGCGACCTGGCGGATTCGCTCGCCGACCACGAGCCGGAGATCTCCGAGGAGCTGCTGTCGGTCCAGGGCGGCCCGGTCGACCTGGGCGGTTACTACCGGCCGGACCCGGAGCGGGCGACCGCGGTGATGCGTCCCTCGAAGACGTTCAACGAGCTGGTCTCCCGGCTGGGCACGGCACGCTGACGTAGGGCGGGGCCCGCGCCGGAATAACGCTGTCTGTTCTGCGCTTGTAGTCAGTCAGCGCTGCGTACGCCGTCAGCCGACCTCCCTGCCTCCACCCGCGACAAGGACCTCGTTGTGACGACCGCGCCGACCCTCGACCGGCGTACCGCCCCTCCTCCGCGAACCGGCCGCCACGTGACGCTGGCGATCATCGCGCTGGCCATGGGCGGTTTCGCCATCGGCACCACCGAGTTCGTGACCATGGGCCTGCTCCCGGAGCTGGCACGTGGCGTGGACGTGTCCATCCCCGCTGCCGGGCACGTCATCTCCGCCTACGCGCTCGGGGTGGTCGTGGGCGCACCCCTGATCGCGGTCCTCGGCGCCCGCCTGCCGCGCCGCGGCCTCCTCATCGCGTTGATGGCCGCCTTCGCCCTCGGCAACGGTGCCAGTGCGCTCGCGGTGAGCTACGAGTCGTTGGTCGTCGCCCGGTTCTTCTCCGGTCTGCCGCACGGCGCCTTCTTCGGGGTCGCCTCGCTGGTCGCGGCGGCCATGGTCGCGCCGCACCGCAAGGGACGTGCGGTCTCGCTGGTGATGCTCGGACTTCCGGTCGCCAACGTGGTCGGGGTGCCGGCCGCGACCTGGATGGGTCAACAGCTGGGGTGGCGCTCGGCCTACCTGGCGGTCGCCGTCCTCGGTCTGGTCACGGTGCTGTCCGTGGTCGCCCTCCTGCCCTCGACTCCGGCGAACCCGGGTGCCACCGGCCGTCAGGAGCTTCAGGCCTTCCGCCGTCCGCAGGTCTGGCTGACCCTGCTGGTCGGCGCGGTGGGCTTCGGCGGCATGTTCGCGATGTACAGCTACATCGCCCCCACCGTCACCGACGTCACCGGTCTGTCCGCATCGGCGATTCCCGTGTTCCTGCTGGCGTTCGGTGTCGGTGGTGTCGTCGGGACGGTGCTCGGCGGGCACCTGGCGGACTGGTCGATCTTCCGGTCGCTGGTCGCCAGCTCCGTCGCGATGGGTCTGGCGCTGGCACTGTTCACGGTGACCGCCCACGAGCCGGTCGTGGCCGTCGTCACCGTGTTCCTCGTCGCCGCGGTCGGCTCGGTGCTGGTGGTGAACCTGCAGATGCGGCTGATGCACGTGGCCGGGGACGCGCAGACACTCGGCGCTGCGATGAACCATGCATCGCTCAACGCGGCGAACGCGCTCGGCGCCTGGCTCGGCGGTCTCGTGATCGCCGCCGGCTACGGGTACACCGCGCCGAGCTGGGTCGGCGCCGGTCTTTCCGCGGCCGGGCTGCTGGTGCTCGCGGTCTCTGCGGTGCTGCACCGCCGGAGCCAGGCTCAGGTAGCCGGCTGAACGTCGGGGGGCGAGTACTCCGACGCGAGCAGGTCGTAGGTGATGGAGTCGACCCAGGTGCCGTCCCCGAGGCGGCTGCTCTCCCGGTGCCGACCGGTCTCGACGAAGCCGTTGGCCTCGATCACGTGCCGGGACGCGGCGTTGCCCTCGGACGCCTCGATCCGCAGCCGCTTGAGCCCGAGACCCCCGTCCTGCTCCGGGATGAACGCATGCCGGACCACCAGCCGGCACGCCTCGGTCATCACACCGCGGCCCCGTGCCTCGGGATGCGTCCAGTAACCGATCTCCGCGTCGTCCCCGGCCTTGATGTCCATCAGGGCGATGTTCGCGAGCAGGGCGTCGGTGACCGGGTCGGCCGCGACCCAGCTGAGCGCCGTGCCGCTGGCGTGGCCCTCGTGGCGGCTCACGATGTAGGACTCGGCGACCTCGAGCGTGTAGGGATCCGGCAGCGCCAGCCAGTGTCGCGCCCGCGGGTCGACGCCGGCTTCCCGGATCCGCTCGGCGTCACGGGGCTCGTGGGCCCGCAGCACCAGGTTCCTGCCGATGATCCGAGGGACCTCCAGCCACGGGTGGCGGGGAGCCCGCTCGTCGGTGGACAGAAGCACCCCCACCCAGGCGTCGAGCAGCTCACCGCGTTGCGGCAGCCAGCTGCGCAGCGTGCCGTCGAAGGAGAAGCCGAGCCGCCAGGCCACCTTGCGCGAGGCCCAGTTGCCGTCGTTGGCCCACCAGATCACGGTCTCCAGCTGCTTCTGCTCGAACCCCCAGTCCAGCAACACGTTCAGCGCCCGCAGGATGATCCCGCGACCGCGAGCCCAGGGGTGTGCCGCATAGGCGATCTCGGCACGCCGGTCACCCTCGTTGCGCAGCTCCACGGTCCCGCAGAAGCGGGGCACACCGGCGTCGTCGACGGCCTCGACGGCGAACGCCCAGGCCTTGTCCGAGCGCCACCCGCCGGGGATCACCTCCGTGGCGAACTTGCGGGAGGTCTCCTCGGTCGAGGGAACCGGCACCGTGGTCCAGGCGACCATCAACGGGTCGGTCGCCTGCTCGAGCAGCGCCGGCACATCGTCCTCGCGATGCGCGCGCAGGGTCACCGTTCCGTCGGTGATCACGGGTACGTCGTCCGGGAAGTCCACCCGCGCATCCTCGCCCGGAACCAGGGGTTCGGCAAACCGAAATCGCAGCCCTATCCTGTGGGCATGGATGAAGGTCATAGACGATGAGCGGCACGCTCGCGAACATCGGGCTTGTCGTTGTCTTCGTCCTCGCCGGCGGCGTCTTCGCCGCGGCCGAGATGTCCCTGGTCTCCCTGCGCGACAGCCAAGCCCGTTCCCTGGCTGCTCGCGGCAAGCGCGGTCGCACGGTCGCCGAGCTGAACAGCGACCCGAACCGGTTCCTCGCCGCGGTGCAGGTCGGGGTCACCCTGGCCGGCTTCCTCTCCGCCGCCTTCGGTGGTGCCACTCTGTCCGGCGACCTGGCGCCGGTGCTCGAGGGCTGGGGGATCCCGCCTGCCGTCGCGGAGCCGCTGGCGCTCGTCCTGGTCACGATCGGGATCTCCTACCTCTCCCTGGTGCTCGGCGAGCTGGCGCCGAAGCGGCTGGCGCTGCAGCGAGCGGAAGGGTTCGCGCTGGCACTCGGGCCGTTCATCGACAAGGTCTCGAAGATCTCCCGGCCGGTGATCTGGCTGCTGTCGGTGTCGACCAACGCCGTGGTGCGGCTCGCCGGCGGCGACCCCTCGGCGCAGCGCGAGCAGATGAGCGACGAGGAGCTCCGCGAGCTGGTGAACCAGCACGAGACGCTGGGGGAGGAGGAGCGACGCATCGTCGAGGACGTGTTCGAGGCCGGTGACCGGCAGATCCGCGAGGTGATGATCCCGCGCACCGAGGTCGACTTCCTCGACGCCGGCACGCCGGTCTACAAGGCGGCCAAGGACGCCGTGGCGCAGCCGCACTCCCGCTACCCGGTGATCCGCGGGTCCGCCGACGACGTGATCGGCTTCGTCCACGTGCGCGACCTGTTCGACCCGGAGATGGCAGGCCGGTCGGTGCGGGTCGGCGAGCTGTCCCGGTCCACGCTGACCCTGCCCTGGACCCGGCCGATCCTCGCTGCCCTCGCTGACATGCGCCGCGAAGGCACCCACCTCGCGATCGTGGCCGACGAGTACGGCGGCACCGCGGGCATCGTGACCATGGAGGACCTCGTCGAGGAGCTGATCGGTGACATCAAGGACGAGTACGACGTCGACGAGGCGGAGACCACGCACCACCGTGGCGGCGACGTGGAGGTCGACGGACTGCTGAACCTCGACGACTTCGAGGACGAGACCGGGGTGGAGCTGCCGGAGGGCCCCTACGAGACGGTGGCCGGCTACATCATGGCGCAGCTCGGGAGGGTCCCGGAGGTCGGTGACTCCACCGACTTCAACGAGCACCGGATCGTGGTGCGCGAGGTCGAGGGGCGCCGGGTCTCGCGCGTGCTGGTGTCCGTCGTACCGCCGACCGTGGTGACCCATCCGGAGGAGCTCCGCGTCGACGCCGAGGCGCAGCAACAGGAGTAGCGGTTTCGGGAGCCGCACCGCTTCCTGACAGAATGCCTGGCATGTCCAGACCCCGTGTCCTGTCAGGCATCCAGCCGACCGCCGACTCGTTCCACTTCGGCAACTACCTCGGCGCACTGAGGCAGTGGGTGGCGCTGCAGGACGAGCACGAACCGTTCTTCTTCATCGCCGACCTGCACGCGATCACCGTCGAGCAGGAGCCGAAGGTGCTGCGGGACCGGTGCCTGCGGGCGGCGGCGCAGCTGTTGGCGATGGGCATCGACCCCGCGCGGTCGGCGGTGTTCATCCAGTCGCACGTGCCCGCGCACGCGCAGCTGCAGTGGGTCCTCGGCGGGCTGACCGGTTTCGGCGAGGCCAGCCGGATGACCCAGTTCAAGGACAAGTCGGCCAAGGGCGGGACCGAGCGGGCGACGGTAGGCCTGTTCACCTACCCGGTGCTCCAGGCCGCTGACATCCTGCTCTACCGCCCGCAGTACGTCCCGGTGGGGGAGGACCAGCGCCAGCACCTCGAGCTGACCCGGGACCTGGCCGGCCGGTTCAACCACCGGTACAAGAAGACCTTCCGCCTCCCGGAGCCGTACATCCTCAAGGAGACCGCCAAGATCACCGACCTGCAGGAGCCCAACGCCAAGATGTCGAAGTCGGCGTCCTCACCGGCCGGGATCATCGAGATGCTCGACGACCCGAAGGTGTCGGCGAAGAAGATTCGTTCGGCGGTCACCGACTCCGGCAGCGAGGTGCGCTTCGACGAGGAGCAGAAACCCGGGATCTCCAACCTGCTCACGATCTACTCGGCGCTGACCGGACGCTCCATCCCTGACCTGGAGAAGGAGTACGACGGGCGCGGCTACGGCGACTTCAAGAAGGAGCTGGCCGAGGTCGTGGTGGAGTTCGTGACACCGTTCCGGGACCGGACCCTGGAGCTGCTCGAGGACAAGGCGCGGCTCGACGGGATCCTGCAGGACGGCGCGGCGAAGGCCAACGCCGTCGCCGAACGGACGCTGGCGGAGGTCTACGACCGGATCGGCTTCGTGCCCGCCGGTCGGTAGGGTGCCAGGGTGACGACGATCGGAGTGGCTATCGCCGTCCCGGATCCATGGGGCGCGCAGCTGCAGGACTACCGCAAGGCGCTGGGTGACGCCACGGCCGAGGGCATCCCGACGCACATCACGCTGATGCCGCCGATCGAGATCTCCGCGGACCAGACGCCCGTCGTCGAGCAGCACCTGGCCGAGGCGTCGGCCCACAACAGCGCATTCAAGATCCACCTCCGCGGGACCGGAACCTTCCGACCGGTCTCACCGGTCGTCTTCGTGGTCGTGGTCCAGGGCATCTCCCAGTGCGAGCAGCTCGCCTTCTCGGTGCGCCGTGGACCGCTGGCCGCGGACCTGCAGTTCCCCTACCACCCGCACGTGACGATCGCGCACCACCTCGACGACGACCGGCTGGACAAGGCGTTCGCCGAGCTCGCGGCCTTCGAGTGCGAGTTCGAGGCCGACCACTTCTCGCTCTACGTGCACGATGCCGACGCGGGTTGGCAGCCCACCCGCGACTTTCCGCTCAACGCTCGCTGCGACGGGTAGCCGGTAGATGGCGTCGTTCAAGGATCGCGCGAAGGCAAGGGTCGACCGGATCCGCGCTCGGCATCCGTTCGTGGACCACCTCTTCGAGACGGTCACCCACTACGGCACCGTGAACGGCAATGCCCAGGCCGGCGCCGTCACGTTCTTCGGCTTCCTGTCCTTCTTCCCGATCCTCGCGCTGGCCTTCTTCGTCATCGGCTACATCAGCAGGGTGTACCCCGATGCCGAGGACCAGCTCGTGACGGCGCTCGGCGAGGTGCTGCCGGGAGTGGTCGGCGGCGGGCCTGGCGAGATCCCGATGTCGACGTTCGAGCAGAACGCGAGCACGATCGGGATCATCGGTCTGGTCGGTTTGCTCTACTCCGGGCTGGGCTGGCTGTCAGGCATGCGGGACGCCCTCGAAGTGATGTTCGTGCTCCCGAAGAAGGAGCAGCCCAACTTCTTCCTGGGCAAGGCCCGCGACCTGATGGTGCTCGCCGTGATCGGCTTCGTGCTGATCGTGTCCGTCGCGCTGTCCGGGGCGATCTCCGGGTTCTCCGAGCAGATCCTGGCGCTGGTCGAGCTCGAGGACAGCTTCCTCGCGACCGCGCTGCTGTGGTTGCTCGGCCACGCCCTCGCCATCGCCGCGACCACCCTGCTGCTCGTCGCGATGTTCACGCTGCTGGCCAAGCCCCACGTGCCGCGCAAGGCGCTGGTGCACGGAGCGGTGCTCGGCGCCGTGGGGTTCGAGGTGCTGAAGTCGTTGGCGGCCTACCTGATCGCGAGCACCAAGGACCAGCCGGCGTTCCAGGCGTTCGGGGTCGCGCTGATCCTGTTGGTCTGGATCAACTACTTCTCCCGGCTCGTGGTGTACGGCGCCTCCTGGGCGTACACCTCGCCGCTCAACGACCGGGAGGCGGCAGTCGCCGCGACCGGGGGCATACCCAGACCGGTCGGCGTGCCCGCTGCCAGCGACGAGGGCGGTGCCCGCAAGAGGATGGTGGCGGCCGGTGCCGCGGCCGCTCTGGTGGCGGGGGGCGTGATCGCGCGTCGCCGGTCCGGCAGGATGGTCTCGTGAAGCTGGAACGCAAGCACGCCGTCCTGTTCTTCGCGATCGCCGCCTGGAACGTCCTGAGCTACGCGAACTTCGCCAAGAACCTGTGGGAGGCCGCCTCAGGCGGTGAGGACCGGTCCACCGGTTACTACGTCGCCCACATCGTGCTGATCGTGGTCAACGTGTTGATCGCCGTCGTGCTGGCCAGGCTCGGCTGGAAGGCCTGGCACGCCGCGTCGGGCGACCGGGCAACAGAGCGCCTGCCCTCGTGACCGTCGCCCTTCCGTCCGTGACGGACGTGGAGAGCGCCGCCGCGCGCCTGGGCGACAAGGTGCGGCACACCCCGACGATGGTGCTGCACGCGGACGAGACCGGGTTGCCCGCGCGCGTCGTACTCAAGCTCGAGCTGCTGCAGCACACCGGCTCCTTCAAGGCCCGCGGGGCGCTCAACTCCGTGCTGTCGCTCGACCCGCGAACGCCCGCCGTGACCGCTGCCTCTGGCGGCAACCACGGCGCAGCCGTCGCCTGGGCGGCGCGACGCGCGGGGATGCGGGCCGACGTGTTCGTGCCCGGCACGTCGACCCCTGCGAAGCTGGACCGGATCCGCGAGTACGGCGCGAACCTGCACCTCGTCGGGGGAGACGTCGGGGACGCGCTCGAGGCGTGCCGCGCGTTCGCCGACTCGCGGGGCATCTCAGTGATCCACCCCTACGACACGTGGGAGACCGTGTGCGGCGCGGGAACACTCGGCCTCGAGATCGGTGCCCAGGTCCCGGATGTGGGGCTGGTGCTGCTCGGCTGCGGCGGGGGAGGGCTGTACGCCGGGGTGGCTGCTGCGCTCGCCGACACGGTGATGGTGCAGCCCGTCGAGACCGAGCTGTGCCCGCATCTGCATGCTGCGGTCGCGGCGGGTGAACCCGTGTGGCACCCGTCGAAGGGAGTCGCCGCCGACGCCCTCGGCCCGCCGCAGGTCGGACGGCTCGGCTTCGAGACGGCGATGTCGCGAGGCACGGGCTCCGTGCTGGTCAACGACGAGGCCGTGGTCGAGGCACGCCGGTTCCTGTGGCAGCGGCTCCGGGTGCTCGCCGAACCGGCCGCTTGTGCGGCACTGGCGAGCCTGCTCAGTGGTGCCGTGACGCCTCGACCGGGCTCCACCGTGGTGGTCGTGGTCAGCGGCGGGAACAACCCCACCCTGCCTTGAGGTCAGTGCGCGGTGGCGGTCGGCTCGTGCCGGACCGGGCAGCGGACCGAGCGCGCGATGAAGCACAACCGGTTCGCCTCCGCGTGCAACGACTGGGCCCGCTTGATCTGGTCGGCCGCCCCCACCACGACACGGGGACGCAGGAGCACGTCGGCGAACTCACCGGAGCCGTCGGCTCCGGTCACCATCGTGCCGACCGGCCGGTCGACGTACTCCAGGACGACGACGTCGTTCTGGGCGCACAGGTGCAGGAACCACAGCATGTGGCACTGCGACAGCGAGGCGACGAACAGCTGCTCGGGGTTCCAGCGCGAGTCCTCGCCGCGGAAGCCGGGATCGGCCGAGCCGCGGATCTTGGGCCGCCCCTCGGCCTGCACCAGGTGGTCCCGGCCGTAGCCGGCGTACGACTTGGTCCCGGCGCCCCGGTCGCCGGTCCACTCCACCGTCAGGTGGTAGGTGTGCTCAGCCCTCACTTGCGGAAGATCAGCGCCCGCTTCACTTCTTGGATCGCCTTCGTCACCTCGATGCCGCGCGGGCACGCCTCGGTGCAGTTGAAGGTGGTCCGGCAGCGCCAGACGCCTTCCTTGTCGTTGAGGATCTCCAGCCGCTGGTCGGTTCCCTCGTCACGGCTGTCGAAGATGAACCGGTGCGCGCCGACGATCGCCTGTGGGCCGAAGTACTGGCCGTCGGTCCAGTAGACCGGGCACGACGTGGTGCACGCGGCGCACAGGATGCACTTGGTGGTGTCGTCGAACCGGTCCCGGTCCTTCTGCGACTGCAGCCGCTCGCGGGTCGGCTCGTTGCCGGTGGTGACCAGGAACGGCATCACCGCGCGGTAGGCGTCGAAGAACGGCTCCATGTCGACCACGAGGTCCTTGAGCACCGGCAGGCCCTTGATGGGCTCCACGGTGATCGGCTGGGACGGGTTCACGTCCTTGAGCAGCGTCTTGCAGGCCAGCCGGTTCTTGCCGTTGATCCGCATCGCGTCCGACCCGCACACGCCGTGCGCGCAGGACCGGCGGAAGGTGAGCGAGCCGTCGAGGTCCCACTTGACCTTGTGCAGCGCGTCGAGCACCCGGTCGGTCGGCTCGGCCGTGACCTGGTAGCTCTCCCACGACGACTCCTCCGACACCTCGGGGTTGTAGCGGAGGATCTTGACCGTGACATCCATCAGTACTTACGCTCCATCGGCTTGTAGCGCGTCTCCACGACCGGCTTGTAGTCCAGCCGGACCCGGGTCGTCCCGTCTGCCTCCAGCTCCCGGTAGGCCATCGTGTGACGCAGGAAGTTCACGTCGTCGCGGTTCGGGTAGTCCTCGCGGAAGTGTCCTCCGCGGGACTCGTTGCGGGCGAGCGCGGAGACCACCAGCACCTCGGCGAGGTCGAGCAGGAAGCCCAGCTCGATGGCCTCGAGCAGGTCGGTGTTGAACCGCTTGCCCTTGTCCTGCACCGACACGTTGACGTAGCGCGCCTTGAGCCCGTCGATGTCGGACAGCGCCTGCTTCAGCGAGCCCTCGTCACGGTAGACCTGGGCGTTGATGTCCATCGTCGCCTGCAGCTCCTGCCGGATCGCCGCGACCCGCTCGGACCCGCCGGCGTCACGCATCGACTCGATCATCGCGACCACGGCGGTCTCGGGGTTCTCCGGGAGGTCGTCGAAGTCGGTGCTCATCGCGTACTCGGCGGCGTAGATGCCGGCGCGGCGGCCGAAGACGTTGATGTCGAGCAGCGAGTTGGTGCCCAGCCGGTTGGCGCCGTGCACCGAGACGCAGGCGACCTCGCCGGCGGCGTACAGGCCGGGGATCACCGTGTGGTTGTCGGCCAGCGCCTCACCCTTGATGTTCGTCGGGACACCGCCCATCGCGTAGTGCGCGGTCGGGAACACCGGGATCATCTCGGTGTACGGCTCGACACCGAGGTAGGTGCGCGCGAACTCCGTGATGTCGGGGAGCTTGGCGTCGATCTGCTCACGCGGGAGGTGGGTCAGGTCCAGGTAGACGTAGGCCTTGTCCGGCCCGGCGCCGCGGCCCTCACGTACCTCGTTGGCCATCGCCCGGGCCACCATGTCGCGCGGGGCGAGGTCCTTGATCGTCGGCGCGTAGCGCTCCATGAAGCGCTCGTTCTCACTGTTGCGCAGGATGCCGCCCTCACCGCGGGCGGCCTCGGACAGGAGTACGCCGAGCCCGGCCAGACCGGTCGGGTGGAACTGGAAGAACTCCATGTCCTCGAGCGGAAGGCCCTTGCGCCAGACGATGCCCATTCCGTCACCGGTCAACGTGTGCGCGTTGGAGGTGGTCCGGAAGACCTTCCCGAAACCGCCGGTGGCGAAGATCACCGACTTCGCGTTGAACACGTGGATCTCGCCCGTGGCCAGCTCGTAGGCGACCACCCCGGAGGCCCGGCCCTCGGTCATCACCAGGTCGAGGACGTAGAACTCGTTGTAGAACTCGACGTTGTGCTTGACGCACTGCTGGTAGAGGGTCTGCAGGATCATGTGCCCGGTGCGGTCGGCCGCGAAGCAGGAGCGTCGTACGGCGGCCTCGCCGTGGTTGCGGGTGTGCCCACCGAACCGGCGCTGGTCGATCTTGCCCTCGTCGGTGCGGTTGAACGGCAGGCCCATCTTCTCCAGGTCGAGCACCGCGTCGATGGCCTCCTTGGCCATCACCTCCGCGGCGTCCTGGTCGACCAGGTAGTCACCGCCCTTGACCGTGTCGAAGGTGTGCCACTCCCAGTTGTCCTCCTCCACGTTGGCCAGGGCCGCGCACATGCCGCCCTGGGCCGCACCGGTGTGGGAGCGCGTGGGGTAGAGCTTGGTGAGCACGGCGGTGCGGGTGCGTTGTCCCGACTCGAGGGCCGCGCGCATCCCCGCGCCGCCCGCGCCGACGATGACGACGTCGTACTTGTGCTGTTGAACCATGTTTCTCAGGCCTCGCTCGGCTGTGCTCAGTTGGTCTGGCAGACGGAAAGGGTCGAGTCCGGGTCGATGCACGGGTCGAAGGTGAAGATCACCAGGGTGCCGAGCACGATCACCACGAACGACGCGAAGTAGAGCAGCGTCTTCAGCGCGAACCGGGTGCCGACCCGCGTGGTGTAGTCGGCGATGATCGTGCGCAGACCGTTGGTGCCGTGCAGCATCGCCAGCCACAGCATCGCGAGGTCCCAGACCTGCCAGAACGGGTTCGCCCACTTGCCGGCGACGAACGCGAAGTCGATGGCCTGGATGCCCTCACCGAGCACCAGGTTCACGAACAGGTGGCCGAGCACGAGGGCCACCAGCAGCACCCCGGAGCCGCGCATGAACAACCACGAGTAGAGCTCGAAGTTCCCGGACTTGCGGGCCTTGTACGGCGAGCGGGGGGCCGCGATCTGAGCGGTCCCGGGCTGTTGTGTCGACTGGGTCATCGCGATCAGTGTCCGAACACGTTGGTCAGGTGCCGCCAGACGAACGGCAGCAGAAGGAGGAGGAAGAGGCCGACGACGCCGTAGCTCATCTGGCGCTGGTAGCGCGGCCCCTCGGACCAGAAGTCGACCAGCACGATCCTGATCCCGTTCAGCGCGTGGAACAGGACCGCGGCCACCAGGCCGATCTCCATCACGCCGACGATCGGGTTCTTGTAGGTCTCGACCGCGGCGTTGTAGGCCTCGGGGGAGACCCGGACCATGGCGGTGTCGATCACGTGGGCGAAGAGGAAGAAGAAGATCAGGACGCCGGTGATGCGATGGGCGACCCACGTCCACATGCCTTCGCGGCCGCGGTAGAGCGTTCCCGCCGGTGAGCTGGCCAAGGGTTGATCCTCCGAAACTCCGGTGCAGGGGCAACTCAGCACTCTATCCGCGGCGGTTTTGTTACTGGCCAGTCACCGTTGTGAAATCAATTACCGCATGCCGGCGTTGGCTATTCACGGGTGGGACATCTCACGATGCGCGGTCCCGCGCGTTCGCCGTACGCTTCGAGGATGACCGCGGGTATGAGCAGTGAAGGCAGTTCCACCGAGTCCGGCCTCCCCTTCGAGGCGGTGTACGGCCCGGACGCGCTCGAAGGCTTCGACCCTGCGACCCGGCTCGGCGAGCCCGGGGAGTTCCCGTTCACCCGAGGGGTCTACCCCTCGATGTACACCGGGCGGCCATGGACGATGCGGCAGTACGCCGGGTTCGGCACCGCCAAGGAGTCCAACGAGCGGTACAAGCAGCTGGTCGCGCACGGCACCGGCGGGCTGTCGGTGGCCTTCGACCTGCCGACGCAGATGGGGCACGACTCCGACGCCGAGATCGCGCACGGAGAGGTCGGCAAGGTGGGCGTCGCGATCGACTCGGTCGAGGACATGCGGCTGCTCTTCGACGGGATCCCGCTCGACGAGGTCTCCACCTCGATGACGATCAACGCGCCCGCCGCGCTGCTGCTGCTGATGTACCAGCTGGTCGCGGAGGAGCAGGGCGTCGGTGGCGACAAGATCACCGGCACGATCCAGAACGACGTGCTCAAGGAGTACATCGCCCGCGGCACCTACATCTACCCGCCCAAGCACTCGTTGCGGCTGATCACCGACATCTTCAGCTACTGCCGCACCGAGATCCCCCGGTGGAACACGATCTCGATCTCCGGCTACCACATGGCGGAGGCGGGAGCGACGCCCGCGCAGGAGGTCGCGTTCACGCTGGCCGACGGCATCGAGTACGTCCGGGCCGCGGTGGCGTCCGGCCAGGACGTGGACGAGTTCGCCCCGCGACTGGCCTTCTTCTTCGTCTCGCGCACCACGATCCTGGAGGAGGTGGCGAAGTTCCGCGCCGCCCGCCGGATCTGGGCGCAGGTGATGCGCGACGAGTTCGGAGCGACGAACCCGAAGTCGCTGATGCTGCGGTTCCACACCCAGACCGCCGGTGTGCAGCTGACCGCGCAGCAGCCCGAGGTGAACATGGTGCGGGTCGCCGTGCAGGCCCTCGCCGCCGTGCTCGGCGGCACCCAGTCACTGCACACGAACTCCTACGACGAGGCGATCGCGCTGCCGTCGGAGAAGGCGGCCCGGCTGGCCCTCCGCACCCAGCAGGTGATCGCGTACGAGACCGACGTGACAAAGACCGTCGACCCCTTCGCCGGTTCCTACGCGGTGGAGTCGCTGACCGACGACCTCGAGGCCGAGGCGCGCAGGCTGATGACCAGGGTCGAGGACCTCGGCGGCGCGGTGTCCGCGATCGAGCAGGGCTTCCAGAAGAACGAGATCGAGAACGCCGCCTACCAGATCGCGAAGGACATCGACGCCGGCGACCGGGTCGTGGTGGGACTGAACAAGTACACCTCCGACGAGGAGGAGCCCTACGAGCCGCTGCGGGTCGACCCGGCGATCGAGGCCCAGCAGGCCGAGCGACTCGCCGACCTGCGTGCGTCACGGGACAACGACGAGGTGGCCAAGCACCTGGCCGCCCTGAAGCAGGCGGCCGAGGGTGACGACAACGTGCTCTACCCGATGAAGGAGGCGCTGCGGGCCCGCGCCACGGTCGGCGAGGTCTGCAACGCGCTGCGCGAGGTGTGGGGCGTGTACTCGCCGCCGGACGCGTTCTGACCCGCCGCCCCCGGTCGACTACCGTGGGCTCGTGCCGCCCGCCCTCTCCGATGTGACCGCTGCCGTCGACGCGTTGAACGACGAGCTCATCGCCGTACGCCGTGACCTGCACGCGCACCCGGAGCTGGCCTGGCAGGAGGAGCGCACCACCGCGCTGGTGGCCAAGCGGCTCGAGGAGGCCGGACTCCGGGTGCAGCTGCTGCCCAAGAGCGGCCTGCTGGCCGAGGTCGGCGAGGTGACCGGACCGACCGTGGCGCTGCGGGCGGACCTGGACGCGCTGCCCGTCGACGACTTCACCCAGGACCCGTGGGCGAGCACGAACAAGGGCGTCGCCCATGCCTGCGGTCACGACGTGCACACCACGGCGCTGCTCGGGGCGGGGCTCGCGCTCGCCGCGGCGCACCGGGAGACCCCGCTGCCGGGCCAGGTGCGGCTGCTGTTCCAGCCCGCCGAGGAGATCATGCCCGGTGGTGCGCTCGAGGTGATCTCCACCGGCGCCCTTGACGGGGTCGGCCACGTGTTCTGCCTGCACTGCGACCCCGGCCTGGACGTCGGCCAGGTGGGACTGCGTTCCGGGCCGCTCACCGGCGCCGCCGACTCGCTCAACGTCCGGCTCACCGGCAAGGGCGGACACACGTCCCGGCCGCACCTGACCCAGGACCTGACCTACGCGCTCGCCAAGCTGGTCACCGACCTGCCCGCTGCGCTGTCGCGGCGCCTCGACCCGCGTGCGGGCGCGAGCCTGGTCTGGGGGATGGTCCGTTCAGGCTCCGCGAAGAACGTGATCCCGGCCAGCGGCGAGGTCGCCGGCACGGTCCGGATGCTCGACGCCGTCGCCTGGAACGAGGCGGAGGACCTGATCCGCGAGCTGATCTCCCAGATCATCGCGCCGTACGGCGTCGGTGCCGAGGTGACCTACGTGCGGGGGGTGCCACCGGTGGTCAACGAGCCGGAGGCCACCGCCGTGCTGGCACGCGCGGTGGAGTCGGTCGTCGGCGAGAAGGGGCATGTCCAGACCCTGCAGAGCCTCGGCGGCGAGGACTTCGCGTGGTACCTCGAGTCGGTTCCGGGTGCGATGGGGCGGCTCGGCACACGCACACCGGGCGGGCCGACGTACGACCTGCACCAGGGCGACCTCCGCATCGACGAGCGCGCGGTGGGGATCGGCGCCAAGGTACTCGCCGCAGCGGCGGTGCAGGCGCTTGTTACCGGATAGGTAACAACTTGCCCCGATCGGTGCGTTCTCACGCTCCGTCTCGCATAGCGGTATTAGGGTGATCCCTGGTCCGCACCAGCCGCGGACCTCTCATCTCGATTCCCAGTAGGAGGCGCCGTGAAGAAGACGGCACGCGTAGCGGCACTTGTCAGCATTGCCGCACTGACCCTGGCCGGCTGCGGCGACCGCGGCGAGACCGGCGCGACGGGCAACAACACCGAGTCGGCTTCGTCCACGCCGTCCCCCACGCAGAGCAACCCGGACTTCAAGGCCTGCATGGTCTCGGACTCCGGTGGGTTCGACGACAAGTCGTTCAACCAGACCTCGCACGACGGCCTCGAGCAGGCGGCGCAGGAGTTCGGCATCGAGACCGCCGAGATCGAGTCGCAGTCGGACTCCGAGTACGCCGACAACATCAACGCGCTGGTGCAGCAGGACTGCAACATCATCACCACCGTCGGCTTCCTCCTCGGTGAGGCCACCGAGGCTGCGGCCAAGAAGAACCCCGACGTCGACTTCTCGATCGTCGACTTCGCCTACGAGAAGGCTCCCGAGAACCTCAAGGGCCTGACCTTCAACACGGCCGAGCCGTCGTTCCTGGCCGGTTACCTGTCCGCGGGCATGTCCGAGTCCGGTGTCGTCGGCACCTTCGGTGGTCTGCCGATCCCCACGGTCACGATCTTCATGACCGGGTTCGCGCAGGGCGTGGAGCAGTACAACACCGACAACGACGCCGACGTCCAGGTCATCGGCTGGAACCCGAAGACCGAGGAGGGCTCGTTCACCGAGGACTTCGAGGACAAGACCAAGGGCCAGACGATCGCGGAGAACATGATCCAGCAGGGCGCCGACGTGATCTTCCCGGTCGCCGGTCCGGCCGGCCTCGGTGGCCTGCAGGCAGCCCAGGACAACGACGCGTTCGGCGTCTGGGTGGACACCGACGGCTGCGTGAGCGCCGCGGAGTACTGCGACGTGCTGCTGACCTCCGTCGTCAAGGGCATGGACGTGGCGGTCAAGGACTCGATCCAGGCGTCGCTCGAGGACACCTTCAGCAACGAGGTGTACGTCGGGACGCTCGAGAACGAGGGTGTGGGCATCGCCCCGTACCACGAGCTCGAGCAGGAGATCCCGCAGGAGCTGAAGGACAAGGTCGAAGAGCTGAAGCAGCAGATCATCGACGGTGAGATCACCGTCGGCTGACGACTGCTCGACAAAGCTCAGGTGCACTACCAGTCGGGGCGAGAGGACCGGGTATCCTCTCGCCCCGACGCACACCCGCATGTGCCGCACGCGGGGCCGGGCCGGTATGGAGAGGACTGCCATGGAGCTGGAGATCCGGGGCCTGACCAAGAGGTTCGGCTCGTTCGTCGCCAACGACGACATCAGCCTCACCATCGAACCGGGCGAGATCCACTGCCTGCTCGGCGAGAACGGCGCCGGCAAGTCGACGCTGATGAACATGCTCTACGGGCTGCTCGACCCCACGTCGGGGGAGATCCTGCTGGACGGGGAACCGGTCCACTTCACCACCCCCGGTGACGCGATCAACGCGGGCATCGGCATGGTGCACCAGCACTTCATGCTGGTGCCGGTGTTCACCGTCGCCGAGAACGTGATGCTCGGTCGCGAGCAGACCCGCGGCCTGGGCATGCTGGACCGCGGGAAGGCCGCCGACCTGGTCCGAGAGCTGTCCGCCCGCTACGGGCTGGACGTGGACCCCGAGGCGATGGTCGAGGACCTCCCGGTCGGGGTCCAGCAGCGGGTGGAGATCATCAAGGCGCTCGCGAACGAGGCCCAGGTGCTGATCCTGGACGAGCCGACCGCGGTGCTCACCCCGCAGGAGATCGACGAGCTCATGGAGATCATGCGGTCGCTGAAGGAGCAGGGGACGTCCATCGTCTTCATCACGCACAAGCTGCGGGAGGTCAAGGCGATCGGCGACCGGATCACGGTGATCCGCCGCGGCAAGGTGGTCGGCACCACCGCGCCGGGAGCCTCCGAGTCCGAGCTCGCCGAGATGATGGTGGGCCGCGCCGTGAAGCTCCAGGTCGAGAAGCCCGAGCCCACGGTGGGTGAGCCGGTGCTCGACGTGCGCAACATGACCGTGATCGACGCCCGCGGGCACACGGTGGTCGACGACCTCTCGTTCCAGGCCCGCGCCGGTGAGGTGCTGGGGATCGCCGGCGTCCAGGGCAACGGCCAGACCGAGCTGATCAAGGCCCTCATGGGCCTGGTCAAGCCGGACGCCGGACAGATCGTGATCGACGGCAAGGACGTCTCCAACCAGGGACCGCGCGAGACCCTCGAGCAGGGCATCGGCTACATCCCCGAGGACCGGTCGCACGACGGGTACGTCGGGGGCTTCACCGTCCGGGAGAACCTGATCCTGGACCTCTACAAGCACGACGAGTTCTCCAGCGGGCTGGCGCTCAGGCTCGATGCGATCGCCGACAACGCCCGGGAGCGGATCGCGGAGTTCGACATCCGCACCGAGGACATGGACTCGCTGGTCAGCTCGCTGTCCGGAGGCAACCAGCAGAAGGTGGTGCTCGCCCGCGAGTTCTCCAGGCCGCTGAAGCTGCTGATCGCGTCACAGCCCACCCGTGGTGTGGACGTGGGCTCGATCGAGTTCATCCACAAGCGGATCATCGGCGAGCGGGACCGCGGCACGGCGGTCGTGATCGTCTCCACCGAGCTGGACGAGATCTACGCGCTCTCGGACCGGATCGCCGTGATGTACGCCGGCCGGATCGTCGGCACGGTCACACCGGACACGCCCCGCGAGGAGATCGGTCTGATGATGGCGGGGGCCAGCACGGAGCAGGAGGGAAGCCGCCGTGGCTGACGACAAGGGTAAGGCCCTGAGCTGGCTCCCGACGGTCAAGGTCACCGTCGCCTCGATCCTGCTGGCGCTTGTCGTCGGCGCGCTGCTGATCGTGGTCAGCGACCGGAAGGTCGTCGAGGCAGCCGGGTACTTCTTCGACTACCCCTGGGACTTCTTCGTGTTCGCCGGTGAGGCGATCTGGGACTCCTACCGCGCTCTCGCGGTCGGTGCTGCCGGCTCGTGGAACGCAGTCACCCAGACCCTCGAACGCGCGGCGCCGCTCATCTGCGCCGGCCTCGGCGTCAGCCTCGCCTTCCGGGCCGGCATGTTCAACATCGGTGCACAGGGACAGCTGATCGTCGGCGCGATCTGCGCCGGTTACGTCGGGTTCACCTACGACCTCCCGGTCGTGGTTCACCTCTTGGTCGCGGCGGCCGCCGGCATCGCGGGCGCTGCCCTGTGGGGCGGCATCGCGGGCCTGCTCAAGGCGCAGACCGGGGCGCACGAGGTGATCACCACGATCATGCTCAACTACGTCGCCGTGTCGTTGTTGCTGTACCTGCTGACCAAGGACGCCTTCCAGCGCGAGGGGTCGAACAACCCACGCAGCGAGGCGGCCGCTGACACCGCGCTGTTCCCCGAGATCTTCGGGTTCCACGCCGGGGTGCTGGTGGCGTTCGCTGTCGCCTTCGCGGTGTGGTGGCTGCTCGAGCGGAGCACGCTCGGCTTCGAGATGCGCGCGGTAGGAGCCAACGCCGACGCGGCCCGCACGGCGGGAATGAGCGTGCCGAAGGTCTACACCCTCACCATGCTGGTCGCCGGTGCGCTCGCCGGTCTCGCCGCGGTGCAGCAGATCCTCGGCCACCAGGACTCGCTGACCGCCAACGTCGCGGGTGCGATCGGGTTCGACGCGATCACGGTGGCACTGCTCGGGCGCGCCACCCCGCTCGGGACGGTGTTGGCGGGGTTGCTCTTCGGCGCCCTCGCCTCCGGAGGCATCCAGATGCAGGCCGGCGTGGGGACACCGGTGTCGCTCACCCAGGTGCTCCAGGCGCTGATCGTGCTGTTCGTCGCCGCCCCCGCCCTGGTGCGTGCGGTACTCCGGATGCGGGACACGGGCGGCGGCGCCACCGTGATGGCGAAGGGATGGGGCTCGTGAGCACCGTGCTGGACAGGGAAGCGACCGGGACACCCGCCGTACGCGACCGCGCATCGGTCCGCCGGCAGATCAAGCTGGTGGTCACCTTCGGCATCGTGTCCGTGCTGCTGCTCTACTTCGCGCTGTCGATCGAGAACGACACGGTCGGGTATGTGCTCGACACCACCCGCGGAGATCTTCCCGCGAAGCCGGTGGTGTGGACCTCGGTCGCCATCGCCCTGGTGATGACGGCGCTCGCCGGGATCGGCCGGTTCCCTCGCGGCGGTCTCGCCATGGTGGGGTACGTCGTCGTCGGTCTCGCCTTCTACGCCGGCTTCATCGTGTGGGCCTACTCCGACCAGGCGGAGGCGGGCTTCCAGTCGGCGATCGCCAACCCGCTGCCGGGCACGATCCGGATCGCCACGCCGTTGATCCTGGGTGCGCTGGCGGGCGTGCTGTGCGAGCGGTCCGGCGTGATCAACATCGCGATCGAGGGCCAGTTCCTGATGGGCGCCTTCTTCGCCTCGGTCGCCGCGAGCCTGGCGTTCAGCGCCTACATGGGTCTCGTCGGCGCCATCCTGGCCGGTGTCGCCGTCTCGGCCCTGCTGGCGGTGTTCTCGCTGCGCTACCTGGTCAACCAGGTGGTGCTCGGTGTCGTGCTGATCGCGCTCGCCTCCGGCCTGACCAGCTTCCTGCTCAGCCAGATCCCGGGCGACCCGGAGATCCAGCAGTACCTCAACGAGCCGCCGGTGCTGGACAACATCGCGGTGCCGGTGCTCTCGGAGCTCCCGGTGGTCGGCGAGGCGCTGTTCGACCAGACCGTCCTGGTCTACCTGATGTACGCCTCGATCGTGTTCGTCTACGTGCTCCTCTTCCAGACCAGGTGGGGACTGCGGGTCCGCGCGGTCGGTGAGCACCCCAAGGCCGCCGACACGGTCGGCATCAAGGTGAACCGGGTCCGTTGGCAGGCGGTGCTCCTCGGCGGCGTCTTCGCGGGACTCGGTGGTGCCTTCTTCACCGTCGGCTCCACCGGCGCGTTCGACCGTGACCTGTCCGCGGGCAACGGGTTCATCGCGCTGGCCGCTGTGATCATGGGCCGGTGGCACCCCATCGGGGCCACGATGGCGGCGCTGTTCTTCGGGTTCATGTGGAACCTCCAGAGCCAGCTGAGCTTCGTGGACAAGATTCCGGGCCAGCTGCTCGGCGCGACGCCGTACCTGGCCACGATCATCGCCGTCGCCGGCTTCGTGGGCCGCAACCGCCCGCCGGCCGCCGACGGCGAGCCCTATGTGAAGAGCTGAGCGATGACCGACTTCGACTGGGGCAGGCTCGTCGACGCTGCCCGCGACATCTCGACGCACGCCTACGTGCCGTACTCCGGCTACCGGGTGGGTGCGGCTGCCCTGGCGGACGACGGCCGGGTGGTCACCGGCTGCAACGTGGAGAACGCGTCGTACGGCCTGACGCTCTGCGCCGAGTGCGGGCTGGTCTCCAGCCTGCACGCGAGCGGTGGCGGGCGGCTGACCCACTTCGTCTGCGTCGACGGCGAGGGGGAGCTGACCTCCCCGTGCGGACGCTGCCGGCAGCTGCTCTACGAGCACGGCGGGCCCGACCTGCTGCTGCTGACCGTGACCGGTGCGCGTCCGATGAGCGAGGTCCTGCCCGACGCGTTCGGTCCGGACTACCTGACCTGAGGGGACACCATGGCAGAGCAGCATGACGCGGTCGAGGTGATCACCGCCAAGCGGGACCGCCGTGAGCTCAGCGACTCCCAGATCGACTGGGTGATCGACGCCTACACCCGCGGGGCCGTCGCCGACGAGCAGATGTCGGCGCTGGCGATGGCGATCCTGCTCAACGGGATGGACCGGCGGGAGATCTCCCGGTGGACCCACGCGATGATCGCCTCGGGCGAGCGGATGGACTTCTCCTCGCTTTCCCGGCCCACAGCCGACAAGCACTCGACCGGTGGTGTCGGCGACAAGATCACGCTGCCACTGGCCCCGCTGGTGGCCGCCTGCGGGGTCGCCGTGCC
>DATFGA010000024.1:0-7256 GCA_035249775.1 Nocardioidaceae bacterium | reverse complement strand
TTGCGGATCCGGCCACCGACGCCGGTGCCCTTGACCGAGGACAGGTCGACACCCTGGTCGGCGGCCATCTTGCGGACCAGCGGCGTGACGTACGCGCCGCCGTCGCTTGAACCGCCCTCCGGCGTGGACGGGACCCACTGGTCGGTCTTGGACTCGGTCTTCGCGGCCTGTTGCTGGCTCACCTGCTGCTGCGCGGAAAGCTGCGGTGCCTGCTGGGGAGCCTCCTGCGGAGCGGCCTGGGGAGCGGCCTGCTGCTGAGGCTGGGACGACTCGGCACCGGCATCCGGCTGCACCTGCGCGGCGGCCGGAGGAGGCTCGGTCGATGGCGCGGTCTGGGAGGCGTCCTGCTGCGAACCCGCGGCAGGAGCACCGTCACCGGTCGGGGCGGATGCGCCGGCGGCCTGCTCGGACGGGGTGTCGGATTCCGACGGAGCCGACGATTCCGAGGGCGCCGACGGTGCCGACGGCGCGGCCGCGGCGTCACCGGAGCCGACGATCGCGAGCTCGGCGCCGACCTCGACGGTCTCGTCCTCCTGCACCTTGATCTCGATCAGCTTGCCGGCCACCGGAGACGGGATCTCGGTGTCGACCTTGTCGGTGGAGACCTCGAGCAGCGGCTCGTCGACCGCGACGTCGTCACCGACCTGCTTGAGCCAACGGGTCACGGTGCCCTCGGTGACCGACTCGCCGAGCGCCGGCAGGGTCACCGGTGATCCGCCCATGTTGGTCCCGGCCTGCGAGGACTCGACCTCCGGCTTGGTGTCGGCGGGGCCGGGCGCGGTCTCCTGCGGCGGGGGCGTGGGCTCGGTCCGCGCGGCGGGTACGTCGCCCTGGGGCTCGGTCTGCCGGGGCTCCCCGCCCTGGGTCGAGGATGCCTCGGACTGCGGCTGGCCGGCCTGGCCCTGGTCGCTCTGGCCCTGGTCCTGCGACGGGGCCTGTTCCGCGGCCTGCGACGTGTCGGCGCCCGCCGTACCGCCCTGGTCGCCAGAGCCACCCGACTCGCCCTCGTCACCGATCGTGGCGAGCTCGGCGCCGACCTCGACGGTCTCGTCCTCCGCCACCTTGATCTCGAGCAGCGTGCCCGCGACGGGGGAGGGGATCTCGGTGTCGACCTTGTCGGTGGACACCTCGAGCAGGGGCTCGTCGACCGCGACTTGGTCGCCTGGCTGCTTCAGCCAGCGGGTGACGGTGCCCTCGGTGACGGACTCACCGAGTGCGGGAAGGGTGACTGAGGTCGCCATAGGGTTCCTTCGCTCCTCTTGCGCTAACGGGTTCAGGAGTGGGAGTGCAGGGGCTTGCCGGCAAGCGCGAGGTGCGCCTCACCGAGGGCTTCGTTCTGCGTCGGGTGGCCGTGCACCAGCGGCGCGACGTCCTCGGGGTGGCCTTCCCAGTTGTAGATGAGCTGGGCCTCACCGATGAGCTCGCCGACCCGGGCACCGACCATGTGGATGCCGACGACCGGTCCGTCCTTCTGGCGGACCAGCTTGATGAAGCCCTGGGTCTTGAGGATCTGGCTCTTGCCGTTGCCGCCGAGGTCGTAGGTCAGCGACTGGACCTGGTCCTCGCCGTACTTCTCCTTCGCCGCGGCCTCGTTGAGGCCCATCGACGCGACCTCCGGCTCGCAGTAGGTGACCCGCGGGATGCCGGCCTCGTCGATGACGGCGGGGTTGAGCCCGGCGATGTCCTCGGCGACGAAGATGCCCTGCTGGAACCCGCGGTGGGCGAGCTGGAGCCCGGGCACGATGTCGCCGACGGCGTAGACGTTGTCGACGTTGGTGCGGCAGCGCTCGTCGGTGAGCACGAACCCGCGGTCCATGTTCACGCCCTGCTCCTCGTAGCCGAGGCCCTGGGTCGTCGGGCCGCGGCCGACCGCGACCAGCAGCATCTCCGCGTCGATGGTCTCGCCGCCCTCGAGGGTGACCCGGACACCGTTGTCGGTGTTCTCCACGCTCTTGAAGGGGCTGCCGACCTTGAAGTTGATCTTGCGCTTGCGGAACGCGCGCTCGAGCATCTTCGACACGTCCTCGTCCTCGGCCGCCACCAACCGGGGGAGCGCCTCGACGATGGTCACCTCGGCGCCGAACGACTTCCAGACACTGGCGAACTCACAGCCGATCACGCCGCCGCCGAGCACGACCACCGACTGCGGGACCCGGTCGAGCAGCAGTGCGTGGTCTGAGGTGATCACCCGTTGGCCGTCGATCTCCAGGCCGGGCAGCGACTTGGCGTAGGAACCGGAGGCCAGCACGATCTTCTTGCCGGTGTACTGGTTCCCGTTCACCGCGACCGTGTTCGGGCCGACCAGCTTGCCCTCGCCTTCGAGGACGGTGATGCCGCGGGACTTGATCAGTCCGGTGAGGCCCTTGAAGAGCCGGGAGACGACGCCGTCCTTGTACTTGTTGACGCCGGCCATGTCGATGCCCTCGAGCGTGGCGTTGACGCCGAACTGCTCGGACTCGCGGGTGGAGTCGGCCACCTCCGCGGCGTGCAGCAGCGCCTTGGTCGGGATGCAGCCGACGTGCAGGCAGGTGCCGCCGACCTTGCCCTTCTCCACCAGGCCGACGGAGAGGCCGAGCTGGGAGGCGCGCAGAGCGCAGGCATAGCCACCGCTGCCTGCGCCAAGAATCAGTACGTCGAAGTTGTTGCCGGCGTTGTCCGCCACCGTTCCTCCGGTCATGTTCAGCTGTGAGGGTTGGCCTGTCGCAGCCATCTTTCCACCAATTGGTTCCATGTCTACACCGGGTGGCAAGCGGGCCGCGACCTGCGGCTTCGCGCAACCTCACGCGGAATGTTGGATCGGTAAGCCACACTGGACAAATGGGTTTGATGGACCGGATGAGGCGACGTCGAGGGCCGAAGATGAAACGTCCCCGGGGTCTGGGGCCGACCACCGTGCGCTCCTCCGACAGCGCCGACGAGCAGCATCTCGCCGAGTTCGCGAAGACCCGTCGCGGCGTCGAGGGGTTCGTCGAGCCGCGGACCGCGGTCACCGATGTGACGCTGATGCTGGTTGCCCACGACGGTGAGTGGACCCGCCGCCGGGTGCCATCGGTCGAGTGGGCCCACCGGTTCGCGAACAAGGCCGGCATCCCGTCGTACGACGCGGGCGTGGTCGGCTATCCCGCACGGATGCGCGAGTACAACCGCCGCCAGAAAGAGTCCGGCAGCTAGTCACCAGTGCGTCGTACGACGGACGGGGCGGTTGCGCCCGCCAAACCTGACGGCTCGGCCCGCCAAAACTGACGGCTCGGCTACTTCTTGGCGGAGAGGTCGCGGGCGAGCTCGACCAGGGTGGAGACGGCGACCCCGGTGCCGCCGCTGGGCGTGTACCCGTGCGGGCCCTTCTCGTTGAACGCCGGCCCGGCGATGTCGAGGTGCGCCCACCGGTTGCCGTCGACGAACTCCTGCAGGAACGCGGCCGCGTAGAGCGTGCCGCCCCAGCGCTCGGTGTTGTGCTGCGCCAGGTCGGCGACCTTGCTGTTGTTGCGGACCTTCTCGGTCATCTCCTCGGGGATCGGCAGCGGCCAGAACGCCTCGCCGGCGCGGTCCGCGGCCGCCTTCACCTCGTCGAGCAGCGACTCGTCGTTGCCGAGCAGTCCGCCGACGCGTTCACCGAGCGCGACCACGCAGGCCCCGGTCAGCGTGGCGACGTCGACCAGCACGTCGGGCTTCTGCTCGGTGGCCTTCACGATCGCGTCGGCGAGCACCAGCCGGCCCTCGGCGTCGGTGTTGAGCACCTCCACTGTCTTGCCGCCGTACATCGTCAGCACGTCACCGGGCCGGGTTGCGTTGCCGGACACCATGTTCTCGGCCATCGGGGCGTAGGTGGAGACCGCGATCGGCAGGCCGAGCTCGGCGATCGCGAACGTCGCCGCGACCACGGCGGCCGCACCGGCCATGTCGCACTTCATGGTCATCATCGACGCACCGGGCTTGATCGACAGGCCGCCCGAGTCGTAGGTGATGCCCTTGCCGACCAACGCCAGGTGCGCCTTGGCGCCGCGCGGCTTGTAGGTCAGCTGCACCAGCCGGGGCGGGTTCGCCGAGCCCCTGCCGACGCCGATGATCCCGCCGCAGCCCTCGGCCTCCAGCGCCGCCTCGTCGGTCACCTTCACGGTCACCTTCGCGGCCTTGTTGTTCTTCTTCGCGGCGGTCACCGCGTCCGCGAACTTCTCCGGGGTGAAGTCGCCCGGCGGAGTGTTCACCCAGTCCCGCGCCATCGACGTGGCCGCGGCCACGACCTGGGCCGCCTCGAGCACGGCGAGCGCCTGCTTGTCGCGGGCCAGGTCGGTGAGGATCACGACCTCGCCGGCGCGGTCCGGGTCGGCGCTGGTCTTGAACTCGGTGAACGAGTAGGAGCCGAGCAGGAACCCGTCGGCCACCGCGCGGACATGGTCGACGTCGACGGTGGGCAGCGCGACGGCCACGGTCGCGGCGTTCGACAGGGACCTCGCGGCCACACCCGCCGCGCGCCGTACGCCCTCGGTGGTGAGCCTGTCCCGCTCGCCGAGACCGACGAGCATCAGCAGCGGCGACTTGATCATGCCGCCGGTGGGGATCTTGACGACCTCGCCAGGTTTGCCGTGGAAGCCGATCGTGGACAGCAGCGGCGCGAACTTCCGGCCGTACGCCGACGCGACGTCCTCGCCCCCGGGCGCGGCCTCGAGACCCTTCTTGGTCTTGCACACACCGACCACCACCACGTCGGTCCGGGTCTTGTCGGCTGCGGCCTTGCGGAGGCTGTACGTCGTCACGGTCGGTCGACTCCCTTGTCGTCTGGCGGTCCGGTTCACGGGCATGCTAGCCCCGACGATACGCAGGCGGTGCTGCGATAGGTTCACCTGCATGGATAGCGCCCCGCTGACACAGTCGCCGCTGCACGACAGGCACGCCGCGCTCGGTGCCAAGTTCGCCGAGTTCGGTGGCTGGGAGATGCCGCTGGAGTACTCCGGTGTGGTCAAGGAGCACACCGCGGTGCGCGAGGCGGTCGGCGTCTTCGACGTGAGTCACCTGGGCAAGGCGGTCGTGCGCGGACCGGGCGCGGCGGCGTACGTGAACGCGACCCTGTCCAACGACCTCGGCAAGGTCGAGCCGGGCAAGGCGCAGTACACACTGTGCTGCGACGCGGAGACCGGCGGGATCGTCGACGACCTGATCGCCTACCTCCACCACGACGAGCTGGTGTTCCTGATCCCGAACGCGGCGAACACCGCGGAGGTCGTACGCCGGCTGGAGGCGGATGCGCCTGCCGGCGTCGAGGTGGAGAACCACCACACCAGCCACGCGATCCTCGCCGTGCAGGGCACCCGGTCCGACGAGGTGCTCGAGGCCATCGGGCTCCCGGTCGGGCACGACTACATGTCGTTCGTCGAGACCACCTACGACGACGCGCCGGTGATCGTCTGCCGCACCGGCTACACCGGCGAGCGCGGTTACGAGCTGGTGGTGGACAACGAGGTGGTCGGCGCGCTGTGGGACGCCCTGTTCGAGGCCGGCGCGGAGTGGGGGATCACGCCGTGCGGTCTGGGGGCGCGGGACACCCTGCGCACCGAGATGGGGTATCCGCTGCACGGCCAGGACATCCGACCCGACGTGACGCCGGTCCAGGCCAGGCTCGGGTGGGCGGTCGGCTGGAAGAAGGACACGTTCTGGGGCAAGGACGCGCTGGTCGCCGAGAAGGAGACCGGTCCGAAGCGGATCCTGCGCGGTCTGGTCGCCAACGGTCGAGCGATCCCACGGCCGGGGATGCGGGTGCTGCTGGTGGCCGACGTCCCCCTCGGGGAGATCACCTCCGGCACGTTCTCGCCGACGCTGAAGCAGGGTGTCGGGCTGGCGCTGCTCGCGTCGGAGGTCACCGAGGGCGCCGAGGTCTCGGTGGACGTGCGCGGTCGGCGGGAGATCTTCACGGTCACCAAGCCGCCGTTCGTGACGCCGGGCGTGCGCGAGGACTGAGGCGCGCCCCAGCGCCGAGGCGCGAGAGGCTGAGCGTGCCTACTCGACGACGCCGTTGACCGGGTCCGGCTGCTTCACGCTGTCGGTGAGCTCCGGTGGCTGCAGCCCTTCGGCGGCGGCCTCGATGGTGTCGTGCACCGGCAGCACGTGGTCGAGATGAGTGATCTCGAGCAGCCGGGACACCCGGGCGTTCGGTCCGACCAGGCGGATCCCGCCCCCATGCGAGCCGGCGTACTTGTGCACCCGGATCAGCGTGGACAGCGCCGAGGAGTCCATGAACGTGACGTTGGTGAGATCCACCAGCATCGCCGGAGAGCAGTCGTCGATCGTGGCCTCGAGCTCCTCGGCGAGAACCCCGGCGACGGCGACGTCGATCTCGCCGTCCACGAACACCACCACGAACCCGTCGAACGACTGGCGACGGAAGAACCTGGGCTGGTGCGACATGGCCTCGCTCCTCACAGCCGACCGTGCCCGGCGGACTGCTCGACCGGTTGGTCAACCGTAGCCAGCCGGGTCCCGCGGAACAATAGCCCGCAAGGTGTCGTCGGGATGGCTGATCCGGGCGGGCTGAAAATGCTTGAGCCTCGCATTCCGGGGCACGTCGGGTGTAGGGCGCACCGGCTTCGCGCGGAGTCAGGCGCCTAGGCCTCGGCGTTGAAACGTCAGCGTCGGGGCCGCCTTGGGGGCCGCCTCAGGGACCAGCCCTACGCCGGCGGTTCCAGCTCCCTGGTCGCCACCAGCTTCTCGGCCACGGCGCGAAGCTTGAGGTTGTGGGCCTGGGAGTACCTGCGCAGCACCGAGAACGCCTGCTCCGCGTCCAGGCTGTAGCGCTCCATCAGGATGCCTTGTGCCTGGCCGATCAGCGTCCTGCCGTCGACGGCCTGGCGCAGCGTCTCGATCTGGTTGGCCGCCAGCAGGGCCGATGCGGCCTGGTTGGCGAGCAGCTGCGCGAAGGCGAGGTCTTCCGAGGAGAAATCGCGGATCCGGCTCGAGTACAGGTTGAGGGCACCCACCGGCGAGGCCCGCGTGCCCATCTGGACCGCCAGCAGGCTCCCGAACCCGAGGGCCGCGGCCTTCGGTCCCCAGATCGGCCACCGCTCGTCACGGGCGAGGTCCTCGGACAGGAACGTCTCCTGATTCCACGAGGCGGCGACGCAAGGCCCCTCCTGCAGCTCGTACTGCAAGGCATCGGCCTGCGCCACGACCTGCTCGGACACGGCCATGCTCTCCAGTCGCCCCTTGGGGCGTCTGATGGTCAGGCCGCCGAAGTCGCACTCGACCGTGTCCATCGCGAGCCGGAC
>DATFGA010000023.1:0-2664 GCA_035249775.1 Nocardioidaceae bacterium | reverse complement strand
TGGATCGGGCTCGGCAGCGCCGCCGACTTCTGCGTGGTGGCCCCCGACGAGGCCTTCGTGGTGGACGCGGCGGCGCTCCAGCACAGGAACCCGGTCACGCCGTACGCCGGCCACCGGTTGCGCGGGGTGGTCCGCGAGACGTGGCTCGGCGGGCGCCGGATCGACCCGGGCGAACCGGCTCGCGGACGCCTGCTGAGACGAGGAGGACCATGAGGGCGACATCCGGATTCACCGAGCTGCCCGACCTGGCCTCACGGGCGCTGGGCGGCAGCGTGGTGCACGCCAACGACGAGCTGTTCGCGGCCCGGGAGAACCTGATCAAGCCGTTGCCGGCGGTCTTCGACCCGGCCGAGTTCGGCCCGCGCGGCAAGGTGTACGACGGGTGGGAGACCCGTCGCAGGCGTGAGCCGGGCAACGACCACGCGGTCGTCCGGCTCGGGGTGCCCGGCGTGGTCCACGGGGTGGTCGTCGACACCGCCTGGTTCACCGGCAACTACCCGCCGGAGGTCTCGGTCGAGGCCGCGGCGTTCGACGGGCACCCCTCGGTCGAGGAGGTCCTGGCCGGCACCTGGACGACGCTGGTCCCGCGGTCGCCGGTGAAGGGCGACAGTGCGAACGCGTTCACCGTCGAGGACTCGCACCGGTTCACCCACGTCCGGCTCACGATCTACCCCGACGGCGGCGTCGCCCGGTTCCGGGTGCACGGCGAACCGGTGCCCGACCCGGACCTGCTCACCGGCACGGTCGACCTGGCCGCACTGGAGAACGGCGGCGACGTGGTCGCCTGCTCGGACATGTTCTACAGCTCCGCGCGCAACCTGCTGCTGCCCGGCCGGGCCCGGCACATGGGCGAGGGCTGGGAGAACGCCCGGCGCCGCGACGACGGCAACGACTTCGTCACCGTCCGGCTGGCCGGCGCGGGAGTAGTACGGCGGGTCGTCGTCGACACCTCCTGCTTCGTCGGCAACGCCCCGGGCTGGGTGCGGGTGACGGGCCTGCTCGCGGGCGGGGCCGGCACCGAGGCGGCCGGCACGGGCGACTGGGTCGAGCTGGTGCCCCGCACCCGGGTGCAACCCGACCTGCGCCACCACTTCCCGGTCGTCGCGGAGGAGCCGGTGAGCCAGGTCCGGCTCGACGTCTATCCCGACGGCGGGCTGTCCCGGCTGCGGGTGCACGGCGAGCTCACCGAGGCGGCGATGACCGCGCTGCAGGACCGGTTCCGGACGACTCGCCCGCGCTAGCAAACCGCTGCGCCGCCGACCGGGGTGGTGTACACCTTGTGCCAAGGAGGGCTGAATGCAGCAACCGCACAGCGAGGTGACCGGGCAGTCGGTCGCGTGGCTCGACGAGCTCGAGGACGCCCGCGCCATGGCCGAGCTGCGGACCTGCTGTGCCGCCGAGGAGTGGGTGCAGACGATGCTCGCGCACCGTCCGTTCGGCACGCTCGACCGGCTCCTCGACGCCGGTGAGGCCGCGGTCGTGGCGATGGACGACGACGCCCTCCAGCAGGCCCTCGACGCGCATCCCCGGATCGGGGAACGCCGGCTCGGGGTCGGCCGCGAGGACACCTGGTCGCGCACCGAGCAGGCCGGCGCGCTCACCGCCGACGACGACCTGCAGGCGCGCCTCGCCGAGGGCAACCGGGCCTACGAGGAGCGGTTCGGACACGTGTTCCTGATCCGGGCCGCGGGCCGGTCCGCGCAGGAGATGTACGACGCGCTGCAGGCACGGCTTGCCCACGACGAGACGACCGAGCGCTCCGTCGTACGCGACGAGCTTGCCGAGATCGTCCGCCTGCGGCTGGCGAAGCTGGTGAACGGGTGACCCTGTCCAGCCACGTCCTCGACAGCGTCCGCGGTGTTCCTGCGAGCGGGGTGCGGGTGCGCTGGGAGCGGCTGGCCGCCGAGACCTGGCAGCGGGTCGCGGAGGCGATCACCGACGACGACGGCCGGGTCACCGGGTGGCCCGAGGATGCGCGGCTCGACCGGGGCACGCACCGGCTGGTATTCGGCACCGGCGACTACTTCGACGGCCAGGGTCGCGAGACGTTCTACCCCGAGGTGGTGGTCGTCTTCGCGGTCACCGACGACGACCGGCACCACCACGTGCCGCTGCTGCTCGGGCCGTACTCCTACACGACCTACCGGGGGAGCTGACATGGGCGTGGTGCTCGGCGACAACCAGTACGGCAAGGCGCAGATCCGGCTGATGAAGGTGGACCGGGACGCCGAAAGCCATGAGCTGCACGACCTGAACGTGAGCGTGACGCTGGCCGGTGACCTGGCCGCGACGCACCTCGACGGCGACAACGCCGGGGTGCTGCCCACCGACACCCAGAAGAACACCGTCTACGCGTTCGCCCGCGAGCACGGCGTGGGGGAGATCGAGGACTTCGCGCTGCGGCTCGCGCGGCACTTCGTGGATGCTACGCCGAGCATCCACCGCGCGCGGGTGCACGTGGAGGAGTACCCCTGGCAGCGCGTCACCCTCGCCGGCCGACCGGCGCCGCACTCGTTCACCCAGGCCAGCGCCGAGGGGAGAACCACGACGGTGACGTACGACGGACGCGGCGAATGGGTCCGGTCCGGGATCACTGACCTGGTCCTGCTCAGCTCGACCGACTCGGAGTTCACCGGCTTCCTGTGCGACCGGTACACCACCCTC
>DATFGA010000022.1:0-2399 GCA_035249775.1 Nocardioidaceae bacterium | reverse complement strand
CAAGGCGTACCGGATCCCGCCGATGCACCGGGGCGAGGCCGCGGAGATGGTCCGCGAGATCCGGGCCGCCCCGCTGCTGTTCGGCTACCGCGGCAGCGAGCAGGTCGACGTCGCGTCGATCGAGCACCTCCTCCTGCGCCTCGCGCAGCTGAAGAACGACCTGCCCCAGGTCAGGTCCCTCGAGCTGAACCTGGTGCTCGCCGGGGCGCAGGGAGCGACCGTGCTCAACGCGGTCGGCCGGGTGGAGCCGGTCGCCGACGCCCGGTCGGACTGGTTCGTGCGCCGGCTGAGCACCCAGGCGGGCGATACCTCGCACGGCTGAGGCCGGCCGGGGCGCGGCGGGCGGCGGGAACCGTTGCCGCGCACGTGAACCGCAACGGTCCCCGATTCGCGAGATTCCCTACCGTTCGCGCGCACGTGAACCGCAACGGTTCGCGCGGATCGGTTCGCCCGGACTCCGTCGTACGCCGGGCCGGGGCGGTTGTGGCCCACTTCACGGCGCCGCAGGACGTAATTCATTGGCGCCGGATCTGCCTCTTACCGGACAATTCTCCGTCGTGACCATCCCCGTCGTCCCGGAGCAGCCGGTAGCCACCCGCCTCGACCCGCTCGTGAAGCGGCTCTTCGTCGGCATCGCGTTCTCGTCGCTCGGCAGCGGGCTGACCATGCCGTTCCTCTACGTCTACCTCGCCCAGGTGCGCGGCATCGAGACCGCGACCGTCGGGCTGCTGTTCGCGTGGATGGGGCTGCTCGGGTTCATCGGCTCGCCGATCGGCGGCACGCTGATCGACCGGTTCGGGCCGCGGCCGGTGATGATCGTCGGGCTGACCGCGGAGGCACTCGGCGTCGCCTCCCTCGCCTACGTGCAGAACACCTGGCACGCGTTCATCGTCGCCTCGTTCATCACGCTGGGCACGGTCGGCCTCTACCCGGCGGCCACGGCGATGCTGACCCGGCTGGTCCCGGAGGAGGCGCGGGAGAAGGTCTACGGCTTCCAGTTCATGCTGCTCAACGCCGGGCTCGGGGTCGGCGGCATGGTCAGCGGGATGCTGATCCACGTCGACGACGTGTCGTCGTTCGAGCGGCTGTACTTCCTCGACGCACTGTCCTACGTCGCCTACATCGTGGTCGTGATCAGCCTGCCCCGCGGCACCGGCGCGATGCGCAGGAAGGACGCCGAGGAGCAGGTCGGCCCGCAGCCCGGCTGGGGCGAGGTGCTCCGTGACCGGACCCTGATCCGGGTGGTGACGATCTCGGTCGTGATGATCACCTTCGGCTACGCGCAGTTCGAGGCGGGGTTCACCGCCTACGCGACCGAGGTGGCCGGCGTACCCGCCCGGATGCTCGGCTGGGCGTTCGGCGCCAACACGGCCGCGATCGTGGTCGGCCAGCTCGTCGCGCTGCGGATGATCAAGGGCCGGCGACGGACCAGCATGCTCGCGCTGTGTGCCGCGACCTGGTCGGCGTCGTGGGCGGTGATCGGGTTCTCGGACGCGGCGAGCGGCTGGGTCGCCGTGGCGATGGTGATCTTCGGGCTCGGCCTGTTCGGGCTCGGGGAGACGTTGTGGGCCCCAGTGGCGCCGGCGATCATCAACGACCTTGCCACCGAGGAGCTCCGCGGCCGCTACAACGCGCTGCAGGGGATGACCTGGACGGTCGCGATGATCATCGGCCCGGCGCTGAGCGGGCTGCTGATCGGAAACGGGCTCGAGCACGTGTGGGTGGCCTGCACGGTGGGCGGTACGGCGCTCGCGGCCGTCCTGTTCCTGAACCTGAGGAGGCACCTGACCCCGGCACAGGAAGGGATCGGCCCTGCACCGGAGGACCTCACCCTCGCCAGCTGAGCCGGACGGCCGTGGGAGACTGAGGCCATGACGCGCTCCACCTCCCCCGACCGTTCCGACGACCTGCGCGCGGCCATCGAGAAGTCCGGGTACTACCCCGACGTGGTGGCCGACGCGGTCCGGGCCGCGCTGGCGGGGGAGCCGGTCGAGTCGTTCCTGGTGCACCACGAGCCGACCATCGACCGCGACGAGGTGCGCCGCCACGTCACGGTGGTGGTGCTCACCCCGAGCCGGTTGCTGCTCGCGCACACCGACGAGCACGAGCCCGACGACCTGTTGCCCGCGCCGTACACCTCCACCTCCACCGAGGCGGTCACCCTCTCCGCCGTACGCTCCGTCGTGGTCAACCGGATGGTCGCCAACCCGGCGTCCTACACCGGCGCCGCGATCCCGGAGCCGGGCGCCAACGAGGCAGTGGTCACCATCGGCTGGGGCGGGGTCGGCCGGATCGACCTGGAGCCCGCGGCGTGCGGCGACCCGCAGTGCGAGGCGGACCACGGCTACACCGGCGTGGTCGCCTCGGACGACTTCTCGATCCGGGTCAGCGCCGCCGCG
>DATFGA010000021.1:0-2144 GCA_035249775.1 Nocardioidaceae bacterium | reverse complement strand
CTCGACCACGGCCACGAGGCACTGGGCGCCGTGAATGACGGCGTGGCTCACGGACCCGAGCAGCATGCCCTCGAACGCACCGCGACCGCGGGTGCCGACGACCACCATTCCGGCATCGGACGAGGCATCGACCAGAGTCCGCTCGGCGGGGCAGTCCTCGACGCGCGTCTTGACGCCCAGTCGGGGGTGGGTGTGTCGCAGCTGCTCTGCGGTGGATCGGGCGATCAGGGCTGCGGACGCACGCAGCTGCTCTGCGTCCAGGTCGGGGTGTTCTCCGGTGCAGGTGACCACCTCCAGGGAAGCCGAGGCGATCGCCGCACGACCGGCAGCGAAGCCGACCGCAGCAGCCGCCTGCGGAGAGCCGTCCGTGCCCACGACGACCCGGTGGTCCGGCCCGACGGGTCGTTCCGCCGACTCGTCCTTGACCACGATCACCGGGCACTGCGCCCGGGCCGCGACGGCGAAGGCGACGGATCCCAGGAGTGCACCGACCACACGGCCGTAGCCGCGACTGCCGATCACCACCAACCCGGCCGAGGCGCTCTCCTCGATCAGCGCTTCCGACGGGCTGGTGACCTCGGTGGCACCGGCGACGTGCAGGTCGGGAAAAGCAGCAAGGGCTTCGGAGACGCCGCGGACGGTCACCTCCTGGGCGGCGTCGAGCGCGCCAGGCTCCGGCTCCAGCAGGCCGGGCCCGGGGCCGAGCGTCATTCCCGGGTAGTTCGCGGCGTACACGACCAGCAGGGGTGCGTCCCGCCGCGCCGCTTCGGAGGCTGCCCACACCAACGCTTCCCGGCTGTGGTTCTTCCCGTTGTAGCCGACGACGATCGGCCGTTCGGGCCTCGAATCCCCGAACGGGAGCTCTCCGGCGTCGTTCACCATCGCTGACCTCCCGGTCTCGCTCGGCCCGGCCACCTGGGACGTTACGGCGTTCCCGTCCGTGTTGGCGAACGAGGCCAAACACTTGACTCTTCAACTGTTCCGGCGTAGCGTAATACTTGAAACGTCAACCAATTACCCGGAGGAAATCATGACGCACTTCTCGATCATCGGCAGCGGCAACATGGGCCAGGCGATCGCCGGCATCGTCAGCAAGGGCGGAAGCACCGTCGAGCTCTTCGACACCGACGACAGCGCCAAGCCGGTCACCGGTGACGTCGTCGTCCTCGCGGTGCCGTACCCGGCCGTGTCCGACATCCTCGCCCAGCGCGGTGACCAGCTGAAGAACAAGATCATCGTCGACCTGACCAACCCGCTCGACTTCGAGACGTTCGACTCCCTCGTCGTGCCCGCCGACAGCTCGGCCGCCGCCGAGATCGCTGCCGCGCTGCCCGAGTCCAAGGTGATCAAGGCGTTCAACACCACGTTCGCCGGCACGCTTGCGGCCGGGTCCGTCGGTCCGCTGACGACCACCGTGCTCATCGCAGGCGACGACGTCGACTCCAAGGCAACGCTTGCCGATGTGGTCACCGCCGCGGGCCTGCAGGCCATCGACGCCGGCTCCCTCAAGCGTGCCCGCGAGATGGAGGCACTCGGCTTCCTGCAGATCTCTCTCGCCGCCGGCGAGAAGGTGTCGTGGACCGGCGGCTTCGGGGTCGCTGCCTGACGGGGGCGGACGGCCTGACAGTCGCACCGACCCGGGTGTGGAACCTCACGGTGCTGGGTCGCCGGCTCAGTCAGTGACCTTGCTGGCCGGTCGCCGGTAGTCCAGGTCGACGTACTCGGCGTGGCGTGCCATCCAAGCCTGGACGAACGGGCAGATCGGCAGCACGCGAAGCCCGAGACTCCGTGCCTGGTCGAGCGCACCGCGCACGAGGGAGCCGCCGACGCCCTGCCCCTCGAGTGAGGGGTCGACCTCGGTGTGGGTGAACACCATCAGCTCGTCGGTCTTCTGGTACGCGGCAAAACCGAGGACCGCCCCGTCGCGAACGGCCTCGAATCGCTGGCGCTCCGGGGCGTCCACTATCTGCAGGTCCATCGTGCTGGGATACCCGCAAGAGCGGCTCCCGACACGTCGGCAGGCCGGTCGTTACGGTGGTGGGATGACCTGGCTTCCGGCGGCGACCATGGCTGCGGTCTCGGTGATCCTTCTCCTGGACGGATGGCCAGCCCTGGGCAGCATGCTGGGCGCGGGGGCTCTGCTG
>DATFGA010000020.1:0-2051 GCA_035249775.1 Nocardioidaceae bacterium | reverse complement strand
GCCTCCGCGGCCTCCGGGTCGGTCAGCGGACGGCCCGGCGCGGGCTCCACCGGCACCGGGCCGAGCACCTCCGAGCCGTCGGGCAGCACCAGCATCTGCAGTGCCGAGGTGACCGCGGCGGCCTCGCCGGAGACGGTGGCGAGCCGGGACGCGGGTGGCAGGTGGGCCGACTGCCGGTCGGCCAGCTCCCGCCGCGCGAAACCTGCGGGGTCCCAGCGCAGCAACGCCTGCAGGACCGGCTGGCTGCTGTCGCCGACCACCACCACCCGGCCACCCATCTCCGCGGACCGGGCCAGCGCTGCGGCGTTCATCCACCGGCGCAGCGACTCCTCGGTGGTGCGCAGATCGGTGCGGGACAGCATCAGCCACGTGTCGAGCAGCACGACACACGAGTAACCGCCGTCGGCGACCGGCTCCGCGCCCGGGGTCGCCACCACGATGGTCGGCTTGGCCTCGACCGTGGAGAGCACCTTGTCGCCGGACGAGGTGCGCACCGCGACGCCGGGGAACGCCCGGCCGATCTCCTCGGCGGTGCGCCGGTCACCGAGCACCGGTGCTCGCAGTCCCCGTGCCCCGCACTCGGCGCAGGCCCAGCCCGATTCCTCCTGGCCGCACCAGCGGCAGGTCGGCGGTCGGTGCGCGGCAGGCACGGTCAGCGGACCGGCACACGCCCGGCACCGGGCCGGCGTCCGGCACTGCTCACAGGCCAGGCTGGTGACGTAGCCGAGCCGCGGTGTCTGCAGCAGCACCGGTCCCGAGCCCAGTCCGTCGCGGAGCGCGTCGAACGCGGTCCGGGGAAGTCGCGCCGACCGGGCGAACGGGTCGCGCTCCACCTCGCGGTCCGTGGCCCCGGTGATCGCCACCCGCGCGGCCGCCGACCGCACCGTCTCCCGGGGCGCGACCAGCTCCTGCGCCCAGCCGGTGCGGAGGAGGTACTCGCCCTCCACGGTGCGCGCGAACCCGCCGACCAGGGCGGCCGCGTTCTCCTCGTGGGCGCGCAGCAGCAGCACCTCCCGGGTGTGCGGATAGGGAGCGTGCTGGTCGGCGTAGAGGTCGTCGCCGTCGTCCCACAACGCCACCAGCCCCAGATCGTGCACGGGCGCGAACGCCGCGGCACGGGTGCCCACCACGATCCGGACCGCACCGCGGGAGACGGCCAGGAACGCCCGGTAGCGGGCGGCGGGTCCGGCGTCCGCGGTGAGCAGGACATGGTGGCCGCGGCCGAGCACGCTCACCAGCGCCGCGTCGAGCCGCGCCACGTCCTTGTGGTCGGGCACGCACAGCAACGCCCCCCGACCGGAGGAGTACGTCGCCGCCGCCGCCTGCGCCAGGGTGAGGGCCCAGTCCTGTCCCGGGACGGCCGACCACACCCGGCGTGGGGCTGCACCATCGGCCAGCAACCGGGTGAACTCCTCCCCCGCCGCGTAGGGCGCCCAGCTTCCGACGGCCGCGGCGAGGTCCACGTCGGGTTGGGGCGCCGGAGCCGACGGCTCCTTCTCGACGGTGGCGTGCCGGGCCGGGACGGCGAGCCGGAGTACGTCGGAGCGGGTGCCTGCATAACGGGCGGCCACCGTGGCCGACAGCGCGGCGATCTGCGGGGACAGCACCGGTTCGGGGCTGACCGACCGGCGTAGTGGGGCGAGCCGCCCCTCGTGCTCGGAGCGGTCGACCCGTGCGAGCACGAACCCGTCCACGTCCTGTCCGGCGAAGCGGACCTTCACCCGAGAGCCGGGAACCGCGGAGTCGGCCAGCTTCGTCGACACCAGGTAGTCGAACGGCCGGTCGAGGTGGGCGAGCGGCACGTCGACGAGGACCCGCGCAACCGGGTCGACCTCGGCGGGATCGACCGGCTTCGGGCCCTTCGACCGGTCCGCGGCATGCTGCTTCGCCTCGCGGGCGCGGGCGCGCGCGACCTGCGGCATCAGCGCCAGCTGACCCGCCTCGTCGTCGTGCCCGTTGTCCGTCACGTGGTCAGTCCTATCAGCACGAGCCGACGAGTCGTCACCAGGTTGGGCGGGGCTGTGGACAACAGTCGCCGCGTCCGTCGTACT
>DATFGA010000019.1:0-15341 GCA_035249775.1 Nocardioidaceae bacterium | reverse complement strand
CCCGTGCGCGTCACTACTGCATTCAACCGCACGGTGTGCCCTCGATGGGCGACGGTGACCCTCTCGGGCGCGCCCTCGCCGTACTGGTTCCCACCGGCTGTTGCTTCTGCCGCGGTGTCCTGTCGGGATCGCACCTACGTCCGAGTCGCCGAGCCTGGAGACAGATCCTCAGGTGGTTGACCGCGCGGCGAGAGTCTTGAAACGACCCGCCCGACCAAAACAGCACAGGTGCGCCGTTGCGACACATTTTTCTCGGTGAACCGTGTCGCGCGGGCACATGTGCTGTTGTAGCAGGTGTCGAGCCGGCTCGGCCTCGCCCGAACGGCGCGTCCCGGGAACTGGTGAAGAACGTCGCATTCTCGGCGCTGAACGGGCCCCATCTTGACCAGTTAGTCGTCGAACGGCGGACCGGCCCACCAGATCGAACGGCGCGTCCGAGAACTGGTCAAGAACGTCGCATTCTCGGCGCTGAACGGGCCCCATCTTGACCAGTTTGCCGTGACACGGTGGACCGGCCCACCACGTCGACCGATCGCCCCGACATAGACAGATGGCTGAAGCGCGGTGAGGTCAGCCGTTGACGCGGGTGGTCAACCCGGTCGGCCCGCCGGGTGCACCGTGGCACTTCTTGTACTTCTTGCCGGAGCCGCACGGGCACTCGGCGTTGCGGCTGATCCCGGCATAGGGGTCGTCGGCATTGCTGGCCGGAGTGCCGGTGACCTCTGCCTCGCCGGCCTCGGTCGGCGCCGAGTAGGACAGGTTCTGCGGCTGCTTGGGCGACTCCAGCCCCTTGGCGACGATGGTCGGAGCCTCCGCACCGGCGGCCGCGGCCTGGGCCACGGCGGAGCCGAACTGCGCCGGCTGCGCCTCCTGCGCGGCCTCGTCCTCGTCCGGCTCCTCCGCCACCTGGACCTCCAGGTTGAACAGGTAGCCGACCGACTCCTCCTTGATGCCGTCCATCATCGCGCTGAACATGTCGAACCCCTCGCGCTGGTACTCCACGAGCGGGTCACGCTGGGAGTAGGCACGCAGGCCGATGCCCTCGCGCAGGTAGTCCATCTCGTAGAGGTGCTCACGCCACTTCCGGTCGAGCACCGACAGGACCACGCGACGCTCGAGCTCACGCATCACCTCGTCGCCGAACTCCTGCTCGCGCGCGTCGTAGGCGGCCTGGGCGTCGGCCTTGATGTCGGCGATGAGCTGCTCACGGGAGAGCCCGTCACGTCCGCCGGCCTGCTCCTCGAGCTCGGCCTCCTTGAGCGAGATCGGGTACAGCGTCTTGAGCGCCGCCCACAGCGCGTCGAGGTCCCACTCCTCCGGGAACCCCTCGGTGGAGGCGGTGACGTATCCCTCGACCACGTCGTCGATCATCGACCGGACCTGCTCGTGCAGGTCCGCGCCCTCGAGGACTGCCCGGCGCTCGGCGTAGATCACCTCACGCTGGCGGTTCATCACGTCGTCGTACTTGAGGACGTTCTTGCGCGAGTCGAAGTTCTGCGCCTCGACCTGGGCCTGGGCCGACGCGATCGCCCCGGTGACGCGCTTGTTCTCGATCGGCACGTCGTCGGGGACCTTGAGCGTGGTGAGCACCCAGTCGACCCAGTCCGACTTGAACAGCCGCATCAGGTCGTCCTCGAGGGAGAGGTAGAACCGCGACTCGCCGGGGTCACCCTGACGGCCGGACCGTCCACGAAGCTGGTTGTCGATACGACGCGACTCGTGCCGCTCGGTGCCGACCACGTAGAGGCCGCCGAGCTCCTTGACCTCGTCGTGCTCGGCCGCAACCTGGGCCTTGATCCGCTCGACGGTCCCCGGCCAGGCGGCTTCGTACTCCTCGCTGTTCTCCAGCGGGTCGAGTCCTTGCTTGCGCAGCTCATCGTCGGCGAGGAACTCCACCGACCCGCCCAGCATGATGTCGGTGCCTCGACCGGCCATGTTGGTGGCCACGGTGACCGCGCCCTTGTGGCCGGCCTGGGCGACGATCTTCGCCTCGTCGGCGTGCACCTTGGCGTTGAGCACCGTGTGCGGGATCCCCCGGCGCTTCAGCAGCCCGGACAGCAGCTCGGACTTCTCCACCGAGGTGGTGCCGACCAGGACCGGCTGTCCGGTCTTGTTTCGCTCGGCGATGTCGTCTACCACGGCGTGGAACTTCGCCTCCTCGGTCCGGTAGACCAGGTCGCCCTGGTCCTTGCGGACCATCGGCTTGTTGGTCGGGATCGGGACCACGCCGAGCTTGTAGATCTTGTCGAACTCCGACGCCTCGGTCATCGCGGTTCCGGTCATCCCGCCGAGCTTGTCGTAGAGCCGGAAGTAGTTCTGCAGGGTCACGGTGGCGAGCGTCTGGTACTCCTCGCGCACCTGGACGCCCTCCTTGGCCTCGATCGCCTGGTGCAGGCCCTCGTTGTAGCGGCGCCCGGAGAGCATCCGGCCGGTGTGCTCGTCGACGATCAGGACCTCACCGTTCATCACGACGTACTCCTTGTCGTTGCGGAACAGCTCCTTGGCCTTGATCGAGTTGTTCAGGAACGAGATCAGCGGCGTGTTCACCGAGTCGTAGAGGTTGTCGATGCCGAGGTGGTCCTCGACCTTCGTGATCCCGGGCTCGAGGATGGAGATCGTCCGCTTCTTCTCGTCGACCTCGTAGTCGGTGTCCTTGACCAGGGTGCGCGCGATCTTCGCGAACTCGCCGTACCACTTCACCTCGTCCTGCGTGGGGCCGGAGATGATCAGCGGGGTCCGGGCCTCGTCGATCAGGATCGAGTCGACCTCGTCGACGATCGCGAAGTAGTGGCCGCGCTGGACCAGGTCCTCGAGCGAGTTGGCCATGTTGTCGCGCAGGTAGTCGAACCCGAACTCGTTGTTGGTGCCGTAGGTGATGTCGGCGGCGTACGAGACGCGCCGCTCGTCGGGGCGCATCTCGGGCAGGATCATCCCGGTGGTCAGCCCCAGGAAGTGGTAGACCCGGCCCATCCACTCGGCGTGGTACTTCGCCAGGTAGTCGTTGACGGTGACCACGTGCACACCGCGGCCGGTGAGCGCGTTGAGGTACGTCGGCAGCGTGGCCACCAGGGTCTTGCCCTCACCGGTCTTCATCTCCGCGATGTTGCCGAGGTGCATCGCCGCGCCGCCCATCAGCTGGACGTCGTAGTGGCGCTGGCCGAGCACCCGCTTGGCGGCCTCACGGACGGTCGCGAACGCCTCGGGCATGAGGTCGTCGAGGTCCTCCCCCTCCTCCAGCCGCTTCTTGAACAGCGCGGTCTGGCCTTGGAGCTCCTCGTCGGACATCGCGACGAACTCGTCCTCGATGGCGTTGACGGCTCGTGCGATCGACTCCAGCTGGCGGATGACCTTGCCTTCGCCGATGCGAAGGATCTTGTCGAGAATTGCGGGCACGAGCGTTGACTCCTGGGTGATCGGTTCTGAGTTCGGTCGGCGTGTCAGGCAGGTGAGGGGCCGGCGGCGTACGCGAATGCCGCCCTGCCATGGTAGCGAGAGGTCAAACCCGCCGCCCGCGTCAGGGGCGACGGGGGCATCCGTGCTCGTCCTTCCAGTCCGAGACGGCGCGCGCCGGCGAGAGCCGGCCTCCGGACCGCCAGCTGTTGAGGAACCGGTAGGGGCTGACCGTGCCGCGGCGGATCCACCACTGTCCGGTGCCTGCGCACACCGGGCTGATCCCGAAGTGCACGTGGCAGGGGGTGTCCCGGGCGCTGCCGCTGCGGCCGACCGAGCCGAGCCGCCGGCCGGCTCGCACGGTCGTACCCGGCCGGACCCCTGCCCGGACCCGGGAGAGGTGGCTGCTGTAGTAACGGACGCCATCACGTCCGCGGACGGACACGAACCTGCCGCCACGGGCGCCGCCCAGGTCGGTCGTGGGACGCCAACGGTCCACCCGGCCCACCTCGAGCACCACGCCGGCCACCGGTGCGACCACGGGGGCGCCGCAGCGCGCGAAGATGTCGGTGGCCGGGTAGTCGTGGTGGCTGCTGCCGTAGTCGACCGGGCCGGTCACCGGCAGCTGCCGCTCCAAGGCACCGGAGGGTTGGCTCGCGGGGTAGATCGACAACACCCAGCCGAGGCCGGCGGTGACCAACAGCTCCCAGAGGTTGCTAGCCACCGTCGCGCTCCTTCACGGCGACGGTGAGCGCCGGCGCCAGGTCGCCGCGGGACTCGACGCGAACGGCGTCCAGCCCGAGCCACCCCCGCAGCTCGTCGAGCTCGGCCGCGAGCTCACCGGCCGTCTCCTCCGGTGCGCCCGGCTCCGCGTAGGCGCCCTTGACCAGAAGCAGGCCGTTCTTCCGGTCCGCCTTGAGGTCGACCCGTGCGACGAGGTCCTCGCCGAGCAGGAACGGGAGCACGTAGTAGCCGTGGACCCGCTGGTGCTCGGGGACGTAGATCTCGATCCGGTACCGGAACCCGAACAGCCGCTCGGCACGGGTGCGCTCCCAGACGATCGGGTCGAACGGGCTGAGCAGCGCCCGGGCCGCCACCCGGCGCGGGAGCCGTGCCGCACGATGCAGGTACGCCGGCCGGGCCCACCCCTCGATCCACACCGGCTCGAGCTCACCGTCCTCGACGAGGGCGTCGATCGCCGCGCGGGTGTGGTCGGAACGCATCCGGTAGTAGTCGCGCAGGCAGGCCTCGGTGGCCACGCCGTGGGCGGCGGCGGCCCGCCTCACCAGCTCGCGATGAGCCTCCTGGTCGGTGGGCACGGGCACGGCCAGCACCTCGGCAGGCAGGACCCGCTCGGGCACGTCGTACATGCGCTCGAACTGGGCGTTGCGGCGGGCGACGGAGACCTCGCCACCGAAGAACAGGAACTCCAGGGCCTGCTTCGTCTCCGACCAGTTCCAGCCCCAGTTGTCCTTGTTCGCGCGCGGCAGGTCGCCCTCGATGTCGCGGGCGCTGATCGGCCCGCGCTCGCGGACCTCGTCGAGCACCCACGCCACCAGGTCCGGCTTCTCCTCGAAGATCCGGCGTGGGCCGCCCCAGGCCTCGGACCGCGCCCGGGCCATCCGGTGCCGCATGTAGGGCCACAGGTCGACCGGCATGAACGCCGCCTCGTGCGCCCAGTACTCGACCAGTCTCCGCGGCGCCCTGCCGGCCGCACGGTGCAGCAGCTCCGGGTCGTAGGGACCCATCCTGCTGAACAGCGGCATGTAGTGGGCGCGCTGGAGCACGTTGACCGAGTCGATCTGGAGTACGCCGGTGCGCGCGACCGTGCGTGCCAGGGTGCGCATCGTCGGCACCGCGTGGGGGCGGTCGAGGAAACCCTGCGCGGCAAGCGCGACTCGACGGGCTTGTGACCGGCTGAGGGTGCGGTCCCGAGAGGGTGCAACGGTCACGGAATGTCGAGCAGCTTCTCTCGCACGGCGTACATGACCGCCTCCATCCGGGAGTGCAGCTGGAGCTTCTCCAAGATGTTGCGGACGTGGTTCTTCACGGTGTTCTCGCTGATGAACAGCCGCTTGGCGATCTCGCGGTTGTTCAGGCCCTGGGCCACCAGCTTCAGCACCTCGAGCTCACGGTCGGTGAGCCGCGGGCTGGGCACCTGCTGCCGGTCGGAGCGGGACATCTGCTTGAACTCGTCGAGCAGCTTGACGGCCATCGACGGGCTGATCAGCGACTGCCCGTCGGCGACCACCCGGATCGCCTGGGCCACCTCGTCGATCGAGGAGTCCTTGAGCAGGTAGCCGGACGCGCCGTTCTTCACGGCGTCGTAGAGGTCCCCCTCCTCGTCGCTGACGGTGAGCATGATGATCTTCGCGGAGGGCGCGACCTCCTTGATCGACTGACAGGCCTCGATCCCGGAGCGCTTGGGCATCCGGACGTCCATCAGCACCACGTCGGGCACGGTGGCAGCGCACAGCTCGGTCGCCGCGATGCCGTCGCTGGCCTCGCCCACGACCTCGATGTCGTCCTCGACGGTGAGGAGCATCGTGAGGCCGCGCCGGAACAGCTCTTGGTCGTCGACGACCGCGACACGGATGGGTTCACCACCGGCCTTCGCGCGTTGCTGAGGGACTGCCACGCCACGATGATGACACGTGGCAGCGCCTCAGCGTACGGAAAGTCCAGACATTTCCCCGGAGGGTCAGGTGACGTCGAGGGTGATCACGCCGTAGTCGTAGCCCTTGCGGCGGTAGACCACGGACGGTCGTTCGCTCTCCTTGTCGACGAACAGGAAGAAGTCGTGGCCGACCAGCTCCATCTCGTAGAGCGCCTGGTCGAGGGTCATCGGTTCGGCCTTGTGGCTCTTCTCGCGGACGACCAGCGGCCCGTCACCCATCACGGTGATCGGCCCGACCCGGCGCTCGGTCTCCTCGTCCGTGCCCGCCGGCGCGGTCCCGTTGGGCTCCGGCTCGACCCCGGCGAGGGCCTGCCCGACCGAGACCGGGGTGTGCCGGCCGCGGTGCACCCGGCGGCGGTCCGCCGCCCGGCGCATCTGCCCGGCCATCCGGTCCAGGGCCATGTCGAGTGCCGCCATCTTGTCCTCGGCCGCCGCCTCGGCCCGGATCACCGGGCCCTTGGAGAAGGCGGTCAGCTCCACGCGGATCGCGCGGTCATGCTGTCGGGGGTTGCGCTCCTTGTCGACCTCGACCTCCACACGCATGAGGCGATGGTCGTGCTTCTCCAGTCGGGTGAGCTTTTCTTCGACGTGACTGCGGAACCGATCCGACACGTCGCAGTGCCGACTTCTGACCACGATTTCCACGGAGACCTCCCGGTCGTTTGGAGTGAGCTGACCGCGCTCTGGTTTAGGCGGCCCTGGGAGACGAAGGAGTCCGTCCGGCCGACCTGGTCTTCGACCCCACAATCGCCTGCTGAGATGTTCGCAGCTTCTCTGCCACTACTGACCTTCTCCCACGGGCACGTCGCATCTGACGACGTGGGCGGGGCAGGACTTACTTCTAAGCCGCACCGTGATCGCCACCGCCCCGGAGGGTTCACGGGGGCGGAGCCCCCGCTCGGTGGCTTACGTGGGCCGTTTCGCCTGCGACTGGCTTCGGCTAGCCGGCTGCTGTCCCAGCTGATGTTCTGGCTCGACTGGAACCTGCCGACGCAACCACGGACCCGGACGGACTCCATACACAGACGCTAGTCGCCCGACCCGGAAAACGGTAGCGAGGACGGGGATTCGCCGGTCGATGTCGAGGCCAGCCGCTTCCGGGTCGCGGCGACGGTGGCGATGCCGGCCACGGTGGCTCCCGCGTCCTCGAGCGCGCGCTGCGCCTCGCGGGCCGTGGACCCCGTCGTGAGCACGTCGTCGGTGATCACCAGGTGCGCCCCCGGCCTGCGCCGCAAGGTCTGCTGGAGCCGGGTCCCGGCCGCCTGCATGCTCCCCGCGAGGTTGCGCGCGCGGTCCACGGCCTGCAGCCCGGACTGGTCGCGCACGACCGTCCGGCTCCGCAGCACACCGACCACCGTCGCGTCGATGCCCCACCGCCGCAGCTGGTCCGCGGCCCGCCGGGTGGTCCGGAGCATCGGGTCGTGCCCACGGCTGCGCACCACTACCGCCCGCGAGGGCACGGGCACGAGCAGCACCGGACGGCCGGCGCCGGCCTCGAGCACCGTCAGGTCGCGGACCACATGGGCCAGCACGGTCCCCAGCGGGCGGGCCAGAGCGAACTGACGACGTTCCTTGTGGGCGTTGACCAGAGCCTTCAGCGCCCCGTCGTACTCCCCCGCCGAGACCGGCAACGCCAGCCCGACCGGGCGCGGCGTGGGCCAGCACACCCGGCCGGCGCTCGGCAGCCCGTCCGCACAGTCCCGGCACAGCACTCTCCCGGGCCGGGCGCAGACCGCACAGCTGCTGCCGAGAAGCAGGTCGAGGCAGGCGTCGAGCACCCCTCCACGATCCGCGGCGGGCGGCTGCGGTCAACCTGGTCGCTCGCTCCTGTGTACGCCGGGCCGCGGGAACCTCCTGGGCACGAAACGCGGCGGTCGTCGACGGCAGGGTCAGCCGACGAAGGTCGGGGAGACCAGGCCACCCTTGATGCTCGTGCCGGTCCACCGGCCGTTCGCCGCGAGCTCGAACAGCTGCCCGTTGCTGGTGCCGACGTACAGCGCCGTGCCCGACGACGGCGACGTGACGATGCGTTCGGCCTCCTCACGGAAGATCTCGGCGTTGGTGGCGACGTCGCCGAGCGCCGAGGAACCGTCGATCAGGGTGACGATGACCTGGGACAGTCCCGGCATCGGGCCGGCCAGCAGAACCACGCTGCCCGGTGTCCGCCAGGCGAGGTCGCGGATCTCGTCGACCTCGATCGCCCCCACCGGCAGATCCTCGGCCGGTGCCACCCGTCGCACGGTGCCGTCGCCGGTGCGCATCACCCGGCTCACCACCAGCCGGTCCGAGCGCCGGCCGTCGATCACGGCGACGAGCCGGGTCCCGTCCCGGGAGAGCACGAACGCGGTGACGTCCTCGCCGCTGATGCCGGGAGCGTCGAGAACGGTCGGCTCGCCGTTGCGGACCACGCTGAGCACGGCCCCGCCGACCCGCCGGTCGACCAGCCAGACCTGGCCGTAGACGTCCCACGCCGGCTTGAGCAGGTCGGTGCCGCCGGCGTAGATCACCTCGGCGCTCGCCGTGGTCGGCACCTCTCCTGCGTCGCGGGAGCGCGGTGCCACCAGCGCGGTCGTCCCCGCCCCGGTCACGCCGGCGACCTGCTCGGCCGGCAGGTCGACCGCGATCGAGCGCAACCCGAGGCTCTCGGTGCCGAACAGTCCCGCGATGCGGCGCTCCTGGTCACCGACGAGCGTCACCACCTTGCCGTCGCGGATGCCGAACAGCTCCTGGGAGGCCCAGTTCACCGAGGGGTCGTACTCCGCCCAGTCCAGTACGTCGAGCTCCTCACCCTCGCCGGCGATGTTGAGCGGCGACCCGTCGACGGTGAGCTTCATCCGCTCCAGACCGGGCACCTGCCGCAGGGTCCAGCCGAGCTGCGCCAGGGCCAGCTCGAGCGCCTCGTCGTCGAGCTCCAGGACCTCGTCGCTCAGGGGGACCTCCGCCGTGCCGTCGCGGGAGACCGGCACCGAGATCTCCAGCTCGGTGTCGGCCGGGATGAACGTGCGCTCGACCCCGAGCAGGTCCTGGTCCGGGCCTCTGAGCAGTCCCCGGATCAGCATCGTCGGCGTCTGCTCACCGCGCGGAAGGTAGACCGGTTCGGGAACCAGCACCTGCGCCGACTTGTCGAAGAAGTACAACAGGTACTGCTGGTAGCGGCTCTCGAAGTGCGACTGGGGGATGACCAGGGCGTCGGGTGGGTTGCTGATCCGCCACTGCCCCTTCTCCTTCACCAGCTCGAGCCGGTAACGCACGTCGGTGTCCTTGCCTGAGTCACCGAGCCACTCGCCGCGCCCGTCGAGCCCGACGACGTCACCGAGCCTGACGGTCACGAGGTTCCCGGTGAAGCCGGACGACTCCGAGGCGTAGATCACCGTGCGCTTCTCCGGTGCCCAGGCGCTGTTGGCCGCATCCGTCAGGAACTTCCCCGCGAAACGCGGTGCGGTGGCGACCGGCGTCGCGGTCATCGCCTGGAGGAAGCCGTCGACGATGTCGACCGGACTGTCGCCCGGGCTCGGTCCGGCCGGCGTGTAGACGAACGGGGAGTCGCTGTCGGACGCCTCGTCGCCCGCCGGGGCCGACTGCACCTCACCGCTGCGCGGCAGGCTGACGCAGCCGGTCAGCGCGAGCACCAGGAGGGTCAGCAGCGTGACCAGCGGCCGGCTCACGAGGTGCCCGCCCGGGTGTCGTCGACCCGCTCGTAGCTGCTGCCGACCTCAGCGCGGTCGGTGCGAGGGCGCGCGTCCTCGGGGATCAACGGCAGCGGGCTCTTGGTGATCCGGTCCCCCGCCCGACGCGGCAGGGTGAGCCGGAACTGGGCACCCGCGCCGGGCTCACCCCAGGCCTGCAGCCACCCGCCGTGCAGGTGGGCGTCCTCCAGGGAGATGGACAGGCCCAGGCCGGTGCCGCCCGTCGTGCGCGCCCGGGCCGGGTCGGCGCGCCAGAAGCGGTTGAACACCATCGCCGCCTCGCCCGGTCGGAGCCCCACGCCGTGGTCGCGCACCGCGAGCGCGGTCGCCTCGTCGTTGGCGGCGACGAGGATCAGCACGTCCTGGCCGTCGGCGTAGTCGATCGCGTTGGCGACCAGGTTGCGCACGATCCGCTCGACGCGCCGTACGTCGGCCTCCGCCATGCACGGGCGCTCCCCCGCCCGGACCACGATCCTGGTGTCGCGGCGCTCCGCGAGGGCCCTGGTCGACTCGGCGACCCGGTGGGCGACATCCGTCAGGTTCACGTCCTCGAGGTCGAGCACGGCCGCACCCGCGTCGAACCTGCTGATCTCCAGCAGGTCGGTGAGCAGCAGCTCGAACCGGTCGAGCTCCTTCTGCAGCAGCTCGGCGGCCCGGGCCGTCACCGGGTCGAAGCCGTCCCGCGCGTCGTGCAGCACGTCACCGGCCATCCGCACGGTCGTCAGGGGTGTCCGCAGCTCGTGCGAGACGTCGGAGACGAACCTGCGCTGCACCCGCGACAGCTCCTCGAGCTGGCGGATCTGCTTCTGCAGGCTGGCGGCCATCTGGTTGAACGAGGTGCCCAGTCGGGCGATGTCGTCGTCCCCGCGCACGTGCATGCGTTCCTCCAGCCGACCGGAGGCAAGCCGCTCCGCGACCCGCCGGGCGAGCCGGACCGGGGTGACCACCTGCCGGGTGACCAGCCAGGTCAGCCCACCGACGAGGACCAGCAGCAGCACTCCCGCGGTCACCAGGGCGCGCCGGACCAGGGAGAGCGTCTGCTGCTCCTCGGTCATCGGGAACAGGTAGTAGAGGGCGTAGGACCCGCCGTCGGAGGGCAGGGTGATCTGCGAGCCGGTGACCACGCCCGGCACGGGACGGAGCCCTGTGCCTGCCTCGTACCGGATCTCCGAGTAGGTCCACGACGTGCCGGTGGCGACCGGGCTCTCGGCGACCTCGCGCAGCCGCTCCGGGACGCTGTCGGTGAGCAGGCCCGGCGAGTTGCGGGTGCCGCTGCCGGTCGCCAGCCCCTCGCTGGTGCCGGCGATGGGACCGATCAGCACCACGTCGAACCCCTGCACGTCGCCGCGGGTGACGATGCCGGAGACCACCTGCGCCAGCTGTGCGCTGGGGTCGAACTCGCTGCCGCTGGCCGCGGTCAGCCGGCTCTGCGCCTCCGCGGCGCCGCGGGTGGCCTCACCGATCGAGCTCTCGGTCTTGCTGGTGACCAGTCCGTCGGTGACCTGCCTGAGCAGGAGCATCCCGACCAGGGTCACCACGACGGCCGACAGCAGCAGGGTGCTGATCACCACCCGCGCCTGGATGGACCGGCGCCAGATCGTCGCGGCCCGTCGGATCGGCCCTCCGGTACTCACGTGGAACCCGATGCCCTAGGAGGTGCCGGCTTTGTAGCCGACACCGCGCACGGTGACCACGATCTCCGGGTTCTCCGGGTCGTGCTCCACCTTCGAGCGCAGCCGCTGGACGTGCACGTTGACCAGCCGCGTGTCCGCGGCGTGGCGGTAGCCCCACACCTGCTCGAGCAGCACCTCGCGGGTGAACACCTGCCACGGCTTGCGGGCCAGGCACACCAGCAGGTCGAACTCCAGCGGGGTGAGCGGGATCTGGTCGCCGTCGCGGGTCACCGTGTGGCCGGCGACGTCGATGCTCAGGTCACCGATCGTCAGCGACTCCGGGCCGGGCTCGTCGAAGCGGCGGACCCGTGCCCGGATCCGGGCGACCAGCTCCTTGGGCTTGAACGGCTTGACCACGTAGTCATCCGCCCCCGACTCGAGCCCGACCACCACGTCGACCGTGTCGTTCTTGGCGGTGAGCATGACGATGGGTACGCCGGACTCCGCCCGGATCTCCTTGCAGACGTCGATGCCGTCCTTGCCGGGCAGCATCAGGTCGAGCAGCACCACGTCCGGGCGGTAGTCGCGGAAGTCAGCGAGCGCCTGGTCACCGGTCGCACACACCCGGGAGTCGAACCCCTCGTTGCACAGCACGATGCTGAGCATCTCCGAGAGCGCCGCGTCGTCGTCCACGACGAGCACCTTGCCCTTGTTGGTCGCGTCGCCGTTGGTCATCGTCTGCCCCCTCCCGTCAGCGGCCCTCGCTCAGTAGCGATAGTGGTCCGACTTGTACGGGCCCTCCGGCGCGATGCCGAGGTAGGCGGCCTGGTCGTCGGTGAGCGTGGTCAGGGAGACCCCGAGCGCGCCCAGGTGCAGCCGGGCGACCTCCTCGTCGAGGTGCTTGGGAAGGGTGTACACGCCGACCGGGTACTCATCGGTCTTGGTGAACAGCTCGATCTGGGCGAGCACCTGGTTGGTGAACGAGTTCGACATCACGAACGACGGGTGACCCGTCGCGTTGCCGAGGTTCATCAGCCGGCCCTCGGAGAGGATGATCACCGAGCTGCCGCCGGGGAACGTCCACACGTCGACCTGGGGCTTGACGGTCTTGCGGCTGACGCCGGGGTACTTCTCCAGCCCGGTGATGTCGATCTCGTTGTCGAAGTGCCCGATGTTGCCGACGATCACCTGGTGCTTCATCCGGCTCATCTGGTCCACGGTCACCACGTCCTTGTTGCCGGTCGCGGTGATCACGATGTCCGCGACGGGCAGCACCTCTTCGAGGGTCGAGACCTGGTAGCCGTCCATCGCGGCCTGGAGCGCGCAGATCGGGTCGATCTCGGTGACGATGACCCGGGCGCCCTGTCCCCGCAGCGACTCGGCGCAGCCCTTGCCGACGTCACCGTAGCCGCAGACCACGGCGACCTTGCCGCCGATCAGCACGTCCGTGGCCCGGTTGATCCCGTCGATGAGCGAGTGCCGGCAGCCGTACTTGTTGTCGAACTTGCTCTTGGTCACCGAGTCGTTGACGTTGATGCCGGGGAAGAGCAGCGACCCCTCCTTCATCATTTCGTACAGCCGGTGCACCCCGGTGGTGGTCTCCTCGGTGACGCCCTTGATCTGGTTGGCGACCGCGGTCCACCGGCCGGTGTCCTCGGCCAGGGAGTCGCCGAGCACCTTGAGGATGACGCGCATCTCGGCGTTGTCGGTGGACTCCGGGGAGTCGACCCGACCGGTCTTCTCCGCCTCGACCCCGAGATGGACGAGCATCGTGGCGTCGCCCCCGTCGTCCAGGATCATGTTCGCGGCGCGCTTCTCACCGTCGGGACCGTCGGGCCAGCGGAGGATCTGCTGGGTGCACCACCAGTACTCCTCGAGGGTCTCGCCCTTCCATGCGAACACCGGGACACCGCGCGGGTCCTCCGCGGTCCCGTCGGGGCCCACGGCGACCGCAGCGGCCGCGTGGTCCTGCGTGGAGAAGATGTTGCAGGAGGCCCAGCGGACCTCGGCACCGAGTGCGGTGAGCGTCTCGATCAGGACCGCGGTCTGGATCGTCATGTGCAGCGAGCCGGCGATCTTGGCGCCGGCCAGCGGCCTGCTGGCCCCGTAGCGTTCCCGCATCGCCATCAGCCCTGGCATCTCGTGCTCGGCGAGCTCGATCTCCGCGCGGCCGAACTCGGCCAGGCTCAGGTCGGCAACCTTGAAGTCCATGTACATCCTCAATCTCGGGGTCAACCTCTCCAGCGTACCGGCAGCCCCCCGTGACCGAGGGTCAGTGGGCGGCCGGTGCCGGCGGCTCGGGGCGCGCGTCGGCGGTGTAGTTCTCGCGGTAGATGTCCGGCTCGATGTAGATCACCTGCGCCGCGGGCTCCGCATCGCGGATCGCGCGTTCGGCGGCGTTGATGCTCTCCGCGACCTGCTCGGCGCTCGCGTCCCGGTCGATGCCGGTCTTCACCGCGACCAGCAGCTCCTCGGGTCCCAGGTGCAGGGTCTTCATGTGGATCACCCGGTCGATGCCCGCGGTCGTCTCCAAAGCCTCGCGGATCCTGCGTTGCGACTCCGGCGTCGCCGACTCACCGAGCAGCAGGCTCTTGGTCTCCAGCGCCAGCACGATCGCGACCGCTACCAGCAGCAGACCGATGGCGGTCGTGCCGACCACGTCCCAGTAGGGGTTGCCGGTGATCAGGGCCATGCCCACGCCGATCAGCGCGAAGAACAGGCCGAGCAGTGCGGCGGCGTCCTCGAGCAGGATCACCGGGAGCTCCGGGGACTTGGCGCGCTGGACGAACTCCACCCACGACGCCTTCCCGCGCACCTTGTTCGACTCCACGATCGCGGTCCGGAACGAGAAGCTCTCCATGATGATCGCCCCGACCAGGACGACGATCGGGACCCACTCCCAGGCGCCTTCACTGGTGTGGCCCTCCGCGATCTCGTGGTACTTGTGGTAGGCCTCGTAGAGCGCGAACAGGCCACCGACCGAGAAAAGCACGATCGCGACGATGAACGAGTAGATGTAGCGCTCGCGGCCGTACCCGAACGGGTGCTCCGGGGTGGCCGCACGCTTCGCCTTCTTGCCGCCGAGCAGCAGCAGCCCCTGGTTCCCCGCGTCGGCCACCGAGTGGATCGACTCGGCGAGCATCGAGGAGAACCCGGTGAGCAGGAACGCCAGGAACTTCAGGATCGCGATGCCGGAGTTCGCCAGCAACGCCGCGATCACTGCCTTGGTGCCGCCATCGGCCGCCATGAACCGCTCTCCTTCGTCGGGGCCAGGTCCGGGCCGGTGCGACCCGCGATCCGACCCTAGCGTGTCGGATGGTCCAGACCCACGCCCAGATAAGCCGCCGCGTAGGTGCCGGTGGCGAGCAGCGAGGCGTAGCGGGCGAGCTCGTTCCCGGCCTCGGCGGCCACGGTCTCCACGCGGACCCGGCGCTCCTGGGCGGCGGCGACAAGCCGGCCACGCTGCTCGCGGACCGACGCGTCGGCCGAGCCGTCGTCGAGGATCACCAGGGCCGGTCGCAGGTCGCCCTCGCCCTCGTCGGCGAACGGGTCCGCGAACACGTCGCGGGTGGTGGCCGCACCGATCACCGGCAGCAGGTGCTCGGCATCCGCGGCGAGCGCGGCCCGGCCACTGGTCCGGCGGATCGACTCCGCGACCCTGCGGGCCGCGCGTGCCGCCAGCACCGAGCCGCCCCACACGATCGGTACCGAGTCCGCAAGGGCAACCGCCAGCATCTTCGCGCGGTTCACCGACTGGTCCCGGAAGGGCGAGCACTCGATCGCGACCTCGTCGAGGGCGGTCGCGACCGCCTCCGCGTCGGTCTCGGGCCCCAGGTCGAGCCGGTCCAGGAACTCCAGCATCACCACCGCGGTGGCGAGCTGGTCGCCGGTCGTGGTCGGCAGGATCGTGCTGTGCCGCCCGGCGGCGTGCTCGGCGACCACCGAGCGCGGTGGACACGCCACCACCAGGGTGCA
>DATFGA010000018.1:0-2438 GCA_035249775.1 Nocardioidaceae bacterium | reverse complement strand
TGCTCGTGGTCTGGATCGCGAAGGTGCTCGACCAGCAGCGCGACCACCTGAACGCCATCTCCTACGTGAAGATGGGTCCCTGGTGGACGATCTCGCTGAAGTTCATCACCCCGATCCTGCTCACGTTCATGGTGCTCTACCAGTTCTTCTGGGTGGAGCTGCGTGAGCCGTACGAGGGGTACCCGAGCAGCGGCCTGCTGGTGATCGGGTGGGGCGCCGTCGCGCTGACCCTGCTGATCGCGCTCGCACTGTCGCTCAACAGCCGGGCCCCGCAGAGCGAGCTCGTCCACACGATGAAGGAGTGACCTGATGGATGCCGGACCTCTCATCATGTTCCTGGTCGGAGCCATCGGCCTGTGGGGTGGCCTGATCCTCGCGATCATCAACTACAACCGGGTGTCCCGGCGGCAGAAGGCCGAGTGACCGGAGCCGCCGCGTCCGGGTAGTGTCGCGGCATGGCCGGCCCCGCATGTGTCGTCTTCGACAAGACGCTCACCGACTACGACTTCGGCCCGGCCCACCCGATGTCCCCGATCCGGGTGGACCTGACCATGCGGCTGTCCGAGGACCTCGGCGTGCTGGGCGGCTCCGGCCTGGTGTCGGTGAACGCGCCCGTCGCCTCCGACGACCTGATCGCCTCGGTGCACAGCGCGGACCTGATCGAGGCCGTGCAGGCGCTGAGCCGCGACCCCTACCAGGTGGACGAGGTGCACGGCCTCGGCAGTGAGGACAACCCGACCTTCGAGGGCATGCACCAGGCCGCGGCCCACGTCGTCGGGGCGTCGGTCGAGGCGGCGCGGCAGGTCTGGAGCGGGGAACGGCTGCACGCCGCGAACATCGCCGGCGGGCTGCACCACGCGATGGCCGGGAAGGCCAGCGGCTTCTGCGTCTACAACGACGTCGCGGTGGCGATCTCCTGGCTGCTCGCGAACGGCGCGAAGAAGGTGGCGTACGTCGACGTCGACGTCCACCACGGCGACGGCGTGGAGAAGATCTTCTACGACGACCCGCGGGTGTTGACGATCAGCCTGCACGAGACCGGTCAGATGCTGTTCCCGGGAACCGGCTTCCCCAACGACACCGGCGGGCCGGAGGCTCCGGGCAGCGCGGTCAACGTGGCGTTGCCGCCGGGGACGGCCGATGCGGGGTGGCTGCGCGCGTTCCACGCCGTGGTCCCGCCGTTGCTGCGCGAGTTCGCGCCGGACATCCTGGTCACCCAGCACGGCTGCGACTCCCACATCGAGGACCCGTTGGCGCACCTGATGCTGACCGTCGACGGCCAGCGTGCCGCGCACCAGGCGTTGCACGACCTCGCCCACGAGGTGTGCGACGGCAAGTGGGTGGTCACCGGGGGCGGCGGGTACGCGATCGTGGACGTGGTGCCGCGGTCCTGGACGCACCTGCTGGCCATCGTCGGCGGCACCCCCTTGGACCCGAGCACTCCCACGCCGGGGGACTGGCGCGAGCACGTGCAGACCCTGCTCGGCCGGACCGCCCCGTTCCGGCTGACGGACGGGCGGACGCCGGCGTACCGGGACTGGGCCGAGGGGTACGACCCGGGGACCTGGCTGGACCGGGCGATCCATGCCACCCGGGAGGCGGCGTTCCCGCTGAACGGGCTCGACTACCTGCCGTGAAGCGGCGTGTCCATCCGACACGCGGCGGGTACGGTAAAGATTGCGGTAAAGACCACCCCTTCCCCACAAGTCACTTTAGGCTCTATTCTCACGTGAGCACATACGTAGGGTCTCCGGCGGGGAAGCCGGAGGGCGTTGTGTGCCTGAAAGTGCGGTGCACCATGGCATCAAACAGCTCCGGAGACATCTCGGAGGTGAAGTTCCTTACCGTGGCGGAGGTCGCTGCGGTGATGCGCGTGTCCAAGATGACGGTCTACCGTCTGGTTCACTCCGGTGAGCTACCGGCCGTGCGCGTCGGACGATCCTTCAGGGTCCCCGAGGACACGGTCAACGAATATCTGCGCAAGAGCTTCTTCCAGACAGGCTGACCCTCCGGGCCGCCCTGTCGGGGCACATCTCGTCGCGCCCGACAAAGAACACAACCAAGCGCTGCGGACATCCAGCGCTGATGAGAATGCGAAAGCGGCGGTCCCTAGGGGGCCGCCGCTTTTCGCGTCGTTGCGCCAGTCGCCACGGCACCGCTCCCGGGCGGTACGACGTGACAAGACCCAGGTTCTGGGGCGGTCAGGGGATGCTTCTCGTCACGAACTGAGGGCCGACACCCTGTTGCTGCGTCAGAAGCGCATGAAGTTGGCGGCCACGACCCAGCGGCCGTAGGCATCGGGCACCGCGCCGATCCCGATCCGGCGGGACTTGCGGCTCAGCAGCACGTGCCGGTGCCCGTCGGAGTGCATCCACATCCGCACCAGCCGGCGCGGCGAGATCGCGCCGCGGCCGAGGGTCTCCCCGGCGTACATCGCG
>DATFGA010000017.1:0-4731 GCA_035249775.1 Nocardioidaceae bacterium | reverse complement strand
GTGACCGCCAGCGTGCCGCCCCGGCGGAGCACCCGGACCAGCTCGGCGATCGCCTGCTCGTCCTCGGGGATGTGCTCGAGGACCTCGGCTGCGACCACCCGGTCGAACTCGCCGTCGGCGAACGGCAGCTGGAGGGCATCGCCCTGCTTGACGTCGGCCTCAGCGCCGTCGGGAACCTCGCCGGCCGTGCGCATCGCGGCGAACATGTCGGAGACCGCGGACAGCTCGTCGGCGTCCTGGTCGAACGCGATCACGTCCGTGCCGCGGCGGTAGAGCTCGAACGCGTGCCGTCCCGCCCCGCACCCCATGTCCAGCACCCGGTCACCGGCGGACACGCCGAGCCGGTCGAAGTCAACGGTCAGCATCGGAGGCCCCCTCGGGTCGACGGCTCGAATCGATGGCACGGGCGTACGCCGCCGCGGTCGCCTCGGCGACCGCGCGCCAGCTGAACGTGTCCAGCGCCCGTCGGCGTCCTGCCGCACCCATCCGGTGGCGGCGGTCGGGATCGTCGAGCAGCGCTGCGAGTGCGTGCGCGAGCTCGCCGACGTCGCCGGGCGTGACCAGGTCGGCGCAGAGCCCGTCCTCCCCGACGACCTCGGGGATCGCCCCGGCGCGGCTGACCACCAGCGGGGTGCCGCAGGCCATCGCCTCGACCGTCGGCAGCGAGAACCCCTCGTAGAGCGACGGGACGCAAGCGACCTCCGCGGAGCCGACGACCCGGGCGAGCTCGGTGTCGGAGAGGCCGCTCGCGAAACGCACGGAGTCCTTGATCGCCAGCCGGTCGATCAGCCGCTCGGTGCGTCCCCCCGGCTTGGGCCGGGTGATCAGCAGCAGCTCGACGTCGCGTTCGGTGCGCAGCTTGGCGAAGGCCTCGAGCAGCGTCGCGATCCCCTTCATGGGGGTGTCCGCGCTGGCCATCGCGACGATCCGGCCGGGCACCCGGGGCTGCTGCGGCAGCGAGAACACCTCCGGTTCCACGCCGAGCGGGATCACCTCGATCCGGTCGGGGTCGACGCCGAAGTCGGCGGCGATGTCGCGGGCCGACGAGCGGGACACGGTCAGCACCTGCGACATCCTGCGGGCGACCCGGCCCTGCATGGCCAGGAAGCCGTACCACCGTCGGGTGGTGACCTTCTTCCAGCCGCGGGCGGCGGCCAGGTCGACCCGGCGGTCGAACGTGATCGGATGGTGGATCGTGGTGACCAGCGGGATGCCGGTGCGGGCGATGGCGAGCAGCCCGTAGCCCAGCGTCTGGTTGTCGTGCACGACATCGAAGTCGAGCAGCCGCTTCCGCAGCACCCGGGCGGCCCGAAGACTGAACGTCAGCGGCTCCGGGAACCCGGCGGTGTACATGGTGGCGACCTCGAGCACGTCGATCGGGTCGCGGAACTCCGCCGGCTTCGGGGTGCGGAACGGGTCCGGCTCCCGGTAGAGGTCCAGGCTGGGCAGCCTGGTGAGCCGGACGCCGGGATCGAGCTCGGGGTACGGCTGGCCCGAGAACACCTCGACGTCGTGCCCGAGGGCGACCAGCTCCCTGCTCAGATGTCGGACGTAGACGCCCTGGCCACCGCAGTGCGGTTTGCTGCGGTACGACAGCAGAGCGATGCGCACTCGACCTCCAGAAGGGACGGACCCGGGGAAACTGAAACGTGTTCCTATTATGCAGGGACGCGGTGCTAGCGTACGGGGGTGAGCTCGATGGCCCTCGAAGACCTCGGGTCACCGGCGCAGCGGGACCGGCACCAGCGGATCCTCGACGCGACGATCGCCCTCGCCTCAGCCGGCGGCTTCGAGGCGGTCCAGATGCGTGCGGTGGCCGAGCGCGCGGACGTCGCCCTCGGCACGCTCTACCGCTACTTCCCCTCCAAGATCCACCTGCTCGTGTCAGCGCTCGCCCGCGAGCTCGAGACCGCCCGGGCCGGCCTGGACCGCACCACGATCCCGGGCGACACCGCCGCGGACCGGGTGATGCATGTGCTCGGCCGGACCACCCGGTCGCTGCAACGCGACCCCCACCTGACCGAGGCGTTGACCCGTGCGTTCATGTTCGCCGATGCCTCCGTCGGGCAGGAGATCGCGGTGGTCGCCCGGCACGTCTCCCGGATCCTCACCCGGGCGATGTGCGAGCCCGGGGCCGGCGACTCACGGCCCGGCGAGGCCGACGCCGAGCCGAGCGAGCAGGACGTCGCGATCGCCAAGGTCATCGGCGATGTCTGGCTGGCCAGCCAGGTGCAGTGGGTCACCGGCCGCGCGTCCGCCGACGACGTCGGCCGGTCGCTGGACGTCGCGGTCCGGCTGCTGCTGCGCTGACGCCCCCGAGTTGTCAGGCGGTGCGTGCGCCAGAGCGTCCGCAGCGCCTGACAACTCGGCGTTCGGGTCAGTCGTCGAACTCGTCGATCCGGGTGACCCAGTACTCCGCCTCCTCGGGCATCTCGATGCCGAAGCGGGCGTTCACGACCCACAACGAGTCGCGCGTGCGGGCGACCGTGGTCGGCACGTCGAAGTCGCTGTCACGGAGGTTCGCAACGACACGGCCTGCGGGATCGTCGTCGTCCTCGTCGAGCTCGACCACGGTGATCATGTGGTCCTGGTTGCGCACGACGTACAGGATGTCGTCGTCGCGCTCCAGCCCGTCCCCGTTGAGCAGGCTCGCGCCGTGCAGGTCGACCTCATCCGTGTGGCCGTTGCGCGGCCGGATCAGGAACAGCTTGCCGGTGTTGCTCTGGACGGCCAGCAGCTTGCCCTCGAACCGGACGATCCCGTTCAGGTTGAACCCCTCGACGTACTCCAGGTCCCCGGTCAACGGGAGCGTCTTCGCGGCCGAGGCGGCCGGGAGCGGCGCGTCCGCGTCCCGGTCGAGCGGGATGACCGCGAGCTCCTGGTACATCGAGTCGGTCACGAAGACCCCGCGCCTGGTCACCGTCAGGTCGTTGAGGAAGCGTGGCAGGTCGGGATCCGGCGCCGCGAACGTGTACGTCGCGACCACGTCGCCCGTGTGCGCGTCATGCGCCCGGACCTCTCCGGTCGGTCCCCCGGCAACCCAGAGCAGTCCGCGCCGCCGGTCGAAGTCGATCCCGACCCCCACCCGCCCTTCGACACCCGGCTCGAGCACATCGCCCATGCCGGTCCTGGGGTTCGCCATCCAGATTCCGCCGCCGGCCAGTGAGCCGACGAACAGCGACCTGTGGTTGGTGGTAATGCCTTCGGGTTGCCAGCCGTCCGGAAGCTCGACCCGGTCCGGTAGACCCTTGTGGTGCCGGTCGTCGTGCCCGTCGTCGTCGGCGTGAGCGGCGCCCTGGAGCGGCACCAGCGCCACCATCAGAGTCATCGTTCCGGCAGCCAGGCGCAGTGGTTTCATGACAGCACTCTCTTCCCGGCCCGAGGGCCGTCTCGGACATGGTTCTCCGTTGTACGGCGGAAGCAGGGGCCGGGATTGCGTGTCGCGCGGCGAGTTCGGGTCGATCTTCGGGACCTCGCTGCCCGTGTGCCCCGGCCACGGTCGTAGCCTCTGGGACATGTCCTCCGACCTGCACCTCGCGCCCGCCGTACGCCGCGACCTCGACGACCTCGTGGACGGCTTCGTGAAACAGCACGCCGGCGACGAGGGGGCAACGGTCTCCGTCTGGTGCGGGGACATCTCGGGCACGACCGCATACACCCGCGACGAGCTCGCGCCGCACTACGCCGCGAGCACGATGAAGCTGCCGCTGCTGGTCGCGGCCTACCGCCGTCACGAGCGCGGGGAGATCGACCTAGACGCCGAGGTGCCGGTGCACAACGAGTTCGCCTCCGCCGAGGACGGGTCGCCCTTCCGGCTGGACCAGTCCGACGACCAGGACGACGACACCTGGCAGCTGGTCGGCTCCCGGGCGACCCTGCGTCGGCTGGTCCGGCACGCGATCGTGAAGTCCGGGAACCTGGCGACGAACCTGGTGCTGGAGCGCGTTGGTCCCGGCGAGGTCGCGAACGTGCTGGTCGACGCCGGTTGCAGCGGGGCCACCACGCTGCCGCGCGGCATCGAGGACGCCGTCGCCCGTGAGGCGGGACTCGACAACTGGGTCACCGCGCACGACCTGGCGCTGGTGATGGCCGGTGTCGCCGATCGGCGGCTGGCGCGCGAGCAGACCTGTGTCGACGTCGAGCAGGTTGTTGCGGCGCAGGAGCACCGTGACAAGATCCCGGCCGGTCTGCCGCCGGGCACGTATGTTGCGAACAAGACCGGGTGGGTCGAGGGGGTTGCGCACGATGTGGCCCTGGTGCGACCTGAGGACGGTCCGCCGTACGTCCTCGCGGTCTGCACGACCGCCGACGTGCCCGAGGAGACGGCGAACGCGCTGATCGCCGGGATCAGCCGCAGGGTCTGGGAGGGCCGCGAGGCGTGAGCAAGATCGAGACGGTCACCTGCGAACGGCTCTCCGTTCCGCTGCACACACCGTTCGTCACCGCGCTGCGCCGGACGACCACCACCGACACCGTGGTGGTCCGGATCACCGACAGCGACGGTGTCACCGGCTGGGGCGAGGCGCCGCAGGTGTGGCAGGTCACCGGCGAGTCGCTCGCCGGCGCCGAGGCGTGCGTGTCCGGTCCCCTGCAGGCGGTGGTCGTCGACGCCGACGCGGACGACCTGCTCCCCCTCTGCCGCGCGGTCGCCGGAGCCGTCGCCCGCAACTTCGGCGCCAAGGCCGCCGTCGACGTCGCGCTGCACGATCTGGTCGCACGGTCGCTCGGCAT
>DATFGA010000016.1:0-3348 GCA_035249775.1 Nocardioidaceae bacterium | reverse complement strand
CGACTGCCCCTCTCCCCCGGTCCCCGTCCTCAACGGTGACCACATCGGCGTGCACCGGCAGAAGGACGGCCGCTTCTACGTCGGCGCCGCCCCCACCGTCGGCCGGATCTCCGGCGAGGTGCTGACCGGGCTCGGTGACCTCGTCGAGGAGTACGGCGCAGCGGGTGTCCGGCTCACGGCCTACCAGAAGCTCGTCGTGCTCGGCGTCGAGGAGGACCAGGTCGAGGGACTGGTCGCCGCCCTGGAGCGGATCGGCCTCAGCGCTCGTCCTTCGAACTGGCGCCGCTCGACGATGGCCTGCACCGGCATCGAGTTCTGCAAGCTGGCGATCGTCGACACCAAGCAGCGGGCCACCGACCTGATCGACGAGCTCGAGCGCCGCTTCCCCGACCTCGACACACCGATCACCGTCAACGTCAACGGCTGCCCGAACGCCTGCGCCCGCACCCAGGTCGCCGACATCGGCCTCAAGGGACAGCTGGTGCTGGACGAGGACGGCAACCAGGTCGAGGGCTTCCAGGTCCACCTCGGCGGTGGGATCGGGCTGACCGCGGCGCTCGGCAAGAAGCTGCGCGCGCACAAGGTCACCAGCGCGGGCCTCGACGACTACGTCACCAACGTGGTCACCGCCTACCTCGCCGAGCGCGCGGAGGGCGAGTCGTTCGCGGCCTGGGTCGCCCGCGCCGACGAGGAGCTGCTCCGCGGCGAGAAGACGCTCGAGGTCGTCGGATGAGCGAGCGCGCGGTCCCCTTCCACTGCCCCTACTGCGGCGACGAGAACCTACGGCCGCACGAGACCGACGACGGGCCGGGCCACGGCACGTGGGAGTGCCGGGCCTGCCTGCGGGCGTTCCGGCTGAAGATGCTCGGCCTGATCACGCCGCGGCCGACCGGGCCGGAGGCGCGGCCATGAGCCTGACCACCACCGCGGCCCGCAACTTCAAGGGCACCACCACGCACGGCCGCACCGAGGCCGAGCTCAAGGACCTGGTCTCCCACGCCGGCGCCGAGCTCGAGCTGGCCCCGGCCGAGGTGATCATCGAGTGGACCGTCGCCACCTTCGGGGAGCGGTTCTGCATCACCTCCTCGATGGGGGACGCGGTCCTGGCCGACCTCGCCGCCAAGGTGGCACCGGGCATCGACGTGGTCTTCCTCGACACCGGCTACCACTTCGCCGAGACGATCGGCACCCGTGACGCCGTGGAGGCGACCCTGCCGGTGAACCTGGTCACCGTCCGCCCGGAACAGTCGGTCGCGGAGCAGGATGCGACGTACGGCAAGGACCTGTTCCTCCGCGACCCGGACCTCTGCTGCGCGCTGCGCAAGGTGGCGCCGCTGAAGGACGCGCTCATGGAGTACGACGCGTGGGCGACCGGTCTGCGCCGGCAGGAGACCCACAACCGGGTGATCGCACCGGTGATCGGCTGGGACGACGCGAAGCGCAAGGTCAAGGTCTCGCCGCTGGCCCGCTGGACCGACGACGAGGTGGACCGCTACATCGCCGAGAACGGTGTCCTGGTCAACCCGTTGCAGTACGACGGCTACCCGTCGATCGGCTGCTTCCCGTGCACCCGGCGGGTCGCTCCGGGTGAGGACCCGCGCAGCGGCCGATGGGCCGGGAGCAGCAAGACCGAGTGCGGGATCCACGCATGAACACGACTCTGAACCAGCACCGTCTCGACAACGGCGTCGGACACAACCTCGAAGGGAGGCCGAACTCATGACCGCTCCAGCACTGGTGGCACTGGCCCACGGCAGCCGCGACCCTCGTTCCGCGGAGACGATCCAGGCGCTTGTCGGGGAGGTCCGCGCCATGCGACCCGACCTCCGGATCGAGCCGGCGTTCCTCGAGCTGTCCAAGCCGTCGTTCTCCACGGTGGTGAACAAGCTGGTCCGCGCCGGCTACGACGAGATCGTCGTCGTGCCGCTGCTGCTGACCGAGGCCTACCACGCCAAGGTCGACGTGCCCTCGGCGATCGCCGAGGCGACTGCGGCCCACGACAACCTGAAGATCCGGGCTACCAGCATCCTCGGCCTGGAGTCGGTGTTCCTCGAGGTCCTCGACCGCCGGCTGCGCACCGCGCTGAAGGACGCCCGGGTGCGTGAGCTCGACGCGCTGGTGCTCGCGGCGGCGGGCTCCTCGGACACGCTGGCCAACCAGGCGGTGGCCCGGCTGGCCAGGATGTGGGGGTCCAAGCACAAGCTGCCGACGGTGGCGGCGTTCGCCTCGGCCGCTCCCCCGGCGACCGGTGAGGCCGTGCGGCAGTTCCGCGCCGAGGGGCGCCGGCACATCGCGGTCGGCTCGCTGTTCCTGGCGCCGGGCACGTTGCCGGACCGGGCCGCGGAGCTCGCTCTGGAGGCCGGTGCGGTCGCCGTGTCCGCGCCGCTGGGCGCCGATGCCGAGGTCGCCCGGACCATCCTGGCCCGCTACGCGGTCGGCGCGGTGGAGCTGGTCCCGGTCTGAGTCCGACCGGTCACTGGACCAGGCTGGTCAGCAGGTGCTCGAGCTGCCGGCCGGGGTCGTCGGTCATCCCGCCGTGCACCGGACCGGGTTGTACGACGGTGCTCCGCGGTGCCTTCACGAAGCCGAACCGGGTGCCCATGCTTGCCTGGCCGGCGAGGCCGGTGGTCTCGTCGCCGCGGCAGACCGCCTCGATGGTGGCCAGCGCAGAGCAGACCGCGTCCAGGTCCACCTCGGGGTCCAGCGCCGCGAGCCGGTCCCGGTTCACGTGGCAGCGGGCCTCCAGGAAGTCGGCGGACTGGCAGTAGAGAACCACGCCGACGTTGACGAACTCCTCGCGGTCCACGCGCGGCACGCACCGGAGCACGACGTACTGGAACCCCATCCGATCGGTCATGCGGCCCGCTCCGCCGGCAGCCAGGCCCGGTCGCCGCTGACCCGGGCGTGCAGGAAGTCGACGTACGCCGCGCGCAGGTCGTCGGGCGACTCGGATCCGGGAACCGGCTCGAGCCACTCGTCGGGGACCTGCGCGAGCACGTCGGACAGCAGGTTGCGCGTGATCATGGGGGCGAGCCGCTCGTCGGCCGCCGGAACCTCCGCGCGGAATGCCGCGAGCACGTGGTCGGAGGCGTCGTAGGGCTGGCGGGCGAACCGCTCCGAGGAGGTGACTCCGCCCTGCCAGCCGTGGTGGAAGTACAACGACGCGCCGTGGTCGATGCACCACAGCTGCTTGTGCCACACCAGCAGGTTCGGGTTGCGCCAGCTGCGGTCGACGTTGGCGGTGAAGGCGTCCAGCCACAGGATGTTTCCGGCGACCTCGGGGTCGGCGTGGAACCCGGAGTCGTAGCCGAACGAACCGGGCAGGAAGTCGACGCCGAGGTTGAGCCC
>DATFGA010000015.1:0-9320 GCA_035249775.1 Nocardioidaceae bacterium | reverse complement strand
CACCTGCACGGCTCCGGCGAGGCCGGTCCCGAATCGCCCTGACCGGCCCGGACCGCCGAGCCGTCAAGTCTGGCGGGTCGAGCCGTCACCTTTGGCGGCCCGAGGGGTCCCTTTTTCTGCGCCCGCTGCGAATTCTCCACGTCTGAAGGGTGAGAACTCGACGTCTGAAGGGTGAAAACTCCACGTCTCAACGGGATGGGGTGGTGGTGCAGTTGGTGAACCAGCCATCGGGGTCGAACAGCTCCGGCCTCTGCTCGCGCAGGATCGGCTCCGGCGCATCCTCCAGGACCAAATCGGTTCCGGTCGGCACCGCGACATTGCCACGAAGGTGGTACGTCGTACGTCGCACGTCCCAGGCCAGCAGCACGCCGGGCGGCTTCGCGACCGTGGCGGTCCACGTCGCCAGCCCACCGGTGTCGGTACAGGTGGCCGTCGCGGGCGCCGCTCCCCCGTCGGTGGCCACGAACCCGACCACCGGGGCGCCGTCGGCGAGGACCTCGCCGAGGGCATCGCCGTCGAAGCCGAACACGTGCAGCACAAAGCCACCGCGGGGATGGAAGCCGCCGCGGCCGACCAGGAGCTCCCGGTCCGTGCCACGCAGCCGCAGGACCCGGACCGAGTCGGGATCGAGGCCGACCCCGGCGAGCGACATCGTGAAGGCCTCGCCATCGACGGTGGTGGACAACGACGTTGCGCAGGCATCCTCCGCGCCGGGCAGGTAGGTGATCTCGTCGGACGCGCCGTCACCGTCGAGATCGGCCTCCCACGTCCTGCGCACAGCATCCGAATCCCGTTCCTCCCCGCGACAGTCAGCGGGCGTCGGCGTACCCGCTGCGGAGCCGCCCGAGCCGCCCGAGTCGGCGGACCGGACGGGAGCGTCGGAGGAACCGCCCGTCCCGCACGCGGTCAGGACGACGCCGAGCACCGTGGCGCACAGCGTCGCTCGCAGGGTGCGCATGCCGGTGGGACGCACCGGTTCCTAGCCCGGTTCCACCCGCGCCAGCAGGCCGCGCCGCACCTCAGGCCACTCGTCGCGGACGATCGAGAAGTAGGCGGTGTCGGCCAGCGTCCCGTCGTAGCGACGGCGGTGCGCCCGCCAGATGCCCTCGGCGGCCGCCCCCAGCCGCGTGATCGCGTCGGCCGAACGTCGGTTGCCGGCGTCGCACCGCAGCGCCACCCGCTGGCATCCCCACACGTCGAACGCGTGCCGGAGCATCTGCAGCTTCACGTGCGGGTTCGTCTCGCCGCCCCAGAACCGACGGCCGTAGAAGGTGTTGCCGATCTCGACCCGAGGCACCTCGGGATCGTGCTCGTAGAACGAGGTGACCCCGCGCAGCTCACCGGTCTCGGAGTCGACCACGGCCAGCGCCATGACGAACGGGCTCTCGAGGAACCGGCGGATGTTCGCGGCCGTCGTCTCCGGGTCCAGCGGCGGCGCCGAGGTGTGGAACGCGTACGCCTCCGGATCACCCAGCGCGAGCCAGCCGGGCCCGTGCTCCAGCGTCAGCGGTTCGAGGGACACCACCGGACCGGTCAGCCTCAGGTCATGCTGCATGGGTCAACCCTGCCACGCCGGAACCTGGGCGTACTGCGAGGATCGAGCGATGACCACCACCCGAGAGATCCACCTCGCCTCGCGACCCACCGGCTGGCCGACCGCCGACAACTTCCGCCTCGTCGAGGCCGAGCTGCCGGAGCCCGGACCCGGCCAGGTCGTGGTGCAGAACACGGTGATGTCGGTCGATCCCTACATGCGCGGCCGGATGAACGATGTGCGTTCCTACGTCCCGCCCTACGCCCTCGACGCCCCGCTCGACGGTGGCGCGGTCGGTGAGGTGGTCGCCTCCCGCGCCGACACCCTGAATGTCGGCGATGCGGTGCTGCACGGCCTCGGCTGGCGTGAGCACGCGGTGGTCGACGCGAACCGGGTCCGCCGGATCGACACGTCGCAGGTCCCCGCGTCGGCGTACCTCGGTGTGCTCGGCATGCCCGGCACCACGGCGTACGTCGGGCTGGTCCGGATCGCGGAGCTGCGCGAGGGCGACACGGTCTTCGTCTCCGGAGCCGCCGGTGCCGTGGGCAGCGTCGCGGGACAGATCGCGAGGAACCTCGGTGCGGCGCGGGTGATCGGCTCGGCCGGCTCCGCCGAGAAGGTGGCCTACCTGGTCGACGAGCTGGGCTTCGACGCCGCGTTCGACTACCACGACGGACGGGTCGGCGAGCAGCTCGCGCGGCACGCACCGGACGGTCTCGACGTCTACTTCGACAACGTCGGCGGCGACCACCTCGAGGGGGCGATCGGGCAGATGCGCGACTTCGGCCGGTTGGCGCTGTGCGGGGCCATCTCCCAGTACAACAACGACAAGGCGGCACCCGGACCGCGCAACCTGTGGCTGGCCGTCGCCCGGCGCCTCACCATCCGCGGGTTCATCGTCAGCGACCACAACGACCTCGCCCGCGAGTACCTCACCCGGGCGACCGAGTGGATCGGCGGCGGACGGCTGAAGTACCGCGAGACCTACGTCGACGGGCTGGAGAACGCGGTCGACGCGTTCCTGGGCCTGCACCGCGGAGCCAACCTCGGCAAGATGCTGGTCCGGCTCAACGACGGATGACCCGGTCCTCCTGCGACCGCTCCTGCTCCTCGGAACGCCGGCGCGCCATCACGAGGGCGACCCCGGCCGCGACCAGAGCCGCCACGCTGTTCGTGATCAGATCGGTGATCGCGTCCTTCAGGCCGAAGATCACCCGGATGTCGAAGATCTGCCCGGTGGTCCACTCCGCGATCTCCCACAGAGCTCCCACCGTCACCCCGAACGTGAACACGGCGGTGGCCATCGGCAGCCGACCTGTCCCGGTCAAGGTGTCGCGGTAGACGAGGAAGAAGAATGCCAGCGTGATCGCGAAGATCGTCACCGCGTGCGCGACGTTGTCGAACGCGACGATGCGCTTGTAGAAGTTGAACACGAACCCGAGGCCGTTCAGCACCGCGGCGACCACGACCAGCGCATCGAAGACGGTGGGCAGCCGGTCGTCCCGCAGCAGGTAGGCGAACGACAGGACCAGGAACAGCGCCATCGCCAGCGCACCGACGACGTCGCCCACGAAGGCCTGCTGCACCAGTGCGGCGACCAGCACGAGCCGGATCGCCCAGGCGGCGAAGCGGTACCACGCGGAGTTCATGACGCTCCCGTGCCCAGCACCGGCACACGTCAATCACCCGACTGCTTAAGGTGTGGTCCATGCCCAGCCTCTCCCTCGACGAGTCCCGTCGCCGCGCAGACCTGCTCACCATCACGTCGTACGACGTGTCGCTCGATCTGTCCGGTGATGACCGGACGTTCACCTCGACGGCCCGGATCCGGTTCACCGCCGCGGGTCCGGCCGACACCTGGGTCGACGTGAAGCCCGAGCAGCTGATGGCCGCCCGGCTCAACGGCGACGCCCTCGACGTGGGGCGGCTCCAGGACGGACGGCTGCCCCTCGACGGGGTGAGCGGCGACAACGAGCTCGTCATCGAGGCGGTGATGGGCTACCGGCAGGACGGCGAGGGGCTGCACCGCGCGGTCGACCCCGCCGACGGCCGGCACTACACCTACGCGATGTCGTTCCTCGACGCCGCACCGAGCATCTTCGCCTGCTTCGACCAGCCCGACCTCAAGGCGCCGTACACGTTCCACGTCCGGGCACCGCAGGACTGGGTGGTGATCGGGAACGGCCGCGCGGAGCAGGTGGAACCGGGCCGGTGGGAGCTGGCCACGACGCAGCCGCTCTCGACGTACTTCGTCACGCTGGTCGCCGGGCCGTACCACCTGCTCAGCAGCGAGCACGACGGGATCGCGCTCGGCCTCTCCTGCCGGGCGTCGCTGGCCCCCCACCTCGACAAGGACGCCGACGAGCTCTTCACGATCACCGGGCAGTGCTTCGACGAGTTCCACCGGCTGTTCGGGATCCGGTACGCGTTCGGCGACTACCACCAGGCCTTCGTCCCGGAGTTCAACGCCGGCGCGATGGAGAACCCGGGCTGCGTCACCTTCCGCGACCCGCTGGTGTTCACCTCCAACGTCACCCGCTACGAGCGGACGAACCGGGCCACCACGATCGCGCACGAGATGGCACACCAGTGGTTCGGCGACCTGGTCACCATGCGGTGGTGGGACGACCTGTGGCTCAACGAGTCCTTCGCGGAGTACATGGGCAACCGGGTCACCCACGACGCGACGGAGTTCACCGACTCCTGGGTCGACGTCGCCTTCGCCCGCAAGCGATGGGGCGTCGAGACCGACCAGCGACCGAGCACCCATCCGGTCGCCGGCACCGGTGCCGTGGACGCGCTCGCCGCGCTCCAGGACTTCGACGGCATCAGCTATGCCAAGGGATCCGCGGTGCTCAAGCAGCTCAACGCGCGGCTCGGCGACGACGTGTTCTTCGCCGGCGTCCGCGAGCACCTGACTCGCAACCGGTTCGGGAACGCGACGATGCACGACCTGTTCGCGGCGTGGGAGTCGGCCGGCGCCGGCGACCTGGACGGGTGGACCAAGGGCTGGTTGCGCACAGCGGGTCTGGACCTGATCCGGCTGGACCGCTCCGGCGAGCAGCCCGTGGTCACCCGAACCACGTCCCCGGAGCATCCGGCGGACCGGCAGCACGCGCTGTCGATGGCTTCTCATGACGGGGCGGCGGGCTGGACCGTCGAGCCGATCGTCCTCGAGCAGGACTCGACGCCGGTCCCGGCCGCGACCGGCCGACCGGTGGTGCTCGACCCGGGCGAGGAGACGTGGGCCCGGTTCGCGCTGGACGACCTCACCCTCGCGGCGCTCCCGGCGCTGCTGCCCGAGATGGACGACCCGCTGATGCGCGCCTCGGTGTGGAACGCGATCCGCGACGCGAGCGGGAACGGCCTGCTCGCACCGGGCACGGCGCTGGACCTGGTGGAGGTCGGTCTGCCGCACGAGACGCAGGACCGGGCCGTGACCTCGATCGGCTGGTTCGGCACCGAGCATCTCGCCGGGCGGCTGCTTCCCGAGCACCGGCCTGCGTCGGCGCGGATCCATCGGGCGGCGCTGCGCAGGGCCGGGACCGCGGAGCCAGGGTCGGGCGTCCAGCTGGCCGCACTCAGGACCGCCATCTCGGCCGCGCAGGACCCGGACGTGTTGCGGCGCTGGTTGAACGGCGACGACCTTCCCGACGGGTGCGTCGTCGACGTCGACCTGCGCTGGAAGCTGCTGGGCCGGCTGGCCGTCCTCGGCGCCGTGGACCGCCCCGAGCTGCAGTCCTGGCTGGACCAGGAGACCACGGCCCAGGCCAAGGTCGACCACACCCGCGCGCTGGCGTCCCTTCCCGACGAGGAGGCCAAGGCGTTCGCCTGGGAACGGTTCACCGGTGCGGTGGGCGCGTCGAACTACGAGCTGGAGGCGGCCGGCGTCGGCATGTGGCACCGCGAGCAGGAGGAGCTGACGGCGCCGTACGTGGCCCGGTACTTCGAGCAGGTCGCGCGTACGGTCGACGTACGTTCCGGCTGGGTGCTCGCCGAGGCCGCACACGACTTCTTCCCACGGCTCTCGGTCACCGCGGCCACCGTGGAGGCCGCGCAGCGGGTGCTGTCCGACGACTCGCTGGACCTCAGCCTGCGTCGCGCGCTCGTCGACGAGACCGACGACCTGGCCCGCGCGTTGCGCGTCCGGGAGGCGTACCGCGGTTAGGTCAGCCGCCCGCCCGGCCGCACCGCCGCGACCAGGTCACGGACTCCCTGCCGCCACCCGTGCGCGAAGCCGGTCGCCGGGACCGCTCGGTCGACCGTCGCCGTCAGCTGGAGGACGACGGCGCCGACCAGCAGCCCGGCGATCAGGTCGGCGAACCAGTGCCAGTTCAGGGTGAGCGAGGTGACCACCATCGTCACCGAGAGCACCGCGACGACCGCCCACAGCGCGACCTCGGTCCTGCGGCCGATCGAGTGGTACCGGCTGAGCAGGTAGGCCACCAGGCCGTAGACCAGGACGATGTTGGCGCTGTGCCCCGAGGGATAGGCCATCCCGCCGGTGAAGAACGACGGGTCAGCGGTCTGCGGCGCACTGCGGGCGAGGATCAGCTTGAGGATCAGCACCAGGAGGTTCAGCGTGAACACGGAGACCGCCGCCACGAACCCCGGCCGCCAGGACCGCTGATGCCGACAGGCCAGGTAGGTGAACACGGCCAGCACCGGGAGGCAGACCGCACGCTGGCCGATCCGGTCCAGGACGTGCAGGAACGGCACCCATCCCTCGGGCGGCGGCGCCAGGTTGAAGTAGGCGTCGAACTTCATCATCGGACCGATCGCGAGCGCGGTGAACGCCACGAAGACCAGGCCGAGGAAACCGGCGAGAGCGAACCCCGAGGAGACCTCCGAGGTCCATCCGTCGTCCGCGTTCGCCCCGCGACGTGACGTGCGCACTGGTGGTGTCCCTCCGCAGGTCGCCTGGCCGATGTCTGAGCCAAATATAGGCTGGCTCCATGACACTCCCCCGTCGACCAGGTCCCTCCCGCCGGGTGCGGGTGCGGGAAGTCACGGCCAGCGGCTTCCGGGACCGCGAGGACCGGCTCGCGACCGAGGAGCCGTTGGAGATCAGGCTGGCCTCGCCGGGCCGGGCCACGGAGCGGGTCAGCGTCACCATGCGCACGCCGGGTCATGACTTCGAGCTGGCGGCGGGGTACCTCTTCGGCGAGCGCATCGTGGCTTCTGCCGGCGATATCCGTACGGTTGCGTATTGCACTGACCATACGTTGTCGCCGGAGCAGGAGTTCAACGTGGTTACCGTCGAGCTGACCGGCCCGGTGCGCCGTACCCCCGCTGCCCGCGTCGAGGGACCCGGCGCCGGCTCCGCCTGCGGCGTCTGCGGGAAGCAGAGCATCGACGACGTGCTGGCCGTCACCACCGACGCGAGCGCCGGTCCGGGGACGCGTTGGGAAGACCTGGTGCTGCCGTACGACGTGCTGGCCGGCCTGCCCGCCACCCTGCGGGAGAGCCAGCGGGTCTTCGACCGCACCGGTGGCTTGCACGCCGCCGGGCTGTTCGAGGCCGACGGCACACCCCTCGTGGTGCGCGAGGACGTCGGGCGGCACAACGCCGTGGACAAGGTGGTGGGCGCCCGGCTGCTCGCCGGCTCCCCCACCGACGTGCCGGTGCTCTGCGTGAGCGGCCGGATCGGGTTCGAGCTGGTGCAGAAGGCGGTGGTCGCCGGTGTCGGCGTCATCGCCGCGGTCGGCGCGCCGTCGAGCCTGGCGGTCAGCCTGGCGGACGAGGCAGGCCTGTGCGCGGTCGGCTTCGTGCGCGACGACCGGTGTGTGGTGTACACCGCGCCGGAGCGGATCGGCGTGTGATCCGCCGAACTGTCGGTGCCCCGATCTAGCGTCATCCGTGTGCGCATCCTCCACACCTCGGACTGGCATCTGGGGCGTTCCTTCCACCGCGAGGGAATGCTCGGTGCCCAGGCGGGCTACGTCGACCACCTGCTGGCGACGATCGCGTCCGAGCAGGTCGACCTCGTCGTGGTCGCCGGAGATGTATACGACCGTGCGCTGCCTCCGGTGGACGCTGTCGCGCTCGCCGATGAGACGTTCGCCCGGCTGGCCGCTTCGCGCGCCGACGTGGTCGTCACCAGCGGCAACCACGACTCCGCACGCCGGCTGGGCTTCAACTCACGGCTGATCGACGCCGCCGGCGTCTACTTCCGCACCGCCGCGTCCACCGTCGGCACACCGGTGCTGCTCGAGGACCAGCACGGCCCGGTCGCGGTCTACGGCCTTCCCTATCTCGAGCCCGACGTGCTCCGCGAGCCGTGGGCGCTGGAGACTCGCAGCCACACCGCAGTGCTCACCGAGGCGATGCGCCGGGTGAGTGCCGACCTGGCCCGTCGGCCGGCCGGCAGCCGTTCGGTGGCGATGGCCCATGCGTTCGTCGCCGGCGGCAACGCCAGCGACAGCGAGCGCGACATCTCGGTCGGTGGCGTGTCCCTGGTGCCTACCAGTGTCTTCACGCCGGTCGACTACGCCGCGCTCGGTCACCTGCACGGCCGGCACACGCTGTCCGAGACGATCCGCTACAGCGGCTCGCCGTTGGCCTACTCGTTCTCCGAGGCCGACCACCGCAAGGGGTCCTGGCTGGTCGAGCTCGGCCGCGACGGGTTCGAGCGGGCCGACTTCGTGGAGGCACCGGTCCCCCGGCGGCTCGCCCGGATCCGCGGCGACCTGGAGGACCTGTTGCAGGACCCCCGCCATGCCGACAAGGAGGACTGCTGGGTGCAGGCGGTGATCACCGACCCGGTGCGGCCCACCCAGGCGATGGAGCGGCTCCGCAGCCGTTTCCCGCACACGCTGGTGCTCTCGTTCGAACCCGCCGGCGGAGCCGACCGCACCGCTCCGGTGGCCACGGCGCTCACCGGACGCAGCGACCACGAGATCGCGCTGGACTTCGTCGCCGAGGTCCGCGGCACCCCCGCCGACGAGGCCGAGTCGGCGCTGTTGCTCGATGCCTGCGACTCCTACCGGCACGGCTCCGACGCCGACCAGGCGGTCGGCGCCTGATGCGGATCCACCACCTGGAGCTGACCGCCTTCGGCCCGTTCTCGGGCACGGAGACCGTCGACTTCGAGGCCCTGACCGACGCCGGGCTGTTCCTGCTGTGCGGGCCGACCGGGGCCGGGAAGACCAGTGTGCTCGATGCGGTCTGCTTCGGCCTCTACGGCGAGGTGCCCGGTGACCGCAACTCGGCCAAGCGGCTGCGCAGCGACCACGCCGCGCCCGGGGTGGTCCCCGTCATCCAGCTCGAGGTCAGCATCGGCGGGCGGCGGTTCCGGATCCGCCGCTCACCCGCGTGGCAGCGGCCGAAGAAGCGCGGCAGCGGCACCGTCACCGAGCAGGCCAAGGTCAACCTCGAGGAGCAGGTCGACGGTGACTGGCTCCACCTGTCCAACCGGCTCGACGAGACCGGTCACCTGATGACCGACCTGCTCGGGATGAACGTCAGCCAGTTCACCCAGGTGGCGATGCTCCCCCAGGGACGCTTCCAGTCGTTCCTACGGGCGAAGTCGGACGAGCGGCACAAGGTGCTGCAGCGGCTGTTCCGGACGAGCCGCTTCGAGGAGGTCGAGCGGTGGCTGGTCACCCACCGTCAGTCGCTGCGTGCCGCGAACCAGGCACACCAGGACCTGGTCGGGTCCGTGGTGAGCCGACTGAGCGAGGCGTCCGGAACAAACCTGCCCGAAGGTTGGGAGCTGCACGATCTGGCGGTGCCCGCCGGCGAGGGCGACGTCGGCGCCTGGGCGGACGAGCTCGTGGCCGCGGCA
>DATFGA010000014.1:0-29832 GCA_035249775.1 Nocardioidaceae bacterium | reverse complement strand
ATGTTCGCGCCCTCGACGACGACCCGCGCATTGATGCGGGCGACGTCCTCCGGCGTGATCACGTAGGACATCGCCGCCGGCACGAGCAGATCACAGGCCACCTCGAGCCATGCGTCCCGGTCACCGACGACGTCACTCTCGCCCAGGGCGCCGCGGTCGATCACGCCGAGCCCGTTACGCGCCGCGAGCAGCGCCTCGACGTCGAGGCCCTGGTCGTTGCGGATCATGCCCGCCCGGTCTGCGACCGCCACGACCCGGACACCGGCCTTCGCGAGGTACCGGGCGGCGGCCCCGCCGATGGAGCCGAAGCCCTGGACGACCGCAGTGGCTCGCGCCGGCTCGATGCCGTTCAGCTCAGCGGTCACCAGGCATGCCTGGGCGACGCCGTAGCCCCCGACCAGGTCACCCAGCGAGATGCCGTCGACGGTGACCCCGAATGCCTGCGCCAACCGCTCGCGGGCGGAGTCGACGTCCTCGAGCGTGGCGAAGACCGCCTCGACGGTGGAGGCCAGCCCCAGGTCGGCGGCGACCTTGTCGATGGTCTCCTGACGCAGGCCGAAGTCCTCGCCGGTGTTCCACTGCTCGCGGACGACGGGGAGCACGGCCGCGAGGAACCGACGGAGCACGTCGGTGGCCTGCGGGTCGCTCGGGTCGATGTCGATCCCGCCCTTGCCTCCGCCCAATGGGAGGTAGTTGTCGGCGGGGTCGTAGACGAGCGCCTCCTTGCGGGTCATTCCCTGCGCCAGGCCGCGGACCTCCTCGAGGTTGCAGCCTTCGCGGAGGCGGAGGCCACCGCTGGCCAGTCCTCGGACCAGGGTGTCGATCACGACGTACCCGTTGCGACCGGTGACCGGGTCGGTCCAGGTGATCTCGAGCAGCGAGCTGTGGGTCATTCCTTGTGTCCTTCTGCGATGAGGGCGGCGGAGTCGTGGTGGCGGACGTGGATGACGGTGGGACGGTCGGCGGCCAGGGCGGCCTCGAGCACGGCAGGAAGCTCCGCCGAGTCCGTGACCTCCACTCCGAGGCAACCGAGCGCGCGGCCCAACGCAGCGAAGTCCGGTGAGGGCAGGGTCACCGCGTGCACGGGGTCGTCGCGGTCGACCATCTCGTTGCGGATCTCGCCGTAGCCCGAGTTGTCGACGATGACGACAGGCAGGCAGATCGGGAGTGCCGCTGCCGTGGCGAGCTCGGCGACCGTGAACATCACACCGCCGTCACCGAGCAGAGCGACCACCGGCCGGTCCGGGTTCCCGACCTTGGCGCCGATCGCCGCGGGCAGGCCGTAGCCGAGGGTGCCGTACCCGGTCGGGTAGAGGAACGAGCCCGGTCCGTGGGTCGGCAGGTTCCCCAGCGCACCGTAGTAGCAGACCATCGCGCTGTCGCCGGAGACGATGGCCCGACGCGGCAGCACGGAGGCGATCGCGTCCACGATCGGCAGCCACTCCGCGCCCTCGGCCTGCGCGTCCTTGAGCTTCCGTTCGCGCCAGTACCCCGCCACCTCGGCGTTCCGCGGATCCGGGTGGCCCTCGGGCAGCCGAGCCAGAAGGTCGCGCAGCACCAACGCGGCATCTCCGACGACAGCCACGTCCGGGACGGCGTTCGTCACCGCTTGCACGGGATCGATGTCTATCCGCACCAGCTTGCCCTGCGTGGGAAGCGGCCCGTTCCACAGGTCGCTCGGCGACAGCTCGGTGCCGACGGCGAGCACCGTGTCGGCCTCGTGCAGCAGGTCGCGGACGGCGGACAGGTGCACGCCCGCACCGAGGGACAACGGATGATCCTCGTCGAGCACGCCCTTGCCGTTGGTGGTGGTCACCACCGGTGCACCCAACCGCTCGGCGAGCAGGCGAACCTCCTCAGCCGCGGCGCGTGCGCCACCCCCGACCACCAGGGCGACCCGGTCGGCGGATCGCAGACGAGCGGCAGCCGCGTCGAGCTGCGACTCGGCGGCGAGGCGCCGCCCGGCCGGTACCGGCTCAGGAACGACGACCTCGTCGGTCTCGGCAAGCACGTCCAGTGGCACCTCGAGGTGCACCGGTCGGGGTCGACCGGTCGTCATGGTGGCGAAGGCCTGCGCCACGGCAACCGGGATCTCGGCGACGCTGGTCGCCCGGATGCTCTCCGCCGCGACCGCGGCGAGCGCCGCGCCCTGGTCCTTCGTCTCGTGCAGCAGTCCGTTTCCCTTGCCAGGGTGCCGCAGCGGCAGTCCGGGCGAGACCAGCAGCACCGGCACGGAGTCGGAGTAGGCCTGTCCAATAGCGGTCGCGGCGTTGAGCACCGCGGGCCCGCTGGTCACCACGGCCACACCCGGGCGGCCCGTCGTGCGCGCATATCCGTCCGCGGCGTAGCCCGCGCCCTGCTCGTGCCGCGGGCTCACGTGGCGGACACCCTGCTCCGAGAGATGCCGGTAGATCTCGAGGTTGTGCGTGCCGGGGATTCCGAACACGGTGTCCACGCCGTGCGCGACCAGCGCGGCGACGAGGACCTGGCCACCAGTCATCCGGGTCATGTCGTTCACCTTCCGCCGGAGGAGTCGGCGTAGACGACCTTGCCGAGCCACTGGCCACCGTCGACGGTGAGCACCTCGCCGTTGACGTAACCCGCGCGCCGGTTGTCGAGCAGGAAGACCGCGGACTCAGCCACCTCGTCGGGGGTGGTGAACCGGCCTGCCGGGACGCTGCCGAGAACCCGAGCACGGTCCTCGTCGGTCGGCCAGAGGGCCGCACCCGCGCCCTCGGTCTCGGTGGGCCCCGGTGCGATGCAGTTCACGCGCACCCCACGCCCGCCCCACTCCGAGGCGAGGGTGCGGGTCATCGCGAGTACGCCGGCCTTGGCGGCTGCGCTGTGCACGGTGCCGGGGTGACCGTGCCAGGCGTAGCTGGCGATCACGTTGAGGATTGCGCCGCGACCGGCGGGCAGCATGTGCTGGGCAGCGGCGCGGGTGCAGTAGAACCCGCCGTTGAGGACGATGTCGATCACGGCCTTCCAGCCGTTCGGGGACAGGTCCTCCGCCGCACAGACGAAGTTGCCGGCGGCGTTGTTGACCAGAGCATCGAGCCGTCCGTAGCGGCTGACCACCTCCTCGACCGCCTCGTTCACGGCGTCGGGGTTCCGGACATCACAGCTGACCACACCAGCCTGCACGCCGTACTTCTCGGCGTACCGCGCGGTCTCCTCCAACGGCTCCTCGCGACGGCCGAGCACCACGACGTCGCCGCCACCGGCGGCGTAGCGCAGCGCGATGGCTCGGCCGATGCCCGAGCCTCCACCGGTGACCAGGGCGACCTGGCCGGCGAACTCGTCCAGCGGTGACTTCTCGATCATTGTGTTGCTCCTGTCAGTACTGCATCCGTTGAGGGGTTGGTGCTGGCGGCCGCGGCAAGGACGAGCGCGTCGACCGCGACGGCGCCGCCTGGTCCCACCCGGAGCGGGTTCACCTCGCACTCGACGACGTCACCCCGCTCGGCGAGGAGGCGGGAGACGGCGGCGACCACCTGCGCCGCGGACGTGACGTCGACGGCCGGCCTCCCCCGCCAGCCCTGCAGCACGGGATAGGCACGCAGCGACTCGATCATCCGTCGTGCATCTGCTTCGCTCACAGGCGCGAGGGCGACCTGGACGTCGCGGTAAACCTCGGCCTGGATTCCACCGAGGCCGACGAGGACCAGCGGGCCGAAGGAGCGGTCCCTGCGCGCACCAACGATCAGCTCGACCACATCCGGACGAGAGTCCATCTCCTCGAGGACGTAGCCGCCGTCGCCGAGGCGTCCGGACATCTCGGTGAAGGCGGCTTCGACGGCAGTGGCGTCCGCCAGCCCGACCACCACACCTCCGACCTCCGTCTTGTGCTCCAGCCATCCGGCCTTCAGGACGTACGGCGCACGCAGCTCGGTGACCGCCGCACGCAGCTCCTCGAGGCAGGTCACTTCCTGACCAGCCGGGTAGCTCACGCCGTAGCCGGCCACCAGGTTGCGAGCCCGGACGTAGGCAACCGCCTCGCCGACCGTGGCGTCGCTCGGCGCGACCGGCGCTGTTCCGTCGAGCTGGCGCCGTTCGGACAGCTCCGCGGCCTGCCCCAAGGACCGGGCGACCCCGTCGATCGTGTGCAGCGTCGGCACCGCCTTGGCGCGCATGGACTGAACGGCCGGCGAGTCGTGGCTCATGCTGTGCACGATCACCGGGCGGCGGTGGCTGCGGACCGCACCGGCCAGTGACTCCACGACCTCCAGCTCCCGGTCGACCAGCGCCGGAGTGTCGAGCCCGTAGGTGCCGAAGTAACCGGAGAGCACGACTGAGTCCACTTCGCCGCTGCGCAGCAGCAGCTCCACCACCCGGGCGTAGGTGGACAGGTCCTGCTCCCCGGCTCCGGCCAGGTCGACCGGGTTGCTCACCGCTGCGGCGACCGGCAGGAACCCCGCCAACGCCTGTGCGGTGGAGGACGAGAACCGCGGCACGGTGAGTCCTTCTCGGGCCAACGTGTCCGCGGCGATGGCTCCCTGGCCGCCGCTGTCGCTGACGATCGCCACCCGGCGGCCCTGCGGCAGCGAGCTGCCCAGCAGCAGGTGTGCCAGGTCGACCGCCTGTGCGGGGGTGTCGACGAGTACAGCGCCCGCCGCACGGCAGGCGGCAGCCACGACGTCGGTGGCCGCGGTGAGAGCACCGGTGTGCGAGCGCGCCGCTGTCCGGCTTGCCTCACTCGCCCCGACCGTCAGGACGACCACCGGCTTTCCGGCCGCGCGTAGCCTGCTCATGGTGGCCACCAGCTCACGGCCATCGGTGAAGCTCTCCAGGTAGAGGACGACGGCCTTCGTGGCCTCATGGTCGACCAGGTCCTGGAGGAGGTCCGCGGCGGTGACGTCGACCTGGTTGCCCACCGAGACGAACCGGGAGACGCCGAGGCCCGCGTGCGCGGCGAGGCCGGCGATCTCCAGGCCCAGCTGACCCGACTGCGACACCACCCCGAGGTTGCCCGGCTCGAAGGTGCCCCAGGCAAGCTCGAGCTCGTTGGGTGCATCGAAGAGGCCGAGGCAGTTCGGCCCGACCATCCGGGCGCCCGCGGCGCGGATCTTCTCGGCCAGCCGCCGCTCGAGCCCCGGCTCCCCGAGAGCAGTATCGATTCCGGCGGTGATGCCGAGGAATCCGCGCGCACCCAGGTGCAGTGCCTGCTCCACGACACCGGGGATGGTCGCGGCCGGGGCGCACAGCACGACCAGCTCGGGGGCCTCCGGAAGGTCGCCGAGCGAGGGAACCGACTGGACACCCTCGATCACCGCGGAGTTCGCGTTGACGAGGTGCACGCTCCGGCGGGACCGGCCGCGCAAGGCCCCACGTGCCAGCCAGTAGCCCCACTTCGCCGGGTCGGCGGAGGCGCCGACCACGGCTACCGAGCGGGGGTCGGAGAAGACCGAGAGCGCGTCGGTCATGCCGGCCCGTCCAGGGAGCGGGAGATGATCAGCCGCTGGATGTCGGAGGTGCCTTCCTCGATCTCCTCGAGCTTGGCGTCGCGCAGCCACTTCTCGACCAGGTACTCGCGTGAGTAGCCCCATCCGCCGTGAGTCTGCAGGGCGGCGTTGGTGACCCAGGTGGTGTTCTCCGATGCCGTTAGCTTGGCGATCGCCGACTCGGCGGCCACCGGCAGGCCGGCGTCGAAGAGCCGGGCGGCGCGCATGGTGACCAGGTGGGAGACGTCGGTGCGGGCCGCCATGTCGGCGATCCGGAACGCCACGGCCTGGTGCTCGATGATCGGCTTGCCGAACTGGGTCCGTTCCCTGGCGTACTTCACCGTCGCGTCGAGGGCGGCCCGCGAAAGACCGGTCGCACCGGCACCGATCAGGATTCGCGAGCCGTCGAAGGTGCGCATCAGGCCGTAGAAGCCCTTGCCCTCCTCGCCGAGCCGGTTGTCCAGCGGCACTCGCACGTTGTCGAGGAACACCTCGGCGTTGACGATCCCGCGCTGACCCATCTTGCGCATCGGCTGGCCGATGGTGACGCCGGGCGTGTCGCGCTCCACCAGGAACGCGGTGACGCCGCGGGACCGGAGGGTGGGGTCGATGGTCGCGAAGACCACGATCCACTCGGCGTACGGTGCGTTGGAGATCCAGGTCTTCTGCCCGTTCAGCACGTAGTGGTCACCGTCGCGCACGGCTCGCGTCTGCAGGCTCGCGGAGTCGGAACCGACACCCGGTTCCGTGACGGCCACAGCGGTGATCGGTGGCTGCTCTCCGGTCAGCGGCGTGATCCAGCGCTTCTTCTGGTCCTCGTTGCCGAGGGCGAGCACCGGCTCCGCGAAGAACGCGCTGGAGGTGAGGAAGTTGCCGATGCCGATGTCGCCGTAGCACAGCTCCTGCTGCACGAGGCACTGGGTGACCAGCTCGGTGACCCCGCCGCCGCCGTACTCGGCGGGCAGCATGTAGGAGGCGAGACCCACCTGTGCCGCCTTCGCCCACAGGTCGAGCGGCGACTCGATGTCGGCCTCGTCGACCGCGCGGGCACGGGGCCGGATCTCGCGCTCCGCGAACTCCCGCGCCAGCGCAACGAACTCGCGCTGCTCCTCGCTGAGCTCGATGCCGTCTCGGATGCTGCGGGTCATGGTGTCTCCTTGTTCACAGGGTGGGGGCCGGGGATGAGCACGCTGAGGCACGTGACGCAGCCCTCGAGCTTCTCGAACTCGCTGATGTCGACGACCCGCGGCGTGAAGCCCAGGTCGGCGAGGCGGTCGACCGTGCGCGGCGCCGCCGCGCTGATCAGCACCTCGTCGCCACCGAGCGGGACGACGTGGCAGCCTGCCTCCTCGTCAACGGGACGGGATGCGGGGAAGACGCCGGGCTCGAGCAGCTCGGGCAGGGCCAGGAACGTGCCGTCCGGAAGGGCGGTCACCGCGGACTTCAGGTGCAGAACCGCCTCGAGCCGGACGGGTACGACGGTCCGCTTCAGCGGTGCGAGGAAGCTCCGCAGCTGCCGGATGCCTTCGGCGTTGGTGCGTCCGCCGCGGCCGACGTACACGGTGTCCCTGACCTGGAGCACGTCACCGCCGTCGAGCGTGGCCGGTCCGGTGATCCTGACGACATCGAGGCCCAGCTCGTGAACGGCCTTCTCGGCACCCGCCGTCTCACCTCGCCGGAGCTCGGCACCACTGCGGGTGAGCACCGCGGTGCCGTCGACGACGACGACGGAGTCCTCGACGAACGGCGCGTCGGGGCAGCCGGGGGCAGGTTCCACCTCACGCAGGTCCCATCCGGCTGCCGCCAGCGCGGCGCGGTAGGCGGCATGCTGCTCCACGGCGAGATCGACGTCGACCGGCACCCGATCGATGTGCGTGACGATTCCGTCGCCCAGCTCGTCCGACGGACGGCGGACGAGCGCGATACCTGGCTGGTTCAGCATGGTCAGAGCCTCCCTGCAGTGAGCACGCGGCCAAGGAACTGGCGCGTGCGCTCTTCCTTGGGGTCTTCGAAGATCTCCTCTGCGCTGCCGCGCTCGAGGATCCGGCCCTGGTGCAGGTAGCAGACCTGGGAGGCGACCTCCCGGGCGAAGCTCATCTCGTGCGTGGCCAGCAGCATCGTCAACCCGTCCTCCGCGAGCTCGCGGACGATCGCCAGCACGTCACCGACCAGCTCGGGATCGAGCGCGGCAGTGATCTCGTCCAGCAACAGCACCTGGGGGTTGGTCGCCAGCGCGCGGATGATCGCCACCCGCTGCTGCTGTCCTCCCGACAGTGCGTCGGGATAGCTGCCCGCCTTGTCCTTCATGCCGACCCGGTCCAGCAGCGTGAGAGCTTGTTCCTCCGCCTCCGCCCTCGACATCCCGCCGATCTTCGTGGGAGCGAGCGTCACGTTGCGGAGCACGCTCATGTGGGGGAAGAGGTTGTAGGACTGGAAGACCATGCCGACGTTGCGTCGGAGCCGGTTCACGTCCACACCGAGACCGCTCACCACGTCGCCGTCGACGCTGATCTCGCCCTGACTGATCGTCTCCAGCGCGTTGATGCAGCGCAGCAGCGTCGACTTCCCGGAGCCGGACGCCCCGATCAGGCAGACCACCTCGTGCTTCGCGACATCGAGGCTGACTCCCTGGAGCACTTCTGTGCTCCCGTAGGACTTGTGCACGTCGCGGATCTGAAGAAACGTCATGATGACCTTCCGGTGCGGCTCTGCTCGCGCGCGATGAGGCGGTCGACGAATCGGGCCTGCGGGATCGTGATGACCACGAACAGGATCGCAACGACGATCACCGGCGTGAGGTTGAAAACGTTCGATGCGCTGAGTCGTGCCTGGGTGAACGCATCGGTCACGCCCATCACACCGATCAGCGCGGTGTCCTTCTGCAGGCCGATGAAGTCGTTCAACAACGGGGGGACGATCCGCCGTACCGCCTGGGGGATGATCACGGTGCGCAGCGTCATGCTGTAGGACAGCCCGAGCGAACGTGCAGCCGACCACTGGCTGGGATGGATCGCCTCGATCCCGGCACGGTAGACCTCGGCGACATAGCCGGAGTAGGTGAGCGTCAGCGCGATGATTGCCAGCCAGATCGAGGACAGGTCCTTGATCACCGGAACCTCGGCCAGCTTCAGTCCGAAGCCGACGAGGTACAGCACGATGATGCTCGGTATCGCCCGGAACGTGTCGACGTAGACGATCGCGATCCACCGAAGCGGCCGACCGGCCGGTCCGGGCAGCAGGCGCATGATCGCGATGATGAGACCGAAGATGAGCACCAGCACCTGGGCCCCTACGGCGACCTTCACGTTGACGAAGAATGCCTGGGTGACGTTCGACCACGAGGACTGGAGGAACTCCCAGCGGAGGAAGGTACGGGAGATGGCGCCATCGTTCGCCGTGGCGAACCAGACCAACGCCGAGCAGATCAGCACGGCGAGTGCGTAGCCCAGACCCGTGTGCGCCTGCTCCCGGCCGCTGGCAGCCGCATGCCGGGCCGCGGCGAGGTCACCGCGTTCCAACCGATCCGCGCGACGGCGGGCATTGCCGAACGCCCGGATCACCGGAAGCATCGGCAGCAGCGCCACCACAGCCAGCGCTCCGAGGAGCGCTGTGACCACGGCCGGAGGTGTGCCGAGCATCTGGTGCAGCGTGAATACCGCGATCACGCCGGCCGCCCCGGACACTGCCGTCACCAGGAGGGCGAGGCTCGCCACGGACACGACCGGCTGCGGAGGCGTCGGGGGAACCGGCACCTCCACAGCGGCTTCCGGCGCAGTGGTCAAGGTGCCGCTCACTTGACGTTCCACACCGGGACCTCTGCCGGGTCGCCACCCAGCTCAGGGCCCAGCCACGTGGCAGAGAGCTTGTCGAGCGTGCCGTCCTCCGACATCGCGTTGATCGCCTCGCTGATCGTGTCGCCGTTCTCGGATCCCTTGGGGTAGATCGCGGCGTAGTGCTCGCCGGTCTCGAACTGGCCGACGACCTCGAGCGCGCCGCCCGAGTTCTTCGCGAAGCCGAGCATGATCGCGGTGTCCTGGACCGCGGCGTCGGTGATGCCCGAGCTCACCGCCGTGACCATCGACGTGGTGTCCTGGAAGAGCTTCGGGGCGGAAGCCGGCTGCAGAGTGTCCTTCGCCCACGCCACGGACGTGGTGCCGACCTGGACTCCGAGCTTCTTGCCGGCGACGTTGTCCTCGGTGATGTCTGCATCTGCCGGCGCGAGGACGCCGATGTTGGAGTCGAAGTACGGCGCGGAGAACGTGACGACCTCCTCGCGCTCGGGGGTGACCGAGATCTGAGCCATCGCAATATCGAAGTCCTGCGTCTGGCCGGCAACCAACGCGTCGAAGGAGACGTTCTCGACCTTGACGGTCTTCAGCCCCGCCCGATGCGCGATGTTGGCGGCCAGGCAGTACTCGTAACCGCCGGTGGTGGTCTCGGGCGTCTCGCCCTTCCACCAGCCTGGCGAGGGCAGGTTCGTCTGGACGGTGAGGACGCCTGACGTCACCGGGTCCAGCGAGATCGAGCCGGCCTCGCCGTAGACCTCGCACTCGCCGTATCCCTCGGCAGCATCGGACGATCCACTCGCGCAGGCGGTCAGCATGCCGAGGCTGACGGTGACGAGCGAGGCAAGAACAAGTTGCTTGGTGGGGCGCACGCGATCCTCCATAGTTGATTGGTGCGTCAGTTAGTGAGGAGAGAGTGACCCGCGTCACCGGGCCATGTCAAGGGGTTGGCCGAAAAAAGATATGAAACCAGATGCTTTACGGCGCGGCGAATCCGGCCCACAGTGTGGACCGTGGCATCGGGGGTCGGGAGCTACGAGGAGGGAACCAGTTCGATGCTGCGTAACGCCTGGTCGCAGACCGCGCGCATCCGCTCGATCGTCATGCTCTTCGATCCGAGCAGGACCTGGAGGGCGAGGCCGTCGATCATTCCGATCAGGGCGTTCGCCTGCCCGACCGGGTCCCCGTCGTGGAAGACGCCGGCATCCTGGCCGTCGCGGATGATGGCGGCCATCACCCGCCGCCACTCGCCGTAGACCCGCTCATTGAGCTCCTGCAGGTCCGCGTCGTGAAGGGCCTCCACCCACAGCTCCGCCCAGACGTGCCACGCCCTGACCGTGACGTCGTCGGCCGGCAGATAGGACTCGACGAAGTCGTGGAGTCGTTCCCGTGGGTCGCCGCGGACATCGAGGATCGGCTGGCGCCGCTCCAGGGAACGCGCGAAGTTGTACTCGAACGCCGCGTGCATGAGGTCACGCTTGGTTGCGAAGTAGTAGTGCACCGTCCCGGTGGAGGTTCCGGCGCGCTTGGCCACGTCAGCCACGCGGAGCGACTTGAAGCCGATCTCGGAGACGACGTCGCAGGCCGCAGCGAGAATCTGCTCCTTGCGTTCCGCCTCCACACTCGGTCGCGGCATGACACCCTCTCCTCCGGCCACCACAGCGGCACCATCGGCCCTATCTTGACTGACCAGTCAATCTATTGCAAGGACCAGGGCCCCTCACTGGCTCTGCCCCGCTCCGGCGAGGTCGGCGGCGAGGGCTGCGGCCGTCCGGTTGAGGGTCGGCACGGCGCGTCGCACCATCTCGGTGGTCATGCGAGGCGCCGGGCCGGACACGGAGATGGCGATCCGAGTGGCCGTGTCGGACACTGCGACCGCCACACAGCGCACCCCGACCTCCTGCTCTCCGTCGTCGACGGCATACCCCTGGCGCCGTACGCCCACGAGCTCCTCAGCGAGCCGATCCGGCTGGGTGATCGTGTTCGCCGTGTGCTCCGGCATGCCCGTCCGGCGGACGATCGCCTGGACCTGCTCATCGGGCAGCTGGGCCAGCAGCGCCTTGCCGACCGCCGTGCAGTGCGGTCTGACCCGCCGGCCCACCTCGGTGAACATCCGCATCGAGTGCCGCGAAGGCACCTGGGCCACGTAGACGATCTCGTCGCCCTCGAGCATCGCCAGGTTCGCGGTCTCCCCCAGGTCATCGACCAGCCGGGTCAGGTGAGGCATTGCCCAGGTGGCCAACGACCGGGCCGACCGTTCCCCGAGGTGAATCATCCGAGGCCCCAGCACGTACTGCTTCGGGGACTCCTCCCGCACGTAGCCGAGATCGAGAAGCGTCCCCACCAATCGGTGGATGGTTGTCAGTGGTAGCCCGGACCCGACCGCGAGGCCCGACAGCCCCAAGGGACCGCGCTCCGCGAGCAGCTCGAGCAGCTCGAACGTACGACGTACCGACTGCACGCCGTTCGACCGAGCGGTCGCGGACTGTTGACCCCCCTCATCACCCGTCATAACCTTCCGAAGTATAGAAACTTCCTTCCGTTCTGTGGAAGACGGTACTCAGGAGGATGCATGGCGCAGCCAGCTGGGATCGAGATCACCGGACCGATCGAGGACCGCTTCGACGAGGTGCTGACCCCGGAGGCCGTGGAGTTCCTCGGGACCTTGCACCGTGAGTTCGATGCGCGCCGCCGGGACCTGCTGGCCGCGAGGGCGACCCGGTACGACCAGCTCGCCGCGGGCGGGACGCTCGACTTCCTTCCCGAGACGAAGTCGGTCCGCGAGGACGAGTCGTGGCGGGTCGCCGACCCGGCCCCGGGGCTCCGGGACCGTCGCACGGAGATCACCGGCCCCACTGACGCGAAGATGACCATCAATGCCCTGAACTCCGGGGCGAAGGTCTGGCTCGCCGACCACGAGGACGCGAACACTCCCCTGTGGGAGAACATGGTGCAGGGCCAGCTGAACCTGCGCGACGCGATCGAGGGGCGGCTCGAGTTCACCACTCCCGAGGGCAAGCACTACGCGCTCGGCGACGACCGGGCCACGATCGTGGTCCGTCCGCGCGGTTGGCATCTTCCGGAGAAGCACGTGCTCGTCGACGGCGAGCGGATGTCGGGCAGCCTGTTCGACTTCGGGCTCTACTTCTTCCACTGCGCCAAGCCGCAGCTCGAGCGTGGCTTCGGGCCCTACTTCTACCTGCCGAAGATGGAGAGCCATCGTGAGGCACGGCTGTGGAACGACGTGTTCGTCTTCGCCCAGGACCGGCTCGGCATCCCTCAGGGCACCATCCGGGCGACCGTGCTGATCGAGACCTACCCGGCCGCGTTCGAGATGGAGGAGATCCTCTACGAGCTGCGGGACCACTCCGCCGGCCTCAACGCGGGACGCTGGGACTACATGTTCAGCGTGATCAAGTGCTTCCGCACCCGCGGCAAGGAGTTCCTGCTGCCGGACCGCAACTCGGTGACCATGACGGTGCCCTTCATGCGCGCCTACACCGAGCTGCTGGTGCGCACCTGCCACAAGCGCGGGGCCCATGCGATCGGCGGGATGGCAGCCTTCATCCCGAGCAAGGACGAGAAGGTCAACGAGCAGGCCTTCGCGAAGGTCCGTGACGACAAGACGCGGGAGGCCGGTGACGGGTTCGACGGGTCCTGGGTGGCGCACCCGGGCATGGTCGGCGTGTGCACGGAGGTGTTCACGGAGGTCCTCGGAGACCGGCCCGACCAGCGCGACAAGCTGCGCGAGGACGTCGAGGTCACCGCCGAGCAGCTGCTCGACGTCGCCTCGACGCCGGGCGAGGTCACCGAGCAGGGGCTGCGCGGCAACATCAGCGTCGGTCTGCAGTACCTCGAGGCGTGGCTGCGCGGCAGCGGCGCGGTCGGCATCAACAACCTGATGGAGGACGCCGCTACCGCTGAGATCTCCCGGTCGCAGGTGTGGCAGTGGCTGCACAACGCGACCGTGCTCGCGGACGGCCAGACGGTGACCCGCGAGCTGGTGGAGCGGCTGATCGAGGAGGAGACACCGGAGGGCACCGGCTGGGACGACGCCCGGTCGCTCTACACGGAGATGGCGCTCTCCGACGAGTACGTCGACTTCCTGACCCTGCCGGCCTACGAGCGGATGCCCTGAGGCTGTCGTGGACACGGTGCGGCTCGCCGCTCGGCTTCGGGAGGAGATCGGCCGGGCCAACGTGCTGACCGATCGCCAGGAGCTCCGCACCTACGAGTGCGACGGGCTCGCGGTCTACAAGGTGATGCCCGCACTCGTCGCGTTGCCGGAGACCACCGAGCAGGTGGCGGCGGTGGTGCGGGCGTGCGTGGACGCGGGGGTGCCGTACGTCGCCCGCGGCTCCGGCACCGGGTTGTCCGGAGGCGCACTCCCCCACGCCGACGGGGTGCTGATCGTTACCTCCAAGCTGCGCCGGATCCTCGAGGTGGACCCCGACAACCAGCGGGCGGTGCTCGAGCCGGGCGTGGTCAACCTCGACATCACCCGGGCAGCGTCGCCGCACGGCTACTACTACGCGCCGGACCCGTCCAGCCAGCAGATCTGCTCGATCGGCGGCAACGTCGCGGAGAACTCCGGCGGCGCCCACTGCCTGAAGTACGGCTTCACGACCAACCACGTCACCGGGCTCAAGGTGGTCAGCCCGGACGGCGACGTGGTGCGGCTCGGCGGCAAGGCGCCCGACCCGCCCGGCTATGACCTGCGCGGTGCGTTCGTCGGGTCCGAGGGCACGTTGGGCATCGCCACCGAGGTGACGGTGCGGCTGATGCGCGCACCCGAGTCGGTGCGAACGCTGCTCGCGGCGTTCGACTCCACCGACGATGCCGGCGCCGCGGTGTCCTCGATCATCGGCGCGGGCGTGATTCCCGCAGCCATCGAGATGATGGACGCGCTCGCCATCGAGGCCGCCGAGGCAGCGGTGCAGTGCGGCTATCCCGCCGGCGCCGGCGCGGTTCTGGTCGTCGAGCTCGACGGACCGGCCGCCGAGGTCGAGGAGCAGTTCGTCCAGGTCGAGCGGCACTGCGAGCTCGCCGGCGCCTTCGAGATCCGGATCGCCGCCGACGACGTCGAACGGGCGCTGATCTGGAGGGGCCGCAAGTCCGCGTTCGCCGCAGTCGGCCGGATCAGTCCGGACTACATCGTCCAGGACGGGGTGATCCCGCGGACCTCGCTGCCCGGCGTGCTGCGCCGGATGGGTGAGCTGTCCGCCGAGCGCGGGCTCCGGGTGGCCAACGTGTTCCATGCCGGGGACGGCAACCTGCATCCGCTGGTGCTCTTCGATGACACGGTCGCGGGTCAGACCGAGAAGGCCGAGGATCTCTCCGCCGCGATCCTCGACCTGTGCATCGAGCACGGTGGCTCGATCACCGGTGAGCACGGGGTCGGGATGGACAAGGCCAAGCACATGCCGCGGATGTACTCCGACGACGACCTGGACACCATGCAGCTGCTGCGCTGCGCCTTCGACCCCGGGCACCTGTCCAACCCGGGCAAGGTGTTCCCGACACCGCGCCTGTGCGGGGAGGTGCCCGGACGGCACAAGGGTGCCCACCCGTTGCAGCAGCAGGGCCTGGCCGAGGTGTTCTGAGATGCCCGCCGACGCGGTTCTCGACGACCTGGTCAAGGTCGCCGACGACCGGGTGCGCGAGGCCCGGTCCGACGATGCGATCGACGGGAGGCCCTCGAGGTACGTCGCCACGCCCGCCTCGACCGAGGAGACCGCCGAGCTGCTCCGCGTCGCCGCCCGGCACGGGTTGCACGTCGTCACCCGGGGCTCAGGGACCAAGCAACGCTGGGGAAACCCGCCCGGACAGGTCGACCTCGTGGTGGAGACCACGGCGATCGCCGGTGTCGTCGAGCACGCCGCCGGCGACCTGATCACGGTCGTCCGGGCCGGGACCACGATGAGCGACCTGCAGGCCGCCCTTGCCGTTGCGGACCAACAGCTCGCCCTGGACACCCCTATCCCGTCGGCCACCGTCGGCGGAACGGTGGCCACCGACACCAGTGGCCCACGGCGGCTGCTCTACGGGACGATGCGCGACCTGCTGATCGGGATCACCTTCGTCCGCGCGGACGGGGTCGTCGCCAGGGCCGGGGGCAAGGTCGTCAAGAACGTGGCGGGCTACGACTTCGGCAAGCTCCTGACCGGCAGCTACGGCACGCTCGGAATCATCACCGAGGTCGCGCTACGGCTGCATCCGGTGCCGGCGACACAACGGATGGTGACCATGCAGGACGACGACGCCGACGCCGCCGCCCGCGCTGCGCGGCGAGTCCTGGGCTCACAGGTGGTGCCCGCCGCGGTCGAGGTGGACCAGCCGGTCGACGGACCGGTGACCGTCGCGGTGCTGCTCGAGGGGATCGAGGCGGGTGTCGGGGCCCGGACCGCCGCGACCCGCGCCCTGCTCGGCGCTGGGAGCACCGTGGTCGAGACACCCGGCTGGTTCGGGAAGTACCCCTTCGGCATCGACGACGTGGGCCTCAAGATCACCACCACCCTGGTCGGTGTCGGCCCGGTGCTCATGACCGTTCGGGACGCGGGGCGGAAGCACGGGGTGCCGGTGGCCGTGCGCGGATCGGCCGGCGGTGTTCTCTATGCCTCGATGCCGTCCGACACCAGGTCCGAGGTGGTCGCGTCCGTTCTCGGGGAGATACGGACCATTGCGGCGGCGTACGACGGGACGGTGGTTGTGCTCACCGCGCCGGCGGAGACCCGTCGAGGACTGGACGTGTGGGGACCCGTGGGCGGCCTCGACCTGATGCGTCGGCTCAAGGACCAGCTCGACCCCGACCACCGGCTCTCGCCGGGCCGGTTCGTCGGAGGGATCTGACGTGGACGTCACCCCGGCCTTCGACGAGCACCGGCCTCCGTCGGCAGCCCTTGTCGACGACTGCGTGCATTGCGGGTTCTGCCTGCCGACGTGTCCGACGTACTCCATCTGGGGCGAGGAGATGGACAGCCCGCGCGGCCGGATCTACCTGATGGAGCAGGGGCTCAGCGGGGAGCCGATGACCGACTCGATGGTGCAGCACTTCGACAGGTGCCTCGGGTGCATGGCGTGTGTCACGGCCTGCCCGTCCGGTGTCCAGTACGACAAGCTGATCGAGGCCACCCGGGCACAGGTCGAACGCCGGCACGACCGCACCCGCCGGGACAAGGCGTTGCGTGCCACGATCTTCGCGCTGTTCCCCTACCCACGGCGCCTGCGACTGCTGCGCGGTCCGCTGCGGGCCTACCAGCGCAGCGGGCTGGATCGCGCCATCCGGCGTACCGGCCTGTTGGAGCGGGTCCCGAAGCTGGGCACGCTGGAGTCGCTCGCTCCCCGGCTCGGTCCGCGGGTGGCGATCCCCGAACGGCTGCCGGCCACCGGCACACGCCGCGCCGTGGTCGGGCTGCTGCTCGGCTGCGTGCAACGCGAGTTCTTCCCCGGCGTCAACGCGGCGACCGCGCGGGTGCTCCAGGCCGAGGGCTGTGACGTGGTCACGCCCGCGAGCCAGGCCTGTTGCGGTGCCCTCAGCGTGCACATCGGGCGCGAGGGCGAGGCCCAGCGGTTCGCCCGCGGGGTGATCGACACGTTCGACGCGGCGGGCGTGGAGTACGTCGTGGTCAACGCGGCGGGATGCGGCTCGGCGATGAAGGACTACGCGGAGCTGCTCGCCGACGACCCGTCGTACGCCGCCCGGGCCAGGGCGTTCGCGGACCGGGTGCGCGACGTCTCCGAGATCCTCGTGGAGCTCGGCCCGGTGGCGCCCCGGCACCCGCTGCCCGTGGTCGCCGCCTACCACGACGCCTGCCACCTCGCGCACGCGCAGGGCATCCGCGTGCAGCCCCGGCAGCTCCTCGCCGGCATCCCGGGGCTCGAGGTGCGCGAGATCGCCGACCCGGAGATCTGCTGCGGTTCCGCCGGCGTCTACAACGTGCTGCAACCGGAGCCGGCCCGCGAGCTCGGTGACCGCAAGGCCGCCGCCGTACTCGCCACCGGCGCCGAGGTCATGGTCACCGCGAACCCCGGCTGCCTCATGCAGGTGGCCTCGGCCGTCGCTCGGTCGGGCGGGTCGATCGCGATGGCCCACACCGTCGAGGTGCTCGACGCATCCATTCGAGGGATCGATCCGTTCGGTCCACGTCACAAAGGAGATTGAAAATGTCCGATTCGATGGAACAGGTAGGAGGAGGCACCGCGGGCACCGCCACGGAGATCCCCAGCAAACATGTACCACCGGTCAATTACGTCGACCTTCCGGAACCGCTGCCGATGAAGCACGTCATCGGCCCGAGTGTCCTGCTGCTTGCCGGGGCGATCGGGTCCGGTGAGTACGTGCTCTGGCCCTACATCACCTCCCAGGTCGGTCTGGCCCTCGTCTGGCTGGTCGTCCTCGGCGTCGGGACGCAGTACTTCCTGAACATGGAGATCGAGCGGTACACCCTCGCCACCGGGGAGACGGCGGTCACCGGGTTCACCCGCATGTGGAAGCCATGGGGCCTGCTGTTCATCGTCATGACCATCGTGCCCTGGGCCTGGCCCGGCTGGGCGACCGGCGGCACCACCACGCTCAGCTTCGCCCTGGGCTTCTCCGAGGACATCATCCCCTACGTCACGATCGGGGTGCTGGTGTTGATCGGGGCGGTGCTCACCCTGTCCCCGGTCGTCTACCGGACGGTGGAGAAGATCCAGTTCTTCATGGTCGCGCTGATCGTGCTGTTCGTGCTCTACACGGCGTTCGTCCTGATCGGCGGCGACGGGTACGCGGCACTCGGCCGCGGGTTCGTCGAGGTCGACAAGATCCCGGACGGGGTGTCGTCGATCGGGGCCGCCACCCTGCTCGGGGCGATCGCCTTCGCCGGCGCGGGTGGTGCGATGAACCTGGTGCAGTCCAACTGGGTCCGCGACAAGGGACTGGGCATGGGTGCCCACCTGCCCAAGGTCGTCTCTCCCTTCACCGGCGACGAGGTCGCGGCGCCGACCACCGGGTACTTCTTCAGGCGCGACGAGGAGAACATGCGTCGCTGGAACGCTTGGTGGAAGGTCGCCAACCGCGAGCAGTTCTTCACGTTCTTCGTGATCGGCGGCATCACGCTGCTGGTGTTCATGGCGTTGACGTTCGTCACCGTCGGCACCGGCGTCGCGGAGGAGAGCTTCGACTTCATCCGGGTGCAGGGTGAGGCGCTCCAGGCGTCCCAGGGCGACTGGCTCGGCACGGTGTTCTGGCTGATCGGCACCGTCGTGCTGTTCTCCACCAACCTCACCGTGCTCGACATGGTGGGCCGGTTGACCGCCGACGTGCTCAAGACCGGGGCTCTGCGCAACAACGACCGGTGGAGCGAGAGCAGGCTCTACTTCGCCACCGTCTGGCTGGAGATCGTGTTCGGTTCGGTGATCCTGCTCTCGGGCGTCACCCAGCCGCTGGTCCTGCTGGTGATCGCGTCCGCGCTGAACGGCCTCGTGATGTTCGTGTACTCGTGTCTGCTGCTCCAGCTCAACCGCGGCGTCCTGCCGCGCGAGATCGGGCTCACCGGCGGACGGCTGGTCGCGATCAGCTGGGCGGTGCTGTTCTACGGCGGGTTCTCGGTGGTGCTGCTGATCGACCAGGCCAAGCTGCTCTTCAGCTGAACCTCCTCGACGCGTGGGGCCCAGCGTGCCCGCTGGACCCCACGCCGTGACTCGGATGGGACCTAGTCCATGTGCAGCACTCCACAGGCTGCCGGGTCTGTGGCCTCAGCGGGCAAGCTGGCGTTCAGCTCGCTGGCCCCCGCACCGTCGAAGTCGTAGGTTCCGTTGTTGTTGTGGTCCACTCCGTGGATGACCACGACCGCCTCTCCGCGGGCAATGGCGCGAGCGACCTCGGGCGATGTCCGGGTGTCCCGGTCGTAGTCGATCCGGCCGTTGTCCGCCGTCGGGAAGCGGGTGACGGCCAGACCGCTGTCGGGGCTCGTGTCGCCGCGTGTGGTGAGGGAAACCTGGATGGGTCCGTAGGCCGGAAGGCCCTCCGCCGTGGTCAGCCGGAAGTCCTTGTTCGAGTCATCGGCCACGGTGGGACATTCGTGGCGTGCCTGTTCTCCGAAGTGGATGTGCTGCGCATGGGGGGCCCCGGCAAGCAGACCGGAGGCCTCGACCTCGATGTCGAGGTGACCATGCTTCTTCACCTTGACCTCGGCTTCACCGGTGACACCCGAGTCGTTGAGCGCGTCCAGGTGCGCCTCCACCTTGGCCGACTGCCGGTGGTTGCTGCCGTCCTGGTCGGCGGTGGCGGGCCCTCCGGCGAGGCTCGCGGTGAGTGCGGCAGTCAACAGGAGAACTGCGCCTCCGGTTGATGCGTAGAGTCGGGGGTTTCTCATGGTGGACCTCCTGGTCCGAGGGACGACGTCGAGCGGTTGCCCAACGCCAGGAGTTCGCCGCCCTCGGACAGCCGGATGTCTTCGACAACCCCTTCGGACTCGACTGCCTGGCACAGAACGCCCATGCCTCTACCAAACGGGGCATTCCGAAGGTCAGTGGTCTAGCCCATGGGGCTTAATCGGTCGGGAGCCAGGAGCCGCCTTCGCCCTTCCAACGACTGATCTGCTTGCGAGGGACCGAGCCGTCGTCCTCCACCTTCGGGTCCTCGCCGCGCTCCCCCGACCGTTCCTCGGGCTCTTCCTCGGTGTCGTCTCCGGCCACTTCCGCTTCGTGCGGACCGGCTCCCTCGGCGGGTTCGCGTTCCATTCCGGGCCTCCTTCATCTCGCAACTCCCAGCATGCCCACTGCTGTTGACCCGCGCCAGCCGGCCCCGAGCAGGCACCCTGGCCGCGGACCGTCGGATCCTCACCGACTACGAGAGGCCGAGCACCGCGCGGGCCACGAGGAAGTAGATGATGAGGCCGCTGGCATCCACGAGCGTGCTGATCAGGGGCGCGCTCACCACCGCTGGGTCCACTCCGATGCGGCGAGCGACGAGTGGGGTCACCGAGCCGACGAGCGTGGCCAGGACACAGATGACCACGAGGGACAGACACACCACGACGGCGATCCGGGAGTCGGCGAACAGCGCTGCGGGGGCGATGGCGACCGCGGCAAGGATCAACCCCAGCACGCCGCCCGCGCCGACCTCCCGGGCCACCACACGAGGCACATCGCGGTCTTCCACGTCTCCGACAGCCATCGCTCGCACCACCGTCGTAGCCGACTGCGCGCCGGCGTTGCCACCCGTGCCGATCAGGAGTGGGACGAACAGAGCAAGAGCCACGGCCTGTGCCAGCGTCTCCTCGAAGTAGTCGAGGACGTTCACGGTCAGCGTCGCGGCCACGATGAGCACCAGCAGCCAACCGATCCGGGATCGGACCAGCTCGAACACCGGCGTTGCCCGGTACGAACGGCGCAGCGGGATGCTGCTTGCGCTTCTCGCGACATCCTCGTCCTCGGCATCGGCGAGGATCCGCATCGCGTCGTCGACGGTGAGCACTCCTGCGAGGCGGCCGCTGGAGTCGACGACCGGGGCAGCGATCAGCCGGGCTGCCCGGACCACGCGGGCGGCCTCCTCGGGGTCCTGGTCGATCGAGACCGTGACCGGGTGAGCAGACATCACCTCGTGAAGGGACGTGTCGGGCTCGGTGAAGAGCAGTCGTCGCAGGCTGACCACTCCGACGACGCGGTCGCCCTCCGCCACGACCGGGAGCATGTACACCGTCTCTGCCGTCGAGCCGTGCTCCCGCACGTGCGCCAACGCGCTGGACGCCGACTGGTCGTGGCGGACGCTGACCACCTCGGGGCTCATCACCCGCCCGGCGGAGCGAGCGGGGTAAGCCGCAAGCCCCAAGGTCGCTGCTCGGTCGGCTTCCGCGAGTCCCGCGAGAAGCGGCGCGGACACGACAGCGGGTAGCTGGTCCAGGAGGCGCGCACGATCGTCGGGCTCCAGCCCGCCGAACAGATGCGCCCGGGACGACGGAAGATCGATGATGAGGTCGGTCTGCTCGCTGGCGTCCAGGCCCACGAACAGCGGAAGCGCCTCGGCTTCGTCCAACAACCGGAAGGCCCGGGCACGATCGGCACGGCTCAGCCGCCTCACGGTGCGGAGCAGGGGCTGCGGCGGAGTCCGATAGAGGTAGTCACGAGCCGCCGACGGATCCTGCCTGAGCAGCCGTTCAAGCTGTTGTTCCTCGGTCTTCGCCCGCACGGCCGCCTCCTTTGTTCCCTTCCTCCACCCGAGTCGCCGTAGTCAGCTGCGAGTCATCTGGTGTCGCCGTGGGCGTGGAACAGCTCGTCGGTTCCTCCGGATGCATGGAAATGTGGGGCCATCGGTCCGGGGTCGGTGGGCAGGTGTCTTCCGTGGCTGTGCTCCCGGTGCATCCAGCGCACCCAGGCGCACAGCTCCTCGACCGAGTCCTGGTCCTTCCGGGACAGCGCCAGCACAGGTGCGCCGTTGCGTGCGGCCGTGGCGTCCGCGACCATCCGGTCGACGTCCACGTCCACGTGCGGACCGAGGTCGGTCTTGTTGACCACGAGCAGGTCGGCACGGGCGATCCCGGGGCCGCCCTTGCGCGCCACGTCTCCCCCGCCCGCCACATCGAGGACGAAGATCTGGGCGTCGACCAGTCCCGGTGAGAAGGTGGCCGTCAGGTTGTCACCACCACTCTCGACGAGGACGACGTCCAACGGCGCGAAGTCCCGTTCGAGGTCCTCCACCGCGAGCAGGTTCATCGTGATGTCGTCCCGGATGGCGGTGTGTGGACACGCGCCGGTCTCCACCGCCCGGATCCGTTCGCCGGGCAGCACGCCGGCCGATCGAAGGAACCGTGCGTCCTCGTCGGTGTAGATGTCGTTGGTGATCACGCCGAGGCTCAGCTCGCCGGCGAGGTTGCGGCACACGGTCGCGATCAAGGAGCTCTTTCCGGTGCCCACCGGCCCGGCGACTCCGAGCCGCAGTGCTCTGCGCTGCGCCGGCGCTGGACTCTGCTCGTTCGACAATGCTCCTCCTCGTTCGCGATGCTTCTCGTTTCTCTGCCGCCCGCTCACCGACCGGGGTCCCAGGGCGGGCCGAGCGCCGTCAGCCCCGCATGGAGCTGGGCGCGTAGCTCGAGGTTGTCGCCGGCCGCGGCGGTGATCAGAACGGCCGGGCCGCTCAGCGGAAGCAGCGCCGCGTCGCCAGGGAGTGCGCGGGCCGCCGGTGGATCGCTTCCCCATGAGGGGTCGACGATCAGCGCGGATCCGACCGCGCGGTGGTGGCCGAGGACAGCAGGCGTGTCCGCGCCCGGTGTCCCGATTCCGATGTCCTGGCGGTAGAGCGGTCGACCACCGTGCCTGACACTCACTCGTTGCGTGACACGTCCGGTCTGTTCGCCGTGTCGGCCCAGCAACAGCTCCTCGCGCATGAAGAGCCGGGCACCTTCGTCGAGGTCTACGGCGACGTCGTGGAGGTGGTCGCAGCCGCGCGCCGCGATGATCGGCTCGGGCAGCCAGATCAGCGTGGCGTCCGCAGCCACCCGGATCCGGACGTGGGTGGCCGATCGGTCGCCACGAGGCCCGGGCAGGAGGAGCGTGGGCGAGACCTCGGACAGCACCAGCGAGCTTCCCGGACCGACCTCGACGTGGAGGGTCAGCTGGTCGCCCCCGACCGGCCCGCCGGCTCCGGCAGCCAACGAGACTCGGGCGATGTCCGCGGCGTGGGCAGCCCACGGCTCGGGCGCCTTGGCCATGGTGAGCCGAAGCGCAAGCGGAGCCTGGGAACGCAGGGTCGAGACGCAGCTGCGTTGACGACCGTCCGGGCTGCTCCTGAGCTCGGTCGCGACGCGGGCCTGCGCGCGCATCCCGCCGGCGCCCTGTCGCGGAACCCCTCGCCCGTCGGTCGACGACCCCCCGGAGCCGACCGATATCTCGTCGACCGTCATGAGGCGAACAGCCGCAGGTCGCGCACGGCATGGTCCTCGGCGGCAAGGTCGAGCAGCGGTGCCCCGTGGGCCGGTAGGTCATCGAGCTCGCCGTAGCTCGATGCGACGGCGGATCCGGCCAGCTCGTCGAGCAGAGGACCGAGCCGCGCCAGGGTGGCATGGGTGCTGAACGGGTCGAGGCTGAGCAGCCGCACCGCCGCAGCGGCCGGCCCTGCCACGGACTCGTGGAGCGCGACCAGTGCGGCATCGCGACGGCCGAGGCCGAAGGCGGCGACCGCGGCGCCGAGCACGACCGGCTGGTGCGGCCGGGTGCCGACGTGCTCGAGCCGCGGGTCGGGCCGGATGGCGCCCACCACCCGGAGCAGCTGACGTCCCAGCTGACGGGATGTCACCCGCTGGGCCGGAGAAGGCATCCGCGCATCGAGCTCCGCGTCCAGAGCGATGAGACGACAGACGTCCTCGTCGCTCAACGCGCCGCACGCCGCCGCCGCGAACCCGGCGGCCACCACGCCGGCCGTGAGCGCTCTGCCCTGCAGGAAGGCTTCGAGGGTTGCCAGATCGTGGACGCGACCAGCCGCGATGTTCGGCTCGAGGCCACCGGAGTGTGCGTAACCACCCGCCGGGAACCGGCCGTCAGCGAGCAGCAGCAGCGCCGCGCCGTGGTCCGTCATGGTCAGAAGAGGAAGTACCGCTGCGCCATCGGCAGCTCTACGGCCGGCTCATGGTCGATCAGCTCGCCGTCGATACGCACGCTGTAGGTGTCCGGGTCGACCTCGATCCGCGGGAGCGCGGTGTTCTCCGGGAGATCCTCCTTGGTCCGTCCCCGGACGTTCTGGATCGCAACCATCCGCCGCTTGATCGCCACCCGCTCCGGCAGCCCGTCCTCGATCGCCGCCTCCGAGACGAAGACGACGCTGGTCGAGGTCGCCGCGGGGCTCTTCGCGTTGAACCCGAGCCGAGGAAGCACCGGCTGCGGCGTGGGCACGGACGCGTTCGGATCGCCGATCGCTGCCATCGCCACCATGCCGCCCTTGAACACCGTCGTCGGCCGTACGCCGAACAGCGCCGGCTGCCACAGCACCAGGTCAGCCATCTTGCCGACCTCCACCGAGCCGATCTCGGTCTCCAGGCCATGTGCGACCGCTGGGCAGATCGTGTACTTCGCGACGTAGCGACGCGCGCGGTGGTTGTCGTTCCTGTCGTCGCCCGGCAACGATCCCCTGACCTTCTTCATCTGGTGCGCCGTCTGCCAGGTGCGGATGACGACCTCGCCGATCCGGCCCATCGCGAGTGCGTCGGAGGACATGATCGACAGCGCACCGAGGTCCTGGAGCACGTCCTCAGCGGCGATGGTGGTCGGCCGGACGCGGCTCTCGGCGAAGGCGAGGTCGTTGGGCACCTGGGGGTTGAGGTGGTGCGCGACCATCACCATGTCCAGGTGCTCGGCCACCGTGTTGTGCGTGAACGGCCGGGTCGGGTTGGTGGAGGCGGGAAGGACGTAGGACTCACCCGCGATCCGGATGATGTCGGGAGCGTGGCCGCCGCCGGCACCCTCGGTGTGGTAGGCGTGGAACGTCCTCCCGCGCACCGCCGCGAGCAGGTCCTCGACGAACCCGGCCTCGTTCAGGGTGTCGCTGTGGATCGCGACCTGGACGCCGGACTCGTCTGCCACCGTGAGCGCCGCGTCCACGGCCGCCGGGGTCGCGCCCCAGTCCTCGTGGACCTTGAAGCCGGCCGCCCCGCCGCGCAGCTGCTCCCACAGTGCCTCGTGGGAGACGGTGTTCCCCCGGGCCAGGAACAGCACGTTGATCGGCCACGGCTCGAACGCCTCCATCATCTTCTCGAGCCACCAGGACCCAGGCGTGGCCAAGGTCGCCTTCGAACCCTCGGTGGGGCCGGTCCCACCCCCGACGACGGTGGTGGTGCCGGCGGCCAGGGCCTCCTCGAACATGTCAGGCACGACGTAGTGCACGTGGGTGTCGACGGCACCGGCGGTCAGGATCATCCCGTTGCCTGCTGCCACCTCGGTCGAGGGGCCGATCACGAGGTCGGGATGGATGCCGTCCATGGTCTCGGGGTTGCCGGCCTTGCCGAGTGCCACGATCCGCCCGTCGCGGATCCCGACGTCCGCCTTCACCACACCCCAGTGGTCCAGCACCACGGCACCGGTGATCACCAGGTCCGGCGTGCCCTCGGCGCGGGTGGCGCGGGACTGGCCCATCGACTCGCGGATCGACTTGCCGCCGCCGAAGACCGCCTCGTCACCGCCGACGCAGCGGTCCTCCTCGACCTCGATGAACAGGTTGGTGTCCGCGAGCCTGATCCGGTCGCCGGTCGTCGGGCCGAACGAGGCGTCGTACTCGCTCCGGTCGATGTCAACCATCGAGCCTGCCTCCGCACTCTCCGCGGAGCCCGGCCACGATGCGTTCGCCGGCGATCGGAATCAGCTCGACCTGCTCGACGGCGCCCGGCTCGAACCGCATGGACCCGCCGGACAGCACGTTGAGGCGGAGCCCCCAAGCGGCCTTCCGGTCGAACTCGAGGCCGGGGTTGACCTCGGCGAAGTGGTAGTGGGAGCCGACCTGGATCGGGCGGTCGGCGGTGTTGGTGACCCGCAGCTTCACGATCTGCTTGCCGGCGTTGATGACCACCGGGTCGTCGCCGTGAAGGATCTCGCCGGGGACCATCGGATGCTCCGGGGGCGAGTCACCTGTCTCGCGTCGTCGAGGCGCTTGCCGCTCGCCGGTTCCGGTTCGCCGCGGCTGGCTGCCCGCACCGGGCCCACTCGAGGGGTGCCTCGTCGAACCGTACTGATCAACCCGCTTGCCCTTGCCCGGATCATCGCTGGGGTGGTCAGCGCGGCTCATGAGATGGGTGCCGTGACCGTGATCAGCTTCGTCCCGTCCGGGAATGTCGCCTCCACCTGGAGCTGCGCCAGCATCTCCGGCACACCCTCCATCACGTCCGTGCGAGCCAGCACATTCCTGCCGGACTCCATCAGGTCCGTGACCGACCGTCCGTCGCGTGCGCCCTCGAGCAAGAAGGAGGTGATCAACGCCGTCGCCTCCGGCAGGTTGAGCTTGACGCCGCGCTCTCTTCGTTCGGCGGCCAGCTTGGCGGCGGTGTAGATCATCAACCGTTCACGTTCGTGCAGTGTCAAAAGCATCGAAGCTCCCGCGGGACGAAGGACGATCTCAGACAACCACTCGGCCCTGTCGCTGTCTAGCCACCGCTGCCCAGATCAGCGTTGCTATGGTGTGCGCATGTCGAGGCAGGGGTTGTGGGTGGAGAAGGTGTCAGCCGAGCCTTCTCACGTGCCCTCGCACGTTCCCTCCGGCCCCGCACTGCTCGCCTTGGCACTCAGCCAGGAGGCCCGTGGAATCCGCGGTCTCGACGTCCTGCGTCGCAGCGTCGACCGCGCCCCGCCCGTCCGTCCCTGACCCATCGCGGCCGTGCGCCCTTGTCGGCGCACGCCTTCCTGTGCGCGTCTCGTACGACGCCGCACTCACTTTCGGTTGTCAAGGACAAGGCATGACCACGCACATCGCTCCACACCCCCACGAGCTCAACGACCTGAACGACTACCTGGCGCAGGTCGAGCGCGCCCGCCAGCGACAGCTCGACTCGTTGCCGACCGCAGACCGGGACGTCGTCGCCGCAGCACATCGCGCGAGCGTCGAAAGGATCCTTCACGACGTACGCACCGCACGTCAGCGCCTCCGCATCGGCGCCTACGGCGAGTGCACGCAGTGTCAGGGTTCCATCGCCACCGAGCGGCTGGAGATGCGGCCCTGGGCGACCACCTGCTCGCGCTGCTCCCGGCGATGATCGAGACCCCGCTTGCTCACCATCTGCCGTAGCCAGTCATCGCCGGCGGATCGGTGACAGGTCCGCCAGTGTGGGCTCGCGACCCAACCGGTTCGCGAGCTCGGCCGCCTGGGCAAGCAACAGCTCCCCGGTCGCGATCGCGTCCGTGAGCGCGCGGTGTGCGGAGTAGCGCGGCAGACCGAAGTGACGCCGCGCGTCGTCCAGTCGGAGCAGGCCGGGAGGGACTTCCCCGTGCAGACCCATCACGAGTCGGTGCTGCAGGGCGAGCGTGTCGACGGTGGTGAGCGGCAACCGCGCGCCGTACGCCGCGTGCGATGCGACCGCCAGGAACCCCAGCTCGATGGGCGCGTGGTGAGCGAGCAGGACGCGGCCCTGCAGTGCGGTCAGCAGGTCTGGGAGTACGTCGGCCAAGGTCGATGCGGTCGCGAGCCTGTCATCGGTGAGTCCGTGCACGGTCGCTGATTCTCCAACCTCCACACCGGAAGGGGGTCGCACCAGCACCTCGCCGGCCCCGGCCAGGATCACCTGGCCGGCGGTGACCGGCACCCATCCGACGGCCAGCACGTGGTCGCGTCGCGGGTTCAGGCCGGTGGTCTCGATGTCGACGGCCAGGAAGTCGACGCTCGAGACCACGGTTCTCGACCTCGCCGGAGGCGCCGCCGCGAGATCACGGACAGGTCCGGCGGGGTAGGCGCGCGGGTCGGGCGGCCGGTCGCGCCGCGGCCACCAGCGCAGCATCAGGCGTATCCCGGTTCCAGCCGGTTCGCCATCTGCTGCTGGGCCGAGCGGACGATCGCGAAGGCATCCTTGAGGTGGCGCCGCTGGCGGTCGGTCAGGTCCGAGGGTGCGATGTGGTTGTCGGGTCGGGCACCGGCACGGATCTGGCTCACCTGGTGGTGCAGCCGCCGGTAGGACATCAGCTCCAACGCGTCGCGGAGGTCTGCGGCAGTCCCCTCATCGAGGATGCCGCTCTCCGCGGCGGCCGTGATGCGACTGCGGGTGGACAGGGCGGTCGAGCCTGCACGCAGCGCGTAGACCCGCGCCAGCTGGACCACGGCCGCGATGCCGCGCTTGATGTCGAGCGTCTCGCGGTGCCCGCCTTCGTTCTCCAGGACGAAGCCGCGGAAGAACCCGAGCGGCGGACGCATCCGCAGGGCCTGCCCACTCAGGTGGCCGAGCAGCCTTGGGGACACGTACGACGAAGCGGCGCGGCGCACCGCCTCGGTCAGCCCTGGCTCGCCGACGAGGTGCCGCATGTCCCGGAAGATCGCCACGTGCAGCACGGCCTCGGGCTCGGGCTCGCTCGACCACCTGACGAACTGGTGCTGCCACTCGTCCACCGTGATGCGCCATCGCGGGTTGGTGGCCATCACGTCGCCCGGGCAGCGCGGCCAACCACCGGCCTCCAGGACGTCGGTGACCCGGCTCGCCAGTCGGGCGAACCACTCGTCGTGCCCAGGTTCTGCGAGCACCAGCGCATGGTCCTGGTCCGCGGAGAGCGCTTCCTCCTCCCGGGCGACCGAGCCCAGGACGACCCAGCTGTACGGCGCGGGTGGTGGTCCCAGCTCGTCCTCGACCAGAGCCACCACGCGTCGCCGTACGGCATCGCCCAACGCGGTCACGACCCGGCTGACGTCCGCTGCGGAGACGTCCCGGTCGACCAGCTCGCCGAGCACGGTGGGTATCCGGTGGGCCAGCTCGACAACGTCCGGCAAGGTCGTCTGCCGACCGATGTCGGCGGCCAGGTACACGGGGTTCGAGTTCTCCAGGCGGACCAGGTCGGTAGTGGTCACCATCCCCAGGGCCGAGCCGTGGTCATCGACGATGGGCAGGTGGTGGATCCCACGGCTCACCATCTCGAGGAGCGCCTCGAAGGCCAGAGCGTCGGCGCGCAGGGTGAGCGGCGGAGAGGTCATCACCTCTTGCACCGGTTCCTGAGGGTCGATGCCGGCGGCGAGGACACGGTTGCGCAGGTCACGGTCGGTGACGATCCCGCGCACCCCGGCCTCGTCGGCGACGAGGATGCTCGACACTCCGGCACGCGACATGGTCGCCGCGGCATCGGCGATCGTCGTGGTGGGCTCGGTGGTCACCGGCTCACGCGCAACGAGATCCCTCACGAGGGTGCTCAACACCGCGGTGCCGGACGCTGCCTGCTGGAGGTTCGCGATCGCTCTGGACAGCCGCGCGTGATGGGTAGCGGCGTAGAAGGTGACGAAGCTGGTGTGCTCGCGGGCCAGGGTGTCGAAGAGCTCCGGGGGAAGCACGATGAGGAGGGTGTCCTCGGTGGCGGTGCAGCGGTACCGCGTCGGCCGGTGCTCCAGCAGCGCGCTCATGCCGAACGCAACACCGGTCCCCACCCGCTCGACCAGGCTGCCGGCCTCGTCCACGACGTCGACCGCCCCGGAGCGGACCACGTGCAGCCCGGCTCCTTGCTGGCCCACGTCCAGCACCACCGCGCCGCGACGTGCGTAGCGCAGCGTGCACTGGCGCGGGATCGCATCCAGCACCTCCGGGGGCAGCGAGTCGAACGGCGCGTGCCCCGCCAGGAAGTCGCGGACCTCCGACAGCTCGACGTCCATGGCGTCCATCGTCGCACCTCGGGACGGGCGCTACGGACTCACAGGTCAGACACCGTTGCGAGGCCCGATGCATTCTCCAGATCCGTGTTGAAAATGTATATCGCCGCGCCAGCCAGAAGTAGATCGACCGCGACCCGGTGGGTTCGTGACGCCATGGCAGCACGGCAGGGCGGCCTGGCGCCCGCGCATCCCACGAGTGAGTCCGGATCGCACAGCGATGATGTTGACCAAAGGAGTAGACATTGCGGAGGATGAGCCGTGGTCTCCCGCCGGGCGTTGATGACAGGATCCGAACGCGCATGAGCACTCCGCGGCA
>DATFGA010000013.1:0-2540 GCA_035249775.1 Nocardioidaceae bacterium | reverse complement strand
GCCGATGCCGAGGGCCACGTCGAGCGCGATCGCCCCGGTCGGGATCACCTCGAGGGCCGCCCGCGTCTCCTCACCGAGGCGCATGACCGTGCCCTTGCCGAACTGTCGTTCGATGTTCGCGAGCGCCGCGTCGAGCGCCTTGTCGCGGTCTCCACCAGCCATGGAAGTTGTCCGTCCGTCTGTCCGCCTGTTCGCGGAACCTGCAGTCTTTTTCATCGACAGTGACACTAGATCGGACCTCCGACAGTTTGGGCTTCCCGCCTCAGCCTGTGGATCTCGACCCCACGTGCCTTGGTTGTGCGCCGTTGTTGGCTTTTCGGTGACACCACCCTAGCCCGAACACCTGTTCGACCCGGAACGTGGCTCGGCGTGTCGCGAAGACGTGGTTCAGATGGCCAGCGTCTCGTCGTCCTCGGGCATCGAGCTGCCCGTCGTACGCCGCGCGAACTCCGCCGCGGTGGCGATCCCGGTGACCAGCAGCGCCGCGAAGACGTTCAGCGCCGGATAGCCCAGCCACCCGACGATCACCCCGGCAAGCGCACCGGCCGCGGCCGCCATCAGACCCATCACCAGGTCGGCCGCGCCCTGCACGTCGGTGCGAGCGCTCGACGGCGCGGACTCCGAGAGCAGCGTCGAGGCGGCCACCGTGCACAGCGACCAGCCGAGGCCGAGCAGGAACAGGCCGAGACCGATCTGGAAGGACGCACCGGCCGGCGACGTACCCGACAGGAACAGCGAGGCCAGCAGCACGATCGCGCCGGCCATCAGGATCGCGGGACGTCCAAGCCGGTCGGTGGCGATCCCGACGAGCGGGGCGAACGCGAACATGCCGAGCACGTGCGCGCTGATCACCACCCCGATGATCTCCAGGGTCGCGCCGCCGTGATGCATGTGCAGCGGGGTCATCACCATCACCGCGACCATCACCGCGTGCGCCAGGGCGAGCGCGACAACACCCGCGGCGACGCCGGTGCGTTCGCGCGCGGCGGCGGTCACCCGCGACCAGGACGTGCCGGTGCGTACGCCGCTGCGGCCGGCGGCGAGTGCCGCCTCACGGGCCACGAGCAGCGGATCGGGCCGCATGAAGATGCCGATCACCGCCGCGGCGAGGGACATGCCGACCACCCCGATCACGAACGGGCCGGTCAGCCGGGGCAGTCCGACGTCCGCGGCGACCCTGCCCGCCCAGCCGGTCAGGTTCGGTCCGGCGACCGCGCCGACCGTGGTCGCCCAGACCACCAACGACAGCGCGCGGGCCCGATGTGCCGGCTTGGCCAGGTCCGTGGCGGCGTAGCGCGACTGGGCGTTCGCCGCGGTCGTCGAGCCCAGCAGGGTCGCCCCGACCAGCAGCAGGGTGAACGAGTCGACCACCCCGGCGAGGACGCACAGGGCTGCGCCGCTCGCGCCGAGCACGTACCCCAGCAGCAGGCCCGGCCGCCGGCCGCGCTTGCCCATCAGGTGTGCCAGCAGGAAGGAGGCGACCGCGGCGCCGAGCACCTGCATGGTCTGCGCCAGGCCGGCGAGCGACTCCGAACCGGAGATCTCCTCGGCGAGCAGCGCGGCAACCGCGATCCCGATCGTGATCCCGAGGCCGCCGAGGCTCTGGGCCGCGACGAGTGTCCAGATCGTCCGGCGCTGCACCTGCTGCAGCTTGTGGTCCGGCCACCGCACCCCGCCGAGCACCCCGCGCGCGAACCCGGAGGCTCCGCCACCGACCCAGCCGGCGACGCGTCGACCGGCCTCGTCCGGTGGCAGGCTCATCGCTGGTTCGGTGGCAGGCCGAGGGTCTGCCACACCGCGCGCCACACCGTCTTCGGGCTCTCGCCCGCCTCCAGCGCCTGGGTGACTGTGCGCCCGCCGAGCCCGGCGATCACGTGCTCACGCGACCAGGTCCGGGCGTAGGCCGAGCCGAGGGCCGACTCCATCCGTGCCCAGAACTCCGTGTGCCGCACTGTTGGTTCCCCTCCCGAAGAAATGCCGACTACGAGCGTACGTCGTGGAGGTGGTGCACGACATCATGCAGGTGGTAGCGACCGAGGCTTTCCACGGTGAACATCGAACCGTTGCTGCGCGTTCCCGGGCGGGACCAGGCGGCACCCTCGACCGCCGCATACCGGCCGGCGACCAGGCCGGCAGCCTCGATCAGCTCGACCTCGACCGTGACAGGGTCCTGCTCGCCGTACTCCTGCTCGACGGCGGTCGCGTCCTGGTCCCAGTTCTCGAAGGTCGGCGCCTCCTCCTCGAGCATCGACCTCACGCGCCGCTCGAAGAGCAGGTGCACGTCGCGGACGTGGCAGGCGTACTCCAGCACCGACCAGATGTGCGGGGCCGGCCGCACGGCGACATCCGCCTGGGCGAGCGCCGACGACCAGCCGTGCGTGTTGTCGCGGATCAGGTCCGGGAGCTGCTCCACATCGAACCCGTTCGCGTCGAAGCCGCACTCGTCACAGGGACGGTCCAGGACCCAGGTCCAGTCCTTGGTGTCAGGTTCGATGGTCATGGCCGTCAGTGTGCCTGAAACAATGGCGGTCATGTCTCCC
>DATFGA010000012.1:0-2358 GCA_035249775.1 Nocardioidaceae bacterium | reverse complement strand
GGAGCACCCTTGCGGTCGAGGAGACCCCTCTCCGCGAGCGTGACATCGGCCAGGTGGAACCCGTCCATGGGCACACCGGCCGCACCCGGCCCGAGGACATCGAGCAGGGCCCGGCAGAACTCCGACTTGCCCGACCCCGGTGCGCCGGCCACCCCGACCATCCGCCTCCGGCCCAACCGGCCGGGGTCGAGCGCGGCCGCAAGAGTCTCGAGCTCCGCGCCGTCCGCGGACAGCTCCAGGGTCAGGGGCACCCGCCGAATGTAGCGGGCCCGGTAGCCGCGGGACGGAACTTCAACTAGCCTCGATGGCCACAACACCCTCTCCTGTCACAGGTGCGGGCGTCGTCTACTCCGGGGAAGCTCGTGTTCTTGACCAAGCACCACGTCCTGAGGTGCGCAGTCGCCGCACTCACCAGCACCGTCGTCGCGCTCGGGCTGGCGGTCGCACCGGCCGGCGCCGCGGAGCTCGGCGGGAAGCCGGACGTGGAGCGGGTCCGCCACTTCCAGTCCACGCCGTTCCAGCGGCTGGCCTGGTCCACCGTGCGCGGCGCCGACTCCTACCAGGTGTTCGTCAAGGGCGCCCGCTACGACCACCGTCTGCCCCGCGAGTGGAAGCTGCTGAAGACGGTCGACCGGAACCGGACCACGGTGTTCATCGGCGCCGGCCGCACCCGCCAGTTCGGGGTCCGCGCCGTGGGTGCGCCCGACGGCATGCGCCATGCAGTGACCGCGATCTCGAGCTTCGGCACGATCTCCCGGCCGGCCCGCCTCGCCGCCCTGGACCGGGTTCGCAGATGGCGCACGGTCCGTGACCAGAACCTCTACCGCAACGTCGCCCTCGAGGCGAGCCGCCACCGGGCCAAGCTGCTCCTGCGGCACGCCAAGGACACGTCCACGGTCCGGCTGGTCGCAGCCACCGGGCCGGCGTTCGGCGTGGTCGACGTCTACATCGGCCGGGACCGGATCCGGCGAATCGACCTCGGCAGCTACCGGGCCAACCCGGACAGGCGGATCCGGATCCGGGTCCGGCCGGCCGACAGCGGCACCATCCGCGTGGTCACCCGCGGATCGGATCCGGTGCGGATCAGCGCGGTCGCGCACACCCGCCGGTTCACCAGGGCGACGGAGACTCCCCCGGCGCCGCTCGCGCACCCGCCCGCTCGGTCGTTCACGTTCCGCGGCTCGGGCTGGGGCCACGGGGTCGGCCTGTCGCAGTACGGCGCGATGGCGATGGCCGAGGCCGGCCGGAGCGTCCGCGACATCCTCGGCCACTACTACCGGGGCACCGAGCTCGGGCATGCCGACGACAGCCGGCTGGTCGGCGTCAACGTCCGCTACCACGCGGCCCGGATCACCGCCCGGCCGCGTGCGCTCGCCGGAGAGGCGGAGATGGAGATCTGCGCCATCCGCCGCCACGGGTGCGTCGACCGTGCGGTGCTCCGCGACACGACGGGCGAGGCGGAGCCGTCCGGCCGGGTAGTTCTCACCCGCGGCAGCCGGGCTGTGCGGGCCCGCGTGGTCGACGCCTCCGGCGAGGTCAGCACGCTGCGCGGCAACCGGATCAGGATCCGCTGGAGCGGCACCCGAGACCTTGCGGGTGATCCGTCGGTCGTCCGGCTCGGCAACAACCGCGAGTACCGCCACGGCGAGCTGGTCATCCACAAGCACGACACCCGGCTGCTCAACGCGGTGGTGCGGATGCGGCTCCAGTCGGAGTACCTGCGTGGCGTGGCCGAGATGCCCTCCTCCTGGGACCTCGAGGCGCTCCGGGCGCAGGCGATCATCGCCCGCACCTACGCGCTGCGGACCGGCGCCGGGTTCAAGCCCGACTGCGACTGCAACCTGCGCGACTCCGTGGTCCATCAGGCCTATGTCGGCTGGGGCAAGGAGAGCGAGGGCAACGACGCCCACTACGGCAAGCGCTGGGTGAGCGCGGTCAACAGCACCGACGGACAGGTGCTCACCTACGACGGCGAGCTGGCCGGGACCTTCTACTACTCCTCGTCGGGCGGTCACACGCTGAACTCCGAGGACGTGTGGTCGGCCACCGTGCCCTACCTGCGCGCGGTCGACGACCCGTGGTCGTTGACGAGCGAGAACCCGAACCGGTCCTGGACCACGGTCCGGTCACAGGCCGCGATGGCGTCCGTGTTCGGCCTGGACGACATCCACAAGATCTCGATCAGCAGGCGGTACGACGGCGGGGCGATCCGGTCCGTCAAGGCGACGGCGAGCACCGGCGAGAGCAGGACCATCACCGGCAAGGCCGACTACCTCCGCACCCTGTTCGGGCTGAAGTCGGCGTGGGTGCGGTCGATCCGCGAGAGCTACTGACCCGCGAGGCGTCGCCGGAAGTGCA
>DATFGA010000011.1:0-7763 GCA_035249775.1 Nocardioidaceae bacterium | reverse complement strand
GGCGTGGGAGTAGGGGTAGGTTGCTGGGCATGCGACTTGGTGTGCTGGACATCGGTTCCAACACAGGGCACCTGCTCGTCGTGGACGCGCACGGCGGGGCGGCGCCGCTGCCGGCGTACTCCTACAAGGAGCCGCTGCGCCTGGCCGAGCACCTCGACGCCGCGGGCGCGGTCACCGAGGAGGGGATCGCGGCGCTGACCCGGTTCGTCGCCGAGGCCCTGCAGGCCGCCGAGGACAAGGGTTGCGAGGAGATCATCGGCTTCGCGACGTCCGCCGTCCGCGACGCGACCAACACCGACCACGTGCTCGGCCACGTCCGCGAGGTGACCGGCGTGGACATCGGGGTGCTCCCCGGCGAGGACGAGGCCCGGCTCACCTTCCTGGCCGTGCGCCGCTGGTTCGGCTGGTCGTCCGGGCGGCTGGCCGTCTTCGACATCGGCGGCGGTTCCCTGGAGATCGCCACCGGCGCGGACGAGGCACCCGACATCGCGCGCTCCCTGCCGCTCGGGGCAGGCAGGGTGACCCGGGAGCTGCTGCCCGACGAGCGCCCCGACGAGGCCACGATCCGCACCGTCCGGAGGAAGATCCGCGCCGACATCGCCCGCGACGCCGGGTCGCTGCTGCGCGGCGGCCGGCCCGACCATGCCGTGGCCACGTCGAAGACGTTCCGGTCGCTCGCACGGGTCTGCGGTGCGGCGCCGTCCGGCGACGGCCTGCTGGTACGACGGGTGCTGCCGGCCGACCTGCTCGCGAAGAGCATCCCGACGCTGGCCGGGATGAGCACCGCCGAGAAGAACGAGCTGCCCGGGGTCTCCGCGAGCCGGGCCCACCAGCTGCTCGCCGGAGCGCTCGTGGCCGACGCGGTGATGGACCTGTTCGCACTTCCCGAGCTGGAGATCTGCCCGTGGGCGCTGCGCGAGGGGATCATCCTCGAACGCCTGGACCAGATCAGTATCCTCGGCTCATAGTCTGACGGGGTGAGCGACGTGGCGTCCGAGGTGCAGTCCGGTGCGAGCGCTCGCGAGCCCGTGATCGGGCTGTCCACCGCCTCCGTCTACCCGGAGTCCACGGCGAACGGGTTCGAGCTGGCCACCCGGCTCGGCTACGACGCCGTCGAGGTGATGGTCGGCATCGACCCGATCAGCCAGGAGATCGACGCGGTCCGGCACCTGTCCGAGCACCACGAGATCCCGGTCTGCGCCGTGCACGCACCGTGCCTGCTGATCACCCAGCGGGTCTGGGGAACCGAGCCCTGGGGCAAGCTCGAGAAGAGCGCGGAGATGGCGGCCGCAGTCGGGGCAGACGTGGTCGTCGTACACCCGCCCTTCCGGTGGCAGCGCGACTACGCCCGCGGGTTCGTCGAAGGCATCTCCGACCTCGAGCGGCGCACCGGGGTGGCGTTCGCGGTGGAGAACATGTACCCGTGGCGGGCGTCGCGCCGCGAGATGCAGGTCTATGTCCCGGGCTGGAACCCCGCCGAGCACGACTACGCCAACGCCACCATCGACCTGTCGCACTCGGCGACCTCGATGTCGGACCCGGTCGAGATGGCTCGCGCGCTCGGCAGCCGGCTGCGGCACATCCACATGACCGACGGGACCGGCTCGGCCAAGGACGAGCACCTGGTGCCTGGCCGCGGCAACCAGCCCTGCGCGGAACTGCTCGAGTACCTGGCCGGCACCGGCTTCAGCGGTCACATCGTGGTCGAGATCAACACCCGCCGTTCGGGGTCCCGGCACGCCCGCGAGCTCGACCTGATCGAGGCTCTCGCGTTCACCCGGCTCAACTTCGCGGTGGCCGCACAGCAGCAGGGATGACCCCGACGGGTCGTTGCCAACTCGGTGCCGGCCCGACACAGTGAGGATGTGAACCGACAGCCGGTGGTCGAGGTCCGCAACCTCGTCGTCGACCGCGGTGGCACCCGCGCCGTCGACGACGTCAGTTTCTCGGTGCCCACCGGCACCGTGATGGGTCTGCTCGGCCCCTCCGGATGCGGGAAGAGCTCGCTGATGCGTGCGGTGGTCGGGGTCCAGATCGTCGCGGGCGGCTCCGTCACGGTCCTCGGACAACCCGCCGGGAGCGCGCCGCTGCGGGACCGGATCGGCTACGTCACGCAGGCCCCGAGCGTGTACGACGACCTCACCGTCTCGGAGAACCTCACGTTCTTCGGGCGCGTGCTCGGCGTGGGACCCGACGAGGTGGACCGCTGCATCGAGGCGGTGGACCTGAGCAGGCACCGGGACAAGGTCGTGAACAACCTCTCCGGCGGCGAACGGTCCCGCGCCTCGCTGGCCGTCGCCCTGCTCGGCGAGCCGGAGCTGCTGGTGCTCGACGAGCCGACCGTCGGGCTCGATCCGGTGCTGCGCCGCGACCTGTGGGCGCTGTTCCACCGGCTCGCTGCCGGCGGCGCCGCGGTGTTCGTCTCCAGCCACGTCATGGACGAGGCCGAACGCTGTGACCGGTTGCTGCTGATGCGCGAGGGTCGGATCCTCGCCGACGAGGCACCGTCCGAGCTGCTGACCCGCACCGGTGCCGGCGACATCGAGGACGCGTTCCTGCGCCTGGTCGAGGGGGAGGGCGTGCGATGACGCCGCGGATCCTCGGGGCGGTCGCGGCCCGGGTGCTGAACCAGCTCCGGCACGACCACCGCACGCTCGGCATGCTGCTCGTGCTGCCGATGCTGCTGATGACCCTGCTGTGGTGGATGTTCAAGGACTCCGGCCCGTTCTTCGACCAGTTCGGGCCGGCCCTGCTCGCACTCTTCCCGTTCATCATCATGTTCCTGGTGACCTCGGTGACCACCCTGCGAGAACGCTCCTCCGGCACCCTGGAACGGCTGCTCGCGATGCCCACCGGGAAGGTCGACTTCCTCGGCGGCTACGCGGTCGCGTTCGGAGTGGTCGCCGCCTTGCAGTCCGCGCTCGCGGTGGCCCTGTGCGTGTGGGTGCTCGACCTCGACCTGGCCGGCCCGGCCTGGATGCTGACCGTGGTCGCCGTCGTCGATGCGATGCTCGGCACCGCCCTGGGGCTGTTCGTGTCGGCGTTCGCGCGCACGGAGTTCCAGGCGGTCCAGTTCATGCCAGCCATCGTGATCCCGCAGATCCTGCTCTGCGGGCTGTTCGTGCCACGAGAGCAGCTTCCTCGCGTGCTCGAGTGGGTGTCCGACGTACTCCCGCTCTCCTACGCCGTGGACGCGATGAGCTCGGTCGCGGCCTCCACCTCCGACGCGTTCGCCGGCGTGGAGCCGGAGGTGTGGACCGACCTGCTCATCATCGGTGCGTTCGTGGTCGGCAGCCTGGTGTTGGGCGCCGCCACCCTGCGCCGCCGCACCGCGTAACCTGGTGCCGTCGCGACTGCAACGGGGCAGGCCGGCCTGAGTTCGGGAGGACATGAGTGTTACGGCAGCCGCTGCTGTTGCTCGCGCGCAGCGAGAAGGTGAAGACCCTGGTCACCACGATGCCCGGAGCCCGGGGACTCGTCGATCGCTACGTCCCCGGTGAGAGCACCGACTCCGCGGTGCGCGCCACCCGCGGGCTGATCGACTCGGGGCTGCACGTGACCCTCGACTTCCTCGGCGAGGACACCCTCGACCAGGCGCAGGCCGACGCCACCGTCGACGCCTACCTCGAGCTGCTGGCCGCTCTCTCCGAGCACGGCCTGGCCCGCAACGCGGAGGTGTCGGTGAAGCTCTCCGCGGTCGGCCAGGCGCTGCCCGGCGAGGGCGAGAAGATCGCGCTGGAGAACGCACGGACAATCTGCCACGCCGCCCGCAACGCCGGCACCACGGTCACCCTCGACATGGAGGACCACACCACCACCGACTCCACCCTCGGCATCCTGCACGAGCTGCGCAAGGACTTCCCCGAGACCGGTGCGGTGCTCCAGGCCTACCTGCACCGCACCGAGGCCGACTGCCGGGAGCTCGCCCACGAGGGGTCCCGGGTCCGGCTGTGCAAGGGCGCCTACAACGAGCCGGAGTCGGTCGCCTTCCAGGACAAGCAGGACGTCGACAAGTCCTACGTGCGCTGCCTGAAGGTGCTGATGGCCGGGCAGGGCTACCCGATGATCGCCTCGCACGACCCGCGGCTGATCGACATCGCCGGCGCGCTGGCCACCCGCTACGGCCGCGCGCAGGGCAGCTACGAGTACCAGATGCTGTTCGGCATCCGTCCCGACGAGCAGCGCCGCCTGGCCGAGTCCGGCGAGAAGGTCCGCGTCTACGTGCCCTACGGCGACGAGTGGTACGGCTACCTGATGAGACGGATGGCGGAGAAGCCGTCCAGCCTGGCAGTCTTCCTGAGGTCGTTGATCTCCAAGAAGTAAGGCGCGCGAAATGACCGTTGCCATCCTGGGTGCCGGCGTGATGGGCGAGACCCTGCTGTCCGGGCTGATCCGCGCCGGCCGGCGCACCGAGGACCTGCTGGTCGGTGAGAAGCGCTCCGACCGCGCTGCCGAGCTGGAGGAGCGGTACGGCGTCAGCACGGTCACCAACGTGGAGGCCGCCCAGAAGGCGGACACGCTCGCGCTGGTCGTGAAGCCACAGGACATGGGTGACCTCCTCGCCGAGATCGCCCCGACCGTCCGACCCGGCCAGCTGGTCGTGTCGCTGGCCGCCGGCATCACCACCGCGTTCATCGAGACCCGGCTGCCCGACGGCGTCGCGGTGGTCCGGGTCATGCCGAACACCCCGGCCCTGGTCGACGAGGGGATGGCCGCGATCTCCCGCGGCTCGCACTGCGACGAGGCGCACCTGCTCGAGGCGGAGTCGCTGCTCGCCTCGGTCGGCCGGGTGCTGCGCGTTCCCGAGCGGCAGCTGGACGCGGTCACCGCGGTCTCCGGTTCCGGGCCCGCCTACATCTTCTTCGTGGTCGAGTCGATGATCGAGGCGGGCGTGCACCTCGGGCTCCCGCGTGGCACGGCCGCCGAGCTGGTCGTGCAGACCGTGGTCGGGTCCGCGAAGCTGCTCCGGGAGACCGGCGAGCACCCGACCGTGCTGCGCGAACAGGTGACCTCGCCCGGTGGCACCACCGCGGCCGCGGTCCGCGAGCTCGAGGACCACAAGGTGCGGGCCGCGTTCCTGACCGCGCTCGAGGCCGCCCGGGACCGGTCCCGCGCGCTGGCCGAAGGCATCAGCTGAGCCCCATCGCCTCGCGAGCCCCGGCCAGCACCGGAGCGGTTTCCTCGCGGCAGCGCAGTGCGCCCTCGGCGTAGGTCCTCGCGACCACGTCGGGACATCCGGCCAGCTCGTCGTACCGCTTCCGGATCGGAGCCAGCACCGCCAGCACCGCGTCGGTCGCGCGCTGCTTGAGCTGACCGTACGACGTGAGGGTGGCTGCCACCCGGGAGGGCTCGTCGTCCTCGCAGGCGGCGATGATCTCGAGCAGGTTGCTCACTCCGGGCCTGGTGACCGGGTCGTGGCGGACCGCGTCTTGTCCGGCCTCCGAGTCGGTGACCGCGCGCGACAGCTTGCGCCGTACGGCGTCCGGCTCGTCGAGCAGGTAGATGATTCCGGCACCGGAGTCGTGGGACTTGCCCATCTTCACCGTCGGGTCCTGGAGGTCCATCACCCGCGCGGCGACCTCGGGCGTGGTGATCTCGGGAACGGTGAACACCTCGCCGTAGGTGGTGTTGAACCGGACCGCGAGGTCGCGGGTCAGCTCGACGTGCTGCCGCTGGTCGTCCCCGACCGGGACCTGCGCGGCCCGGTAGAGCAGGATGTCGGCGGCCATCAGCGCGGGGTAGGTGTAGAGCGAGACGCGGGTCTGCGGGCGGTCGCGGCCCTTCTCCTTGAACTGGATCATCCGGTTCAGCTCACCGGTGTAGGCCGTCGACTCCAACAGGTAGGACAGCTCGGTGTGCGCGGGGACGTGACTCTGCACGAACAGGGTCGCGTGCTCGGGGTCCAGGCCGCAGGCGAGCAGCAGGATCTGCATCTCGCGGGTGAGCTCGCGCAGCGCTCCCGGGTCGTGGGTGACGGTGAGCGCGTGCAGGTCCGCGATGCCGAAGAAGCAGGTGGACCGGTGCTGCTCGGCGGCCATCCCGCGCAGTGCGCCGAGGTAGTTGCCGAGCGTGAGGTGGCCGGTGGGCTTGAGCAGGCTGAGCCGTCGGGTTGTCTTTGTCATGGTCTCTCCTGGGTAGGTGGCTACCCGCGAGAGCCGTGTCCTGCAACGCGAAACGGCCGCCCGGGGGCGGCCGTCGGTCAGTGCAGTGGGTGCGCTGGAGGTGGTCCGCCTAGGAGGCGGGCCACCACAGGTTCACGTTGCTGTTGCGCATGGTCCTCAGTGTAGGGGACCTGGGGCCGGTCAGACGCCGTCGCGCCCGCCGTGCACCGCTGCTACGGTGAGGTTCAGCCGGTCGGGCAGATGAGGTCTCGGGAGGTTGTGCAATGAGCAGTGCGCCGCAGGAAGAGTTCGTTCGCGACCAGTGGGGCACCAAGCTGGGGTTCATCCTCGCTGCGATGGGGTCCGCGATCGGTCTCGGCAACATCTGGCGCTACCCCTACGTCGTCTACGACAACGGCGGCGGCGCGTTCCTGATCCCCTACTTCGTCGCGCTCGCCACGGCCGGTCTGCCGATCCTGATCCTGGAGTACAGCCTCGGTCACCGGTTCCGGCAGGGTGCGCCGTCGACCTTCCACAGCATCTCGACGCGCTGGGAGTGGCTGGGCTGGTGGCAGGCGGCGATCTCCTTCGTGATCTCCACCTACTACGTGGTGATCCTCGGCTGGTGCCTCAGCTTCATCTACTTCTCGTTCGGCGAGCAGTGGGGCGAGGACACGGGGGCGTTCTTCATCGGCGACTACCTCGCCACCTCGGCCGGTGCAGCACCCGAGGGCTTCTGGGAGCTCGGCGGGCTCCAGTGGAAGGTGCTGGTCCCGACGCTGATCGCCTGGGTGATGGTCTACGTCATCATGCAGCGTGGGGTCAGCCGCGGCATCGAGCTGGCGTCGCGGATCCTGATGCCGACCTTGATCGTGATGCTGCTGGTCATCGTGATCCGTGCGGTCACCCTCGAAGGTGCGGGTGAGGGGCTCGACGTACTCTTCACCCCCGACTTCGGAGCGCTGAGTGATCCGGGCGTGTGGGTGGCCGCCTACGGCCAGGTGTTCTTCTCGCTGAGCATCGCGTTCTCGATCATGATCGCCTACTCCAGCTACCTACCGCGGAAGACGGACCTGTCCAACAGCGGCCTGATCGTGGGTCTGTCGAACGCCGGCTTCGAGTTCCTTGCCGCGATCGGCGTGTTCGCGGCGCTCGGCTACCTGGCCGCGATCAACGACGTGGGCGTGACCGAGGTCGTCGACGACGGCGTCGTGCTGGCGTTCATCATCTTCCCGCAGATCATCAGCGCGCTGCCGGGTCTGAACACCTTGTTCGGCATCCTGTTCTTCGGCTGCCTGTTCTTCGCCGGCATCACCTCGATGGTGTCGATCCTCGAGTGCGTGGTCGCCGCCATCCGCGAGAAGTTCGACATGAGCCGGACCGCTGCGGTGAACTGGATCGTCGGTCTCTGCGCGATCGTCAGCATGCTCTACGTGACCGAGGGTGGGCTGTTCTACCTCGACACCGCCGACCACTTCGTGAACAACTTCGGACTGGTCATCGCCGGGCTGGTCGAGGTGCTGCTCGTGGTCTGGATCGCGAAGGTGCTCGACCAGCAGCGCGACCACCTGAACGCCATCTCCTACGTGAAGATGGGTCCCTGGTGGACGATCTCGCTGAAGTTCATCACCCCGATCCTGCTCACGTTCATGGTGCTCTACC
>DATFGA010000010.1:0-19118 GCA_035249775.1 Nocardioidaceae bacterium | reverse complement strand
CCGGGGGACCTCGACCACGCCGAGGGAGGCCAGATGCGGTGTGCACCACTGCACGTCGAGCAGCCGCTGGTCGGCGTACTCGTCGCGCAGGATCTCCACCAGGCCGACCAGCGCCACCTTCGAGGCGTCACGTGCCCGGTGGAACATCGACTCCCCCGCGAACAGACCGCCGGTGGCCAGCCCGTACAGGCCGCCGACGAGCTCACCGTCCTGCCAGGCCTCGACCGAGTGCACCCAGCCCAGCTCGTGCAGCCGGGTGTAGGCGGCGGCGATCTCCGGCTCGATCCAGCCCGAGTCACGCGCCGGATCCGCGCACGCGGCGATCACCTCCTCGAAGGCGGTGTCGACGCGGACCTCCATCCGGCGTACCGACTGGCGCAGCGAACGGGACATCCGCAGCCCGTCCAACGGGAGCACGCCCCGCTGCTGCGGCGACCACCACAACATCGGCACCCCGTCCTCACCCGAGGGCATCGGGAACAGCCCGCGCCGGTAGGCCGCCAGCAGGGTCCCCGGCTCGAGGTCGGCCCCCATCCCCACGAGGTCGTCGTCGTCCGCGGTGGCCGGGTCCGGGAAGACCCAGCCCGAGGACGGCGGTTCGGTCGGCACGGTCCCATCTAATAGCACCTCCGTGGGGACCGTAGGCTTCATCACAGCGACGAACCAGCAACGGAGGACGACATGGGCATCGTTGGCTCACTAGGCAAGGCACTCGCGCCGCAGGTTCAGAAGATCGCGCCAGACCTTTCAGCCAACTTCGTTCACGAGGCGCTGCGTCGGGCGGTCGACGGGGTCGGCCCGCTGCCCGGTGCCGCCGCGGCCGCCGACAAGCAGCTCGAGGAGCAGGGCGGCGACGTCGACCTGGCCATCCACGAGGTGATCGAGAACCACGTCCGCTATGCCGGCGCGCAGGGGTTCGCCACCAACGTCGGGGGGCTGGTCACCGCCGCTCTCACCATCCCCGCGAACATCACCGGGCTCGCGCTGCTGCAGTGCCGGATGGTCGCCGGGATCGCGCACCTGCGCGGCTACGACCTCACCGATCCCCGGGTGCTCAACGCGATCCTCGGCTGCATGCTCGGCGAGGACTCGATCGCCAGCCTGGTCAAGAAGAAGAAGATCCCCGCGCCGCCGATGGCGATCGCGACCGCGCCCGCGCACGACCCGCACCTGGACAAGGTGATGGCCGCCGAGGTGACCTCGGAGCTGCTCACCAAGGTGGCCGGCAAGCAGGTGGCGACCACAGTCGGCCGGCGGGTACCGGTCGTCGGCGGCCTGATCGGTGCCGGGGCCGACGGCTACACGACCTGGCAGATCGGCCGCTACGCCGACCGGGAGCTGCGGCCCCGCACCCTGCGGTAGGCCCCGAGCGCCGCGCGTCCGGCGGCGTTGCCCTGCGCGAAGCGGACCAGCCTCTGCTTGGCCCGGTAGACCCTGCGCCTGCCAGCCGCGGCCCAGGCCTCGTCGCGTTCACGACGGGTCTGCGCCAGCTCGGCGTTCAACGCGTCCTCGATGTCACGCAGCCTCGAGGCCTCCTGCAACAAGGTGACGATCGCCTGCACCGCGGCGTCGGCGACCTCGTGCTCGTCGGGCTGGTCGGGGTCGACGAACGGGGCGGCGTCCGCGTCGGGACGCAGGTCGTCGAGAGTGCCGACGACGTCGTACCCGCGGCTCTCCAGCGCCTTGATCCAGGCCTCGGACAGGTCCACCGCCCACGCGCGTGCCTCGGGCGGCAGCGCCAGCCGGCCGGACCCGGTGCGCGTCGACAGCGACCGGTGCGCGAGCAGCTCGCGGACCAGCTCGCGGTAACGGTGGTTGGGCAGTACGCCGCCGTTGACCCGCTCGTTGACCCGTCGCAGCAACGCGGACTCGGGCACCCCAAGGGATGGATTGGCGCGCGTCTCGCCTCGTTCGACCCCGTGCGGGTCGATGCCGAACAGACCCGCGAACCGCTCCCAGAGCAGGTCGCGCGGCGCGCCGGGCTTCGGCACGGTGACCAGGTGCACCCGCTCCACGGGCAGCGTCGAACCCCACCGGTCGAGGATGTCGGGGATCTCCTGGACGCCCCAGAACCAGGAGGCCAGCCGCCCCGCGCGGGCAGGGTCGGTGACCCGCTCCAGGAAGTCCCCGTAGCCGATCGCCCTGCGGTGCTTGACGTTCTCCTGCCACTCGGCAGGGATCTGGCGGACCAGGTCGCGCGCGGAGAGCACCACGTGCACCTCCGCCTCACCGAACGAGTCGAGCGCGCGCCGTACCTGCGCCCGCGACGCCCGCGCCAGGATCTCGTGGGAGATGATCACCGTGCCGTCCCAGCCGCGCACCTGCTCGGCGAGCCGGTCCCAGGCGCCCACGGCCTCCTTCTCCAGGCCACCCCAGTCCAGGTCCATCAGGTCGAGCGCTGCCAGGAAGTGGGCGTCGAAACGCTCGGCCGGGTAGAGGATTCCCTGCTGGGCAAGGGCTTTGCGGTTGTGGAAGAGCAGGTCCTGGACGAACGACGTGCCCGTCTTCGGTGCGCCGACGTGCAGGAACACGGTGGCCCTCGCGCCGGTCATTGCACCTTCCAAGGTCACTCCTCTGCCCCGGCTGCGCGGAGGCAGGCCCGGATCGCGACCGCCAGGACGTCGGTCCGGACCGGGGTGCCGGGCGAGGCGTCATCGATGCCGGGCGCGAGGTCCTCCAGGCTGCCGTGCACAGCATATCCGCAGGTGGCGAGGTCCTTGGCGATGCCGGCGGCACGTCCGCGCGACCATTCCCGGTACCGGTCCGGGGCTCTCAGGGCGTCGTCGCCACCGTCGGCGGGGTCGGCGAGCAGACCAGGCAGTACGCCGTTCCGCAGCGCCTCGGCCCGGACCGGGTCGAGCCGGATGTTGAGCACCGCGTTGAGCCGGCGGAGCAGGTCGACCGACGCAGAGGACCACGGCGGTACGGCGGGTTGGCCGATGTGGACGGCGAGGTCGGGAAGCCCGAGCGTCTCCCCGGCGGCGCGATGCACGGAGTCGAGGTCGCGGCCGAGCACCAGGTGCACCTTGTGGGCGCCGACCCGGCGGGACCAGTGGTCGGCAACCCGCGGCAGGTCGATCCGCACCGGCAACGTGTCCCGGCCGGCCGTCCGCGACCACAGCCGCTGCCAGCGGGTGTCGCCCCCCGCCCTGACACGCGCGGTCCATACCTGGCGCATCATCGCCTCCACGTCGGTGCCGACCACCAGGACCCGGGGCGACCGGCCGCCTTCGACCAACCCGCGGGCGGCCAGTGACGTGCGGAGCGACTCGACGTCGTCCGGCGCACCGACCAGCCGGAACGCGCGCCGCCACGGCCGTCGTCGGCGCGGACGCCGACCCGCTGCGGCCACCGTTGGCGGCGCAGTGACGGGGAGGAGGTCGGCGAGCACCCCGACGCAGACCCGGATCAGCTCCTCCTCCGGGACGTCGGCGGGATCGACCGCGCGGGGACCGAACCCGGCCGGCGCGAGGTCGGGTCCGGTCACGGGAAGCTCACCCAGGCCGCGACCGGGCCCCGATCCGCTCAGGACGGTGTCAGCCAGACAGGTGAAGTCCTCCCGTTCGAGCCTCCCCGGCAGCCGGTCGCGGGCAGCGGCCAGCCGGCGGACCACCTCTAGCTGGGCGGCTCCGGGCAGCGGTCCGGTCAAGACGTCGCCGGAGGAGGCGGGAGCCACCGCTGGCCAGGCCGCCCACGGGGTGCTTCCCCCGGACCGGAGGTGCTGCGCCCAGGTCCGGACGAGCCGCTCGGCGTGGTCGGCGCCGGTCACCGGTCACCACGCGGCTCGGGCCGCCGGGCCGCCTCGAGGACCATCACCGCGAGCGCGTCGACGGCCGCGTCGAGCAGCGGTGCTCCGCCGGGCCGGTCCGGACTGCGCCACTCCGGCTCCTCCGCGGGCCGGGCCGGCCTCAGCTCCTCCGGGTCGCCGACCACGTCGATGCCCGAACCGCGCACCCAGTCGATCCACTGCTCGGCGACCTCCTCGGCCCAGCCGAACATCTGCGGCGGCAGGGTGGCGCGGGCGGACTTCGTGCGCCGGGCGAGGTTCTGGTGCACGAGCAGCTCGGTGACCAGCGTGTGGTGGTCCGTGCTGGACACGCCGCGCCGGTGGAGAAGCTTGTTGAGGCGGCGTACCAGCGTGGTCTCCGCGCCGCCCATCGAGGTGTTGCCGCGCGGACTGTCCTTGGGCGCCCACGCCGGGTCGATCCCGAACACCTCACAGAACCGGTGCCACAGGAGGTCGGCGGCTGCGCCGGACTGCGGCACGGTGACCAGGTGGATCCGCTCGGGCGGGAGGTCGGCACCCCAGCGGGTCAGCACGTCCGGCAGTCCCTGCGCCTGCCAGAACCACAGGTCGGGCGACCGGGTCTGCACCCGGTCCAGGAACCGCTTGTAGGACAGGGTCTGGTACTGCTTCACCGACTCCTGCCAGGCCGCGGGCACCTGACGGGCCAGGTCGCGGGCGGAGTAGACGACGTGCACCTCGCGGCCGCGAAGGTCATGCATCGCCCGCGCCACCTGCTCGGGTGTCGCCGTCGCCAGGATCTCGTGGCTGACCACCGCCGTTCCCTCCAGCCTGCGGACCCGGCGCACCAGCGCGGGCCAGGCACCCTCGGCATCGGCGCGGGCACCGCCCCAGTCCCGGTCGATCAGGTCCAGCGCGGGCTTGAAGTGCGACGAGGGCAGTCCGAGCGGCCCCAGCGGATAGTGCACGTGGTGGGCGGCGAGCTCGCCGCGGTTGAGCCGGAGCCGGTCCTGGAGGTAGCTGGTTCCGGTCTTCGGAGCCCCGATGTGGAGGTACACGCGGCGCCTCATCGGATCACTGTCCCCGGATGGACTTCATCGCCTTGCTGACCTTGCCGGTGAGCTGCTGCTCCGGGTCGGGCCGCCGGGCCGCCTCCTGCGTCATCACCGCGAGCGCCTCGAGGGCGGCGTCCAGGGTCTGCTTGCGGCCGGGCCGGTCCGGGTTCAGCCACTCCTGATCCTCGGGCGGCGGCACCGGCCGGAGCTCCTCGACGTCACCGACCACGTCGATGCCGGATCCCTCGATCCACTCCACCCACTCCTCGGCGATCTGGTTCGCCCACGGGTACAGCCGCGGCGGCAGCGTGGCCCGGTTCCGGTCCGGACGCCGGGCCAGCGTGTCGTGGACGAGCAGGTTCTTCACCAGCGCCGCGTGCTCGTCGGAGGTCAGCTCGGAGCGGTGCAGGCGACGGTTCAGCTGCCGCACGACCGCCGTCTCCGCGACGCCCATCGACGGGTTGTCGCGCTCGGTGGCCGCCGGCGCCCACTCCGGGTCGATGCCGAAGACCTTGCAGAGCCGGTGGAACAGCAGGTCCTGCGAGGCACCCGCGGGCGGCACGGTCACCACGTGCACCTGCTCCGGCGGGAGGCCGGCGCTCCACCTGCCGAGCACCCCGGGCAGCCCCTGGGAGCGCCAGAAGAACGCGTCCGGCTGCGACTGCAGCTTCTTCAGGTAGCGCGCGAAGCTCCAGCGCCGCCGTTGCTTGATGCTCTCCTGCCAGGTCGCCGGGATCTGCCGGGCCAGGTCGCGCGAGGAGTAGACGACGTGCACCTCGCTGTCCTCGAGGTCACCCATCGCCCGCGCGACCTTGTCCGCCGGCGCGGCGGAGAGGATCTCGTGGCTGATGATCACCGTGCCGTCGAGCCGGCGCACCTTCTTGACCAGCGCGTCCCACTGCCCCTCGGCGTGCCCGGACGGACCACCCCAGTCGGCCCCCATCAGATCCAGTGCCGGGCGGAAGTGGTCGACGTCGCGGGCCGACAGCGCCGGGTAGTGGACGCCGTGCTCGGCAAGGGCGGAACGGTTCAGCGCCAGCCGGTCCTGCAGATAGGTCGTCCCTGTCTTCGGTGCACCGACATGGATGTAGACGACACGACTCATGCGGGGAATTGTGCCTCAGGCTCCGGCGAGCGCGGCAACCACCCGGGAGGGGCTCGGCCGGCCCAGCTGCTCGGCCATCCAGGCGCTGGTCTCGACGAGCGTCGTCAGGTCCACACCGGTTTCGACACCCAGTCCGTGCAGCAGCCAGACCAGGTCCTCGGTGGCCAGGTTGCCGGTGGCGCTCTCCGCGTAGGGGCAACCGCCGAGCCCGCCGGCGGACGCGTCGAAGGTGGTGATCCCGGCCTGCAGTGCGGCGTAGGCGTTGGACAGCGCCTGGCCGTAGGTGTCGTGGAAGTGCACCGCCAGGCTGTCCTTGGCCAGGCCGGCCGCGTCGAACGCGTGGAGCAGGGCAGTCACCTGGTGCGCCGTACCGACCCCGATCGTGTCGCCGAGCGAGAGCTGCGAGGCGCCCAGGTCGAACAGCCGCTTGCCGACAGTAACCACCTGGTCGACAGGGACGTCGCCCTCCCACGGGTCACCGAAGCACATCGACACGTAGGCACGCACGTCCAGGCCGGCCTCGCGGGCCCGCGCGACGGTGGGCTCGAACATCGCGAACTGCTCGTCGAGGGAACGGTTCAGGTTGCGGCGGGCGAAGGTCTCGGTGGCGCTGCCGAAGATCGCGATGTGCTTGACGCCCTTCTCCAGCGCCCGGTCCAGGCCGCGCTCGTTGGGCACCAGCACCGGCATCGGGACCGGCCCCTCGTGGTCGACGAGGTCGATCAGCTCGGCGGCGTCGGCGAGCTGCGGCACCCACTTGGGGTGCACGAAGCTGGTCGCCTCCACGATCGGCAGCCCGGCGGCCACGAGCCGGCGGATGAACTCGGCCTTGGTGTCCAGGGGTACGACGGCCTGCTCGTTCTGCAGCCCGTCGCGGGGGCCGACCTCGTAGATCGTCACCTGCGACGGCAGGCTCTCGTCGCGCACCGGCTGCGGCTGACGCATCACGCCTCTCCCTCCACCACGAACAGGGTCGCGCCCAGCGCCACCTGGTCGCCCACGGCCGCGGCCACCTCGGTCACGGTCCCGGTGACCGGCGCCTTCAGCGCCAGCTCCATCTTCATCGCCTCCAGCACGCCGAGCACCTGCCCCTCTTCGACCGGGTCGCCGACCGACGCGGAGACGTTCAGGACGGTGCCCGGCATCGGCGCCAGCACGGTGCCGTCAGATCCGGCACCGGCACCGCCGGGACCGAACGCGTCCGGCCGCTCGAAGCGGAACGTGTTGCCGATGTGTGCGACCGCGACCCGGTGCGGCGTGATCCGGATGGCGCCCTCGTGGACGAGATCGTCGATCTCGAGGCGGAGCATCCCCTCGTCGGAGGCGATCGGGTGCACCCGCCAGGTGCGGTCGGCGGCGACCACCAGCCCGGCGGGGTCGACCTGGAACAGGGTGGCCTCGCCGTCGACGACCAGCTCCACGGAGGTGGGCGCCGCCGGTCCGGCCATCCGCCAGCCGTCGCCGGTGCCGAACGGGTGGACCGGGTCGTCGTCGCTGGCCCGGGCGAGCGCCCACGCCGCGAGCACCGCGGCCGTCTCCGCGCCCTGCGGCCGGATCGCATCGGGGTGGCTGTCCAGCCAGGCGGTGTCGATCTCGCAGTCACGGAACGCGTCCGAGGCCGCGAGCGCGCGCAGGAACCCGAGGTTGGTGGTCAGCCCGAGGATCGCGGTGTCGTCGAGCGCGGTGACCAGCGCGCGGCGGGCGGCCTCACGGGTGGGGCCGGACACGATCACCTTTCCGAGCATCGGGTCGTACGACGTGGTCACCTCCTGTCCCGACTCCAGGGCGGCGTCGTTGCGGGACCGGGGCGACCAGCGCACCGACTCGGCGACGCCGGCCTGCGGCAGGAACCCGTGGAAGGCGTCCTCGGCGTAGACCCGGGCCTCGATCGCGTGCCCGGTCAGGGTCACCTCGTCCTGGGTGAACGGCAGCGGTTCACCGGCGGCGATCCGCAGCTGCAGCTGGACCAGGTCGAGCCCGGTGACCAGCTCGGTGACGGGATGCTCGACCTGCAGGCGGGTGTTCATCTCCAGGAAGAACACCTCCTCGCCGGCCACCAGGAACTCGACGGTGCCGGCGTTGGTGTAGCCGACCTGCTTGGCCAGCGCCACCGACGAGTCGGTGAGCACCGCCCGGACGGCCTCGGAGATGGTCGGGGCCGGTGCCTCCTCGATCACCTTCTGGTGCCGGCGCTGCGACGAGCAGTCCCGCTCGAACAGGTGCACCACGTTGCCGTGCTGGTCGGCGAGCACCTGGACCTCGACATGGCGCCCGTGCTCGACGTACCGCTCGACCAGGATCGTGTCGTCACCGAACGCGCTGCGCGCCTCCCGTTGGGCGGAGGCGAGGGCATCGGCGAAGTCGGCCGGGTCCCGGACGATCCGCATCCCCTTGCCGCCACCGCCCGCCGCGGCCTTGACCAGCAGCGGGTATCCCACCGACGTGTCAGACGCGGTGATCGCCGGGGCGTTCGTGGCGCCCGACAGCTCGGCGGAGGGGACGACGGGTACGCCGGCCGCGATCGCGATGTCGCGGGCGGTGTCCTTGCGGCCCATCTGCTCCATCACCTCGGCGGTCGGCCCCACGAAGGTCAGCCCGGCGTCGGTGACCGCCTGCGCGAACGGCGCCCGCTCGGACAGGAAGCCGTAGCCCGGGTGGATCGCGTCCGCACCGGTCTTGCGGGCCGCCTCGAGGATCGCCTCGATGTTCAGGTAGGACTCGGTGGCCGGGGTGGGCCCGATCCGGACCGCGGTGTCCGCGGCGCGCACGTGCGGGGCCTCCCGGTCGGCGTCGGAGTAGACCGCGACCGTGCGCAGGCCGAGCTGCTGGGCGGCCCGGATCACCCGGAGCGCGATCTCGCCACGGTTGGCGATGAGGAGAGTGCTGATCATGGAGGGGCTCACATCCGGAAGATGCCGTAGGACGGCTCGGGGATCGGGGCGTTGGCGGCGATGGCGAGGCCCATGCCGAGGACCCGGCGGGTGTCGACCGGGTCGATCACTCCGTCGTCCCAGAGCCGGGCGGTGGAGTAGTACGGCGAGCCCTGGTGCTCGTACTGGTCACGGATCGGGGCCTTGAACGCCTCCTCCTCGTCGGCGGACCACTCGCCGCCCTTCGCCTCGATGCCGTCGCGGCGAACCGTGGCGAGCACCGAGGAGGCCTGCTCACCGCCCATCACCGAGATCCGGGCGTTGGGCCACATCCACAGGAACCGCGGGTCGTAGGCCCGCCCGCACATGCCGTAGTTGCCGGCGCCGAACGAGCCGCCGATCACCACGGTGAACTTGGGCACGACGGAGCAGGCGACCGCGGTGACCAGCTTCGCGCCGTCCCGGGCGATGCCGCCGTTCTCGTACTCGCGGCCGACCATGAACCCGGAGATGTTCTGCAGGAACACCAGCGGGATCCCGCGCTGGTTGGCCAGCTCGATGAAGTGGGCGCCCTTGAGGCTGGACTCGGAGAACAGGATGCCGTTGTTGGCGATGATCGCGACCGGGTAGCCCCAGATCCTCGCGAACCCGCAGACCAGGGTCTCCCCGTAGAGGGCCTTGAACTCGTGGAACCGGCTGCCGTCGACGATCCGGGTGATCACCTCGCGGACGTCGTACGGCGTGCGCGGGTCGGTCGGCACCACGTCGTACAGGCCGGCCGAGTCCTCCGCCGGCTCCTCGACCTCGTCGATCGCCGACGAGCGCAGCGACGTCCCGGAACCGTCGGCCCCACGGCGCTCGAAGGTGTCCACGATGCTGCGGACGATCGACAGTGCGTGCGCGTCGTTCTCGGCCAGGTGGTCGACGACACCGGACTTGCGGGCGTGCACGTCGCCGCCGCCGAGGTCCTCGGCGGTCACCACCTCGCCGGTCGCCGCCTTCACCAGCGGCGGCCCGCCGAGGAAGATCGTCCCCTGCTCCTTGACGATCACGCTCTCGTCGGACATGGCGGGGACGTAGGCGCCGCCGGCGGTGCACGAGCCCATCACCGCGGCGACCTGCGGGATGCCCTGCGCGGACAGGTTGGCCTGGTTGAAGAAGATCCGGCCGAAGTGCTCCTTGTCCGGAAACACCTCGTCCTGCATGGGGAGGAACGCGCCGCCGGAGTCGACGAGGTAGATGCACGGCAGCCGGTTCGCGCGGGCGACCTCCTGCGCGCGCAGGTGCTTCTTGACCGTCATCGGGTAGTAGGTGCCGCCCTTGACGGTGGCATCGTTGGCGACCACGACGCACTCGCGTCCGGAGACCCGGCCGACGCCGGTGACGATGCCCGCGGACGGGACCGCGTCGTCGTACATCCCGGTCGCGGCCAGCGGGCTCAGCTCGAGGAACGGGCTGCCGGGGTCGAGCAGCTGGTCCACCCGGTCCCGGGCGAGCAGCTTGCCCCGGTCGAGGTGCTTGCGGCGGGCGCTCTCGGAGCCGCCCTTGCGGACCTCGGCGAGCCGCTCACGCAGCTCGTCGACCAGCACCTTCATCTCGTCAGCCACCACGGCTCCCTTCGACGTCCCCGCTAGCGTCATACGTCCTGGTCGTCGAGGCAACCACCTCGGATGACGTCCTCATACGTTAACGATCATTAACCATGTTATCGATCGTTAACAACTGCGTCCACCTGTGGCCTACGCTCAGTTGGGTGACGTCCCGCCGAGAGCAGATCCTGGCCACCGCGGCCGACCTGTTCGCCGCGCGCGGGTTCCACGGCGTCTCGGTGGTCGACCTTGGCGCGGCCTGCGGCATCTCCGGCCCGGCGCTCTACCGGCACTTCTCGTCGAAGGACGCGATGCTCGCCGAGATGCTGGTGTCGATCAGCGAGGAGCTGCTCGCCGTCGGACGCGAGCGGGTCGCGGACGCGGCGGACGCCGGCGAGGCCCTGCACGCGCTGGTCGGGTGGCACATCGACTTCGCGATCCACAACAAGGCGCTGATCGTCGTCCAGGACCGGGACTGGGCCTCGCTGCCCGACCAGGCACGCGAGCAGGTGCGCTCACTGCAGCGGCGGTACGTCGAGCTGTGGGTCGACCAGCTCAGGACGATGCACGACGGACTGACCGCGAAACGGGCCCGGGCGATGGCGCATGCCACGTTCGGACTGCTGAACTCGACGCCGCACAGCGGGATGCTCTCCGAGCCGGAGATGCGCACGATGCTGGAGCAGATGGCGCTCGGCGCACTCGGTGCCGCCGGGAGCTCCTCGCGTCCGTGACGCGTCAGCCGCGGGAGGCCCGGAGCGCGTCCTCGAGGGCGGCGAGCACGAGCAAGGCGGCGTCCGGCCGGGCGTTGTGGCCCATCAGCCCGATCCGCCACACCGTTGCGGCGAACTCGCCGGCTCCGCCGCCGATCTCCAGGTTGTGCCGCTCGAGCAGGTAGCGGCGTACGGCGGCGGAGTCCACGCCGTCCGGGACACGGACCGTGGTCAGCTCCGGCAGCCGGTGCCCCTCCTCGGCGAACAGCTCCAGTCCCATCTTGAGCAGGCCCTCCTGCAGGATCTGCCCGGCCTCGGCATGCCGGTTCCAGACGTTCTCCAGCCCCTCGTCGAGGATCCGGCGCAGGCCGGCGTGCAGGCTGGCGACCATCGCCACGGGAGCCGTGTGGTGGTAGGTGCGGCCGCCGGATCCGGACGCCTCTCCGACGTAGCCGCCGAGCAGGCCAAGGTCCAGGTACCACGACTGCGGCTGCTCCACCCGGCGCTCGAACGCCCGGTCGTTGATCGTGAACGGGGCCAGCCCGGGCGCGACACCGAGGCACTTCTGGGTCCCGGCGTAGCCGACGTCGACACCCCAGTCGTCGGCGCACACCTCGATCCCGCCGATCGAAGTGACCGCGTCGGCGATCAGGAGCGCGTCGCCCTTGATCGCGCCGAGTGCGGCGATGTCGGAGCGGACACCTGTGGAGGTCTCGGCGTGCACCGCACCGATCACCGTCGGGCTCGGGTGCGCGTCGGCCACCCGCTGGGCGTCGACCGGGGTGCCCCACTCGTGCTCGACCGGCACCACGTCAGCGCCGCACCGGGCGGCGACGTCGCACATCCGCTGCCCGAACAGGCCGTTGACCGCGATCACAGCGACGTCACCGGGACGGACCGTGTTGACGAACGCGGCCTCCATCCCGGCCGAGCCGGTGGCGCTCAGCGGCAGCGTGCGGGCGTTGCGGGTGCCCCACACCTGGCGCAGGTCGTCGCAGGTGGCGTCCATGATCTCCAGGAACGCCGGGTCGAGGTGGCCGAGCAGCGGGAGCGCGAGCGCCGCGGTCGCCTCCGGGTAGGGGTTCGACGGGCCGGGACCGAACAGGTGTCGTTCGAGGACCCGGGGCGTGGGTGTGGGCATGGCCCCGAACCTACAAGACCGCCGCCCGGGCTAAGGGTCCCCGTCCGGGCCCCGGACGTCAGATCCACCGGGCTAACCTGGGCGGCATGAGCCTTCTCGACATCCCCCTCGGACGCCTGGACGGATCGGCCGCGACCCTCGGCGAGATCACCGACGGAAAGCCTGCACTGCTGGTCAACGTCGCCTCCAAGTGCGGGCTGACCCCGCAGTACACCGCGCTCGAGCAGGTCCACGAGCAGTACGCCGGGCGCGGGTTCACCGTCGTCGGCATCCCGTGCAACCAGTTCGGCGGCCAGGAACCCGGCACCTCGGAGGAGATCGCGGAGTTCTGCTCGGCGACCTACGGGGTGACGTTCCCCATGACCGAGAAGATCGAGGTCAACGGCGACGGCCGGCACCCGTTGTACGACGAGCTGGTCCAGGTGGCCGACGAGTCCGGAAAGGCCGGGGACATCTCGTGGAACTTCGAGAAGTTCCTCGTCGATGAGCAGGGCAAGGTCGTGGCCCGGTTCGCGCCCACCGTCGTCCCGGATGACCCGCGGATCACCGAGGCCATCGAACGCCTGCTCTGACACGAGCAGGGTGGGCGACGTCACGGACGTGATGGTCCGTAATTCGTTGGCCCACCAGGTGTCTCTTACCTAGACTTCTCCGGGTGTCTACCCAGAACCCTCCCGCGTCCCCACCGGCCGACCAGCTCGACGACAGGCTCGACAAGAGCGTCCTGATCATCGCTGGTGTGGTGGTGCTCGGCGCCATCATGTCGATCCTCGACATCACCGTCGTCTCCGTCGCCCTGGAGACCTTCCAGAACGAGTTCGACGCGACGTCTGCCGAGGTCGCCTGGACGATGACCGGCTACACGCTGGCCCTCGCCTCGGTGATCCCGCTCACCGGCTGGGCCGCTGACCGGTTCGGCACCAAGCGGCTCTACCTGCTCGCGGTGGCGCTGTTCACCGCCGGCTCGGTGCTGTGCGCGTTCGCCAACGACCTGCCGATGCTGGTCTTCTTCCGGGTCCTGCAGGGCCTCGGTGGCGGCATGCTGATGCCGCTCGGCATGACGATCCTGACCCGCGCCGCCGGCCCGCACCGGGTCGGCCGGGTGATGGCCGTCCTCGGCATCCCGATGCTGCTCGGACCGATCTTCGGCCCGATCCTCGGCGGCTGGCTGATCGACGCCGCCTCCTGGCACTGGATCTTCCTGATCAACCTGCCGATCGGCATCGTCGCCCTGATCTACGCCGCCGTGGTCCTGCCCAAGGACACCGTCGAGCCGTCGGAGACCTTCGACTGGCTGGGCATGCTGCTGCTCTCGCCCGGACTGGCCGCCTTCCTCTACGGCATCTCCTCGATCCCCGAGGAGGGCACCGCCTGGGACGCCGACGTGCTGGTGCCGGCAGTGCTCGGCCTGCTCCTCATCGTCGCGTTCGTCCCGTGGGCGCTGAGCCGGCGCAACATCCATCCGTTGGTGGAGCTGCGGCTGTTCAAGAACGGCCAGATGACCGTCGCCGTGGTCGCCATGGCACTGTTCGCGATCGCCTTCTTCGGCGCCAGCCTGCTCTTCCCGCTGTACTTCCAGCAGGTCCGCGGCGAGGACGCGCTCGGCGCAGGGCTGCTGCTCGCCCCTCAGGGCATCGGCGCGATGATCACCATGCCGATCGCGGGCTTCCTGGCGGACAAGAAGGGTCCGGGCAAGGTGGTCCTGGTCGGGATCGCCACGGTGACCCTCGGCATGGCGCTATTCACCCAGCTCGAGAGCGACACGTCGTACACGTTCATCCTCGGCTCACTGTTCGTGATGGGCCTGGGCATGGGCGCCACGATGATGCCGATCATGAGCGCGGCGCTGCAGACCTTGAGCGACCACAACATCGCTCGCGGCTCGACACTGATGAACATCACCCAGCAGGTGGCGGCGTCGATCGGTACGGCGCTGTTCTCGGTGATCCTGACCAACGAGATCAAGGACAAGGACTCGCTCGCGGTCGCCGGTGCGGCCGGCGACGAGACCAAGCTGGCCCAGGTCCTGGAGTCGCTCGGTCTCTCCCCCGACCAGGTCCCGGCGCTGCTGGCGCAGGTGCCGGCCGACATGGCCGACGCCTTCGCGCTCACCTTCACCGTGGGCACGATCCTGGTCGGCTGCTGCCTGATCCCGGCGCTGTTCCTGCCGCGCAAGCCCGCCGAGAAGCCGGTCGAGCCGGCCGTCCTCGTCGGGCACTGACCCGGAGCTACCAGATCCGGACGCGGTCCTCGGGGTCGAGCCACAGGCCGTCACCGGCCGTGGTGCCGAACGCCTGGTGGAACTCGTCCAGGTTGCGGGCGATGTTCGCCCGGAACTCCGGCGGCGAGTGCGGGTCCACGGTGAGGTACTGCTGCTCGAGCTCCTTGCGACGCTTGGTCCGCCAGACGTAGGCCCAGTTCAGGAACACCCGCTGTGCGCCGGTCATCCCGTCGATGACCGGCGCCTCGGTGCCCTCCAGGCTGATCTCGTAGGCCTTCAACGCGATCGTCAGGCCGCCGAGGTCGCCGATGTTCTCCCCCACGGTGAGGGCACCGTTCACGTGCTCGCCGGGAAGGTTGCGGGGCGAGAACCCGTCGTACTGCTTGATCAGCGTGTCCGACTTGGCCTTGAACGCGGCCCGGTCGGTCTCGGTCCACCACTCGTTGAGGTTGCCGTCGGCGTCGTACTGCGAGCCCTGGTCGTCGAAGCCGTGCCCGATCTCGTGGCCGATCACCGCGCCGATCCCGCCGTAGTTCTCGGCCGGGTCGGCGTCGGGCGCGAAGAACGGCTTCTGCAGGATGCCCGCGGGGAAGCAGATCTCGTTGGTGGTCGGCTTGTAGTAGGCGTTGACGGTCTGCGGCAGCATCAGCCACTCGTCGCGGTCCACCGGGGAGCCGATCTTGCCCAGCTGCCGGTCGGTCTCGAACGCCGCGGCGCGGCCCACGTTGCCGAGCAGGTCGGCGGGGTCCACCTCCAGGCCGGAGTAGTCGCGGAACTTCTCCGGGTAGCCGATCTTCGGCCGGAACGTGGTGAGCTTCTCGTAGGCCCGCTTCTTGGTGTCCTCCCCCATCCAGTCGAGCTTCTCGATGTTGCGCCGGTAGGCCTCGATCAGGTTCGCCACCAGGTCGTCCATCAGAGCCTTCGAGGTGGGCGGGAAGTGCCGCTCGACGTAGATCTCGCCGACCGCCTCGCCGAGGGCTCCCTCGACGAGCGCGACTCCGCGCTTCCAGCGGGCACGCAGCTCCGGGGTCCCGTTGAGGGTCTTGCCGTAGAAGTCGAAGTTCTCGTCGACGAAGTCGCCCGAGAGGTACGGCGCTGCCGCCTGCACCACCCGCATCGCGAGCCAGGAACGCCACTCGTCGAGGGTGACCTCCTCGAGCGCCTTCGACAGGTGCACCAGGTAGCTCGGCTGCCGCACGATCACGTCGGCGAACGTCTCGTCGGTGGTGCCGAGACCCGACGCCCACGTCGACCAGTCGAAGCCGGGAGCCGTCTCCCGGAGCTCGGCCAGGGTCATCAGGTTGTAGGTCTTCAGCACGTCGCGGGTGTCAGCGCGCTCCCAGTGCCCTTGGGCCAGCCGGGTCTCGACGGCCAGCACCTGGGCCGCGGTCGCCTCTGCGTCGGGCCGGCCAGCGAGGGCGAGCATCCGCGTCATGTGCGCGACGTAGGCGGAGCGGATCTCGGCGAACTTGTCGTCGCGGTAGTAGGACTCGTCCGGCAGGCCGAGTCCGCCCTGGACCAGGTTCACCACGTAACGGTCGGAGTTGCGGGAGTCCATGTCGACGTAGGACCCGAACAGGCCCGAGCCGCCGGCTCGTTCGAGCTCACCGAGGAGCTGCGCCAGGTCGCGATGGGTGGCCACCGCGTCGACGGCCGCCAGGGCCGGAGCGATCGGCTCGGCGCCGAGCTCCTCGGCCCGCGCCTCGTCCATGAAGCTGGCGTAGAGGTCGCCGATCTTCTGCTCAGGGCTGCCCGGCTCCACGGGGCGCTCGGCGAGCTCCTCGATGATGGCGCGGACGCGTTGCTCGGACTGGTCGGCAAGCTTCACGAAGGGGCCCCAGCTCGACCGGTCCGCCGGGATCTCCGCGGTGTCGAGCCATCGCCCGTTGACGTGACCGAACAGGTCGTCCTGGGGGCGGATGTCGGGGTTCATGCCTGGTTTGGCGTCGTCAAGGATCGTCACGCGGCCAACCATAACCGGCCGCGTGGGATCATCGGTGGCATGAGCGCACACGCAAATGTGACCGTCGAGGACAACCCGGAGAAGAACCGTTACGAGGCGCTGGTCGAGTCCGGCGTTGTCGCGGGGTACGCCGACTACCGCAAGCAGGGTGGTCTGCTGGTCTTCACCCACACCGAGGTCGACGACGCCTTCGAGGGGCAGGGCGTGGGCTCGGCGCTCGCTCGCGGAGCGCTGGACCACGCGCGGACGCTTGATCTTCCGGTGCGGCCGCTGTGCCCGTTCATCAAGAGCTACATCGACCGGCACCCGGAGTACGAGGACCTCGTCGCCGCCTGACGCCTGAGCGCCTCGACGCTCGCGGGACGATCAGCCCCAAGTGCGGGGGCTCGCCCGAGGACAGGCAGGAGATCGGGATCCGGGGGGGCGTGGCGCTGCTCGAGTGAACAGGGTATCGAAGGGAAAGCGCCGGGTCTGAACCGCAGAATGCGCATGAGCCGGTCACCATGACCGGTTCCGGTGAGCCCGACCAGCAGAATGCGCATGAGCCGGTCACCATGACCGGTTCCGGTGAGCCCGACCAGCAGAATGCGCATGAGCCGGTCACCATGACGTGCTCGCCACCTGCACCCCGTCCGGCCCGTGACATAGGAGTTTTTTCGGCACCACGAGCCGGAAAGGCTCCTACCTGCTGGTCACGATGACCCGCGGCCGAGAAGTCAGCCGTCAGCTGCTGAAACCACGCACCGTTCCCGCGCACATGAACCCCCACAGCTCTCACACGCGTCCCCTCAGTCAGTCGCTGGGTGCTGACTCGCGTCATGGATCTGCTGCGGGTCCCGTCGGGCCACTCGGGCGGGCCTGATGTGCCGCGTCGAGGACAACAACCGTCCGGGAGATCCCCAAGACGCGATCGTGCCAGTCAGAAGGAGCCGAGGGGGATCTCACCGGCCGGCTCGTAGGTGCCGATCATGACTCCGGTGGTGGAGACCGTGCTGTCGACAAGCCTCAGGCCCGCTGGAACGGTTCCGTCCGAGAACAGACGCTTTCCCGAGCCGATCACGACCGGGAAGACCCACAACCGGTACTCGTCGACGAGGTTGTTCCGGAGCAGGGTCTGGATCAGGTCACCGCTGCCATGCACCTGCAGCTCCGGTCCGTCCTGCTCCTTGAGCTTCGCGACGCCCTCGGCGGCGTCCCCCTCGATCAGGACCGCGTTGCTCCACTCGAGCGCCGGCCGACTCCGCGAGGCGACGTACTTCGTAGCCTCGTTGAACACCTTGGCGCCCTCCTCCTCTGGGGCGTCCGGCCAGTAGCCGGCGAAGATGTCGTAGGTCCTCCGCCCGAGGACCATGGCGAACGGCTTGCTCGTGGCCGCACCCATGATCTCGCCCATCCGGTCGTCCCAGTAGTTCACCGACCAGCCGCCGTGGGTGAAGCCGTTGCTGTCGTCCTCGCCGGGCCCGCCCGGGGCCTGCATCACCCCGTCGAGCGTCACGAAGGTGGTCACGATCAGCTTCCGCATCTGTCTGTCCTCTCGATCAGGGCGCTCGCATTGAGCGACCGCACTATCAGACGGGTCGGCGCGGCAAAACTCATCGCTCCTCGCTGTTCTTCAGGCTAGGAGGCTCCGAACCGGGCCACGTACCGCCGCTGCCAGGGGGTCTCCACCGCTCGGCTGTCGTAGCGCTCCCGCACGAAGGCGACTGCCTCATCGGCCGGCACGCCGTCGAGCACAGCGACACACGCAAGCGCGGTTCCCGTGCGGCCTCGCCCGCCGCCACACGCGATCTCCACCCGCTCGTCCGCGGCGCGACGCCACGCCTCTCGCAGCGCATCGCCGGCGGCGGGCCGGTCCGTCGGCAGCCGGAAGTCCGGCCAGCGCAGCCACCGCGACGGCCACGGCAACGGCTCCGGCTCGCGCCCCAGCAGGTACAGGCCGAAATCCGGCTGCGGCCCCGGTGGCAGCGGCTCCCGCAAAGCACGCCCCCGAACGCGGCGACCGCTGGGCAGCTCCACGACACCCGGTCCTGCCTGCTCCCAACCGCCGCTCACGACCTCAACGTAACCGGGACCGGTTCACGATCCCGGCAGGCTCCGAAGGGAGAGCGCCCGGAAGCGGCCGTCGAGACAGCTCACCTGTGCGACGACCTGCCCACCCGTCCACAACGAGGTCTTCACGTCGCGAGGGCCCAGTTCCGGATCGGTGTCGGCATCGGCATGCACCCGGATGGTCGCCCCAACGTACTCGTGCGGGCCTTCGGCGACGTGCACCTCGAGCCGGTACGGCGGGCGCAGGTCCCCGTCGAACCGCGGCTTCTGCGACCCGGCCACCCCGAGCCAGTCGCCCGTGAGAGCGAACTCGCCGACCGAGGTGCAACGCGGCGCGCGGAACCAGCCCTCGGCCGCGACCGGGAGCTCGCGCCCTTTCCGGACATAGACGCTGCCGTGCCACTCGAACGCGGTCTCGAGAGGCACGTCGACGAGCTCGGCCACCTGCACCGACTGGTCGGGCTCCACCGGGTCCTGTCCGCCCGAGTCGTCGCAGGACGGCAGCACCCCGTCGACGACGCGCCCGGTCGTAGCAGGGTCACGCTTCACCTCGCCCCGTCCCAGATAGGTGTGGCCCTGGTAGACCACCACCGCCGCGCACGCCGAGGATCTCGTTCCACCGCCCCCGGCTCCATCGCCTGAGCCACAGGACGCCACCGCCACGCAC
>DATFGA010000009.1:0-6369 GCA_035249775.1 Nocardioidaceae bacterium | reverse complement strand
TTGGGCGCACCGGTGGAGCCGGAGGTCTCGATCACCAGCGGCTCCGGCTCGGTCGCGGCGTCGTTCCAGCTGTGGAGCAGGTCGAGGATCTCGCGGGAGGTCCCGCGCACGGGCCGAAGGCTGCTCACGGGAGGCAACGCTATGCCTGCCAGACTTACCGGCTATGGCAACCCCTGCACAGTGGCTCGAGGGTGCGCGCCCTCGCACCCTGCCCGCGGCCGTCGCCCCGGTCCTGGCCGGCACCGGCGTCGCGGCGTTCCTGGACCAGGCGGTGTGGTGGAAGGCGCTGCTGGCGCTGGTCGTCTCGCTGGCGCTGCAGGTGGGTGTCAACTACGCCAACGACTACTCCGACGGGATCCGCGGCACCGACGAGAACCGGGTCGGCCCGCTCCGGCTGGTCGGGTCGGGAGCCGCGACGGCGCGCTCGGTGAAGCTGGCCGCCTTCGGCTGCTTCGGTGCGGCCGCCGTGGTCGGGCTGGTGCTGGCCGCGACCACCAGCTGGTGGCTGGTCCTGCTCGGCCTGCTGTGCATCGTCGCGGCATGGTTCTACACCGGCGGGAAGAGTCCCTACGGCTATCACGCGCTGGGCGAGGTGATGGTGTTCGTGTTCTTCGGGCTGGTCGCGGTGATGGGTACGACGTACGTCCAGACCTCGACCCTGGCCGCGGAGTCACTCGTGCCCTCGCTGTACGCCGGCATCGGCGTGGGTGCGCTGGCCTGCGCGATCCTGGTCGCGAACAACCTGCGCGACATCCCGACCGACCGGGTCGCCGGCAAGCGCACGCTGGCGGTCGTCCTGGGTGAGGGGCGGACCCGGGCGCTGTTCGCGCTGCTGCTCGGGGCGGCCGCGGTCTCGCTGCTGGCGCTGGCGCTGGCGACGACGTGGTGGGCGCTGCTCGGACTGGTCTTCGTGGCCACCGCGGTCCCGGCCGCACGGCTGGTCCTCGCCGGCACGACCGGTCGGGAGCTCGTCCCGGTGCTGCAGAAGACCGGGGTCGCGGAGCTGCTCTACGCGGTCGGCGCGTTCGCCGGGCTGCTGGTCGGCGTCATTTCCTAGGGATCACCTTGTGCGTGCCGTCGCACCAGGGCAGTCGCTGCGACTTGTCGCACGTGCACACCGCCACGACCGGTCGGGTGACCTGGTGGGCCCGGCCGTCGGCGTCCCGGACGGCGTCGGCGCCGCGGACGAGCAGCGGGCCGTTGGGGCACGGGGTGACCTCGATCTCGCGGCTCCCGGTGACGACCGGCTCGGGGATCTGGGGCACGGGCTGCGGCGAGGACCGCATCACGCCACCGCCTCGGCGTCGACGCCACGCAGCGTCGACTCGCCGCGCTGCCAGGCGGACACCATCTGCTCGGCGGTGACCACGTCCATGGACAGGCAGACCGCGGCACCGAAGAACACGTCGGTGAGCAGGGTCGGGTCCTGGTCGACCATCGCGGCGCAGATGTCGCGCAGGGCGAGCTGCTCGTGGACCGCGTCGGCCTCGACGTGCTCGTCGAAGTACTCCGCCGCCTTCTCGTCGAGTCCGAGCCGCCTGATCCCACCGGCGAACCTGCGGCAGGGCAACGAGCTGGTCGCCTCGAACGCACCGAGGTGGCCCATCGCTGCCGCCCGCAGCCGCCGGTTGAGCCCCAGCAGGCTCATCGCGTTGTTCGAGGCGAGGGTGTAGCCGGGCACCTGGTCGATATAGCCGCCGTACTCCCGGTCCAGGCCACAGGCCTCGAGGGCGTCCCCGAACATGGTCGCGTGCAGCCGGTCGGGACGGCCCGCGCCGTACTCGTCGTACTGCAGCTCGACGAGCGCGGCCTTCGGCTTCCCGGTGATCCGCGGGATCACCCACGAGCTCGGGTCGGACTCCTTCAGGTGGTAGATGCTGCGGTGCACCATGAACTCGAGGAACTGCTCACGGGTGGCCTCGCGCTGGATGAAGCGTGCCACCGACGGACCCTCGAACGCCTCGGTCAGGTCGAAGAGCCTGGTCGCGACGTCGCCGTCGGCCTCGACCGACCGGCGGACGTGGTCGGCGGTACGACGCCGCAGCTCGGCCTCGAAGACCGACTCGAGCTCGCGGCGTACCCGGATCAGCTCCGGGTCCCACTCCCAGCTCTCCGCGACGTCCTCGAAGCCGAGGTAGTGCAGCTCGTAGGCGACCCAGAGGGCGAGGTGGAAGTCGTCGTCGGTGGTCGGGTCGACGTTTGGGGGCAGGTCACGGACCAGCGCCACGAGCCGGTCGCTGTCGAGGTCGGCCCGGCCGCTCAACGCGTCGATCACCCCTGCGCTCAGCGGGCCTCGTTCCAACGGAAGCTGCATCTGCACCCCTCGCCTCAGTCGTTCTGATACCGGCGAGTACCCGTGGAGGGTTCCGTTCATGCCCGTGAGCCGCACCGCACGGGCGCTTCAGCCCTGGGGCTCCGCCCAGTCTCCGGAGTCCGAGAACTTCTCGAGCGTCCGGAGGTAGGGCGCGATGTCGATGCCCTGCGCCGCCAGCCAGTCGTCGTCGTAGTAGGTGTGCGTGTAGCGCTCGCCGCCGTCGCACAGCAGCGTGACCACGCTGCCGGACTCGCCCTCGGTCCGCATCTGCGCCACCTGGCGAAGTGCCCCCCACAACGCGGTGCCGGTCGACCCGCCGACGAGCCGGCCGGTGACGGTGCTGCACCACCGGGCGGCGGCGATCGACGCGGCGTCGGGCACCGAGCACATCGAGTCGACGATCGCCGGCATGAACGACGGCTCCACCCGGGGCCGGCCGATCCCCTCGATCCGGGACGGCTTGCCGGTCGTGTACGACGCGTCGTCGCGCGCCCAGCCCTCGAAGAACGCGGAGTTCTCCGGGTCCACGACGCACAGCCGGGTGTCGTAGCGGCGGAACCGGACGAACCTGCCGATGGTCGCCGACGTGCCGCCGGTGCCCGCACCGACCACGACCCACGCCGGGACCGGGTGCCGTTCCTGGGCGAGCTGCTCGAAGATCGACTCGGCGATGTTGTTGTTGCCGCGCCAGTCCGTGGCCCGTTCGGCGTAGGTGAACTGGTCCATGTAGTGGCCACCGGTCTCCGTCGCCAGCCGGCGGGACTCGGCGTAGATCGTCGACGGGTCGTCGACCAGGTGGCAGCGTCCGCCGTAGAACTCGATCAGCTCGATCTTCTCCCGCGAGGTGCTGGCCGGCATCACCGCGACGAAAGGGAGTCCGAGCAGCCGCGCGAAGTAGGCCTCGGAGACGGCCGTGGAGCCCGAGGATGCCTCGATCACCGTGGTGCCCTCGACGATCCAGCCGTTGCACAGGGCGTAGAGAAACAGCGAGCGGGCCAGCCGGTGCTTCAGCGAGCCGGTGGGGTGGACCGACTCGTCCTTGAGGTAGAGGTCGATGTCCCACTCCGCCGGCAGCGGGAACACGTGCAGGTGGGTGTCCGCGGACCGGTTGCTGTCCGCCTCGACCCGGCGGATCGCCTCGTTCACCCAGGCCCGGGCGCCCTGGTCGGCGCGCTGGGCCACCGTGCAGGAGCCGCTTCGCTCAGGTTTCATCGGGATCGTCCTCCTTGGCGCGGCTGGCCTCGAAGCGCCGGGAGGCGGCCGCGGCGCGTCGCTCGACCACCGCCGCGAACCGGGCCCGCTGACCCTTCAGCAGGTAGACCGACCCGACCGACGAGATCACGATCGCCAGCAGGAACGGCCAGAACAGCGGCACCGAGTCACCACCGGTCACCAGCAGGTAGATGCCGATCACGACGGCATAAGACGCGACGAACAGCCCGAGCCGTGACACGGTGTAGATGGCGAATTCCTTCACCGGGCCAGCCTAATCCGCGGGCCGGCGGCGGCTTTCGTCGCCATCGGTCCCCGCGGGCTTGTCTTCGTGCCTACTCTGGAGGTGTGGGAAAGATTCTGCTCGTCATCGTGGTTTTCGCAGCGATCGTGTACGGCATCTTCTGGCTGCTCGAACGACGGCGGCGGCGCAAGTTCCCCCGACCGGCGACCGGTCGGGCGGTCCCCCGCAAACGCACGCTGGGACCCGACGACGACGAGGACTTCCTCCGCGAGCTCGAACGGCGACGGCGCCGAGCCGCGCGGGAGCAGCAGGCCCGCCAGAAGGACCGGCCCACCGAGCCGAAGCCGGCCGAGAAGCCCGCGCCGGAGCCGGACAGCCAGGACCACCCCCGGTCGGAGTGAACGCGGGCGCGGAGGCGATCAGCCGGCGTACGAGTGCTGGCTGGTGCTGCCGAAGAAGTAGTTGATCCCCACGAAGTTGAACAGCAGGGTGGCCAGGCCGACCAGCGCGATGATCGCGGCTGCCTTGCCCTTCCAGCCCGCGGTCGCCCGGGCGTGCAGGTAGGCGGCATAGACCACCCAGGTGATGAACGCCCACACCTCCTTGGGGTCCCAGCCCCAGTAGCGGCCCCAGGCGTACTCCGCCCAGATCGGGCCGGCCACCAGCGCCGCGAAGGTCCAGATCGGGAACCCGAACGCGTGCATCCGGTAGGCGACCCGGTCCAGCGCGGAGGAGGCCGGGAGCCGGGCGATGTAGCCGGTGGAGCGGGTCTCCCCGCGGAGCTCGGCGCGACGCTTGACGAGGAACAGCAGCGACGCCATCCCGCCGACGCAGAACGCGCCGGTGGCGACGATCGCGGCGATCACGTGGATCACCAGCCAGTAGGAGTGCAGCGCCGGCACGAGTGGTCCGGCGGGCACGTAGAGCACCAGCACCGCGAGCATCAGGATCACCACGGCGAAGCCGGTGACCACCGGGCCGAGCCAGCGGAGGTCGTACTTGCGGAGCAGCGCGAGGTAGAGCGCGGTGACCACGAACGTCCCGGTGACCGAGAACTCGTACATGTTGCCCCACGGCACCCGCACCGGGTCGGCGCCGAGCCCGCGGGTGACCACGGCGGCCAGGTGCAGCAACGCCGCGACCACGGTCAGCGCGACCCCGATCCGGGCGAACAGCTCGAGCCGCTCGGACCGTTGCGCGACGGCCTCGTCCGGCGGCGGTGCGGCGGCGAGTGCTTCGGTGCCGCCAGCGGCGACCGGGACCCGTTGGGGCTGCTCCGCCGTCACCGGCACGCTCCGGCCCTGCACCCACTCGACCAGGTGGGCGAGGAAGGCCAGGACGTAGACGACGGACGCGAACGCCACCGCGTTGTTGCTGAATGCTGCGAAGTCCGCGGTCGTCACGGTCTCTCCTTCTCCGAGGTGCTGTGCTGGAGGCGTTTCTCGAGCTCGTCGATCTCGTCCTCGAGATCACCGCCGGAGCTCCGGTCGAGGCCGGCCAGCTCGACCACGGTACGCCCGTCGTGTCGGCTGACCCGCACCCATGTGCGACGGGGCCGGATGAACAGCGAGCCGAGCAGGCCGAGGATGGCCAGGAGTACGCCGGCCAGCGCGACCAGCTTGCCGGGGCTGTCGCTGATCTGGAGCTTGACCCACCGGTCGACGCCGTCGAAGGTGATCGAGCCGGCGTCGCCGGGCAGCTGCTTGGTCTGCCCGAGTGCGATGTCGAGCCGGAAGTCGTCGCCGTTGGGCTTCTCGAACACCTCGAGCTTGTCCTTCTCCAGCTCGTAGACCGACTGCGGCTGGCCGTCGTCGAGGCCCAGGTCGCCGTGGTAGGGCAGGATCGAGAGCACCGGGTCCAGCGCGTCGGGGAACTGCGAGAACGGCCCGCGTTCCATCGAGAAGCCGTAGGTGGGCAGGAACATCCCCTCGAACCCGAGCTGCTCGGGCATCGCGTCGGGGACCTTGATCACGCCGAACGACGCGAACGTCGAGTCCTGAGGCAGGAAGATCACCGGGCCCTGGTAGGCGATGTTGCCCTCGCCGTCGCGGACGGTGACCCGCGGTGCGTAGCCGTGCCCTACCAGGAAGACGCTGCCGCCCTCGACGGAGAGCGGGTGGTTGACCGCCAGCTCGTAGCCCTGCTCCGGGGCGCCCGGTTCCTCCCGGTAGGTCAGGTCGGCCGAGAAGTCGGTCGGCATGCCGGCCTGCGGACCTGAGCGCAGGAAGGTGACGTCGAAGTCGTTGACCGTGAAGCTGAACGGGGCCAGGTCCTTGGCATCGAACAGGGATCCGGGCAGGAAGTCGTCGTACTGGCTGAGCGAGTTCGAGAAGCCCTGGCCGGACACCACGATCACGCCGCCCTTGTAGCCGTAGAGGTTGCCGATCGCGAACCCGACCAGGACCACCAGCAGGGAGACGTGGAACAGCAGGTTCCCGGCCTCGCGCAGGTAGCCGCGCTCCCCGGAGACCGCGCCGCCGTCGGTGGCGTCCGGGTGTACGTCGACCCGGTACCTCTTGCGGGCCAGCACCGACCGGGCATGCGCGAGCGCCACCGCCGGCTCGGTGTCGACCTCGAAGGTCCGGGACTGCGGCAGCCG
>DATFGA010000008.1:0-7928 GCA_035249775.1 Nocardioidaceae bacterium | reverse complement strand
CTGGCGGCGATCGTCGCGGTCACGATCCTGCTCGTGATCGCGGTGATCGTCGCGTTCAACCTCGGGCGCGGCTCCGGAGGCGGCGGCACGACCGCGGACGAGACCCCGGCGGCCGGGCAGTCCCAGGACGCGCCGACCCGGCCGGTCCCCGTGGCCGAGATCAACGACTTCGACCCGGACAGCGACACCGGCGAGGAGAACGGCCAGCTGGCGCCCCTCGCGATCGACGGGGACCCGGGCACCGCCTGGGAGACGCTGACCTACTTCGACCCGCTCGAGCTGCAGAAGGCGGGCGTCGGGCTGCTGCTCGACCTGGGCGACCCGGCCGAGGTCTCCGAGGTGGAGCTCACCCTGGGCGGCCGGCCCTACGGCGTCGAGCTGCTCGCCGCGCCGGAGGAGTTCGGTGCGCCGACGAGCACCGACGGCCTGCAGCGGGTGGCGGCCGCCGAGGACGCCGGCCCGAAGGTGACCCTCACGCCGAACGAGCCGGTGACCACCCGCTACCTCGTGGTCTGGCTGACCGAGCTGCCACCGGTCGACGGCGACTACAAGGGCCGGGTCGCCGAGATCACCGTCCGGTCATGACCGACCGCCCGGGGGAGGTCCCGGCGAGCACCGATGACCGGGCACTGCTCGCCGCGCACCTCGCCGGTGACCCGGACGCGTTCGGCGCGCTGTTCGCACGGCACCGGGACCGGCTGTGGGCGGTCGCCCTGCGCACCACCGGCGACCCGGAGGAGGCGGCCGACGCGCTGCAGGACGCGATGGTCTCCGCGTTCCGCCGGGCGGACTCCTACCGGGGGGATGCGGCGGTGACCACCTGGCTGCACCGGGTCGTGGTGAACGCGTGCCTGGACCGGCTGCGCCGACGCAAGGTCCGGTCGGCCGACGCGCTGCCCGAGGACCTGGAGGAGTACGCCGGCCGGGGCGCTCTGGCCACGAGTACGACGGGGGGCGCGGACCGGTCCGACCCGGCCGACCTGGTCCTCGACGACGAGCAGCGCTCCGCGGTCCTCACCGCTCTGGGCTCCCTCCCCGTCGAGCAGCGGGCAGCGCTGGTCCTGGTCGACATGGAGGGCTACTCCGTCGACGAGGCCGCCCGGATCCTCGACTGCGCCCCGGGGACGGTCAAGAGCCGCTGCTCGCGCGGACGCGTCCGGCTGCTCCCGCTGCTCGCGGGGCTGCGGGAAGGGAACCCGCGTCCGGCCTCGCGCGTCCAAGCTGCTGACCGGGGCGACACACACCACCGAGGAGGTGACGAACAGTGACGCCTGAGGAGCCCGAGAAACTCGGCCCGCAGGAGACCCTCGGCGCGGCCGACGAGGAGGCGGTACGTCGACTGCTCGCCGCCTCGGCCGGCCCGCTCGAGACACCGCCGGATGTCGTGCATCGGCTCGACCAGGTGCTTGCTGACCTGAAGGCCGAGCCCGCCGGCTCCCGGCGGGACACCGACCCCGCCGCGCGTACCACCGTCGGGACCGCGGCCGTGACGAACCTCGCCGGGCGGCGCACCCGCCGGTGGCCCAAGGTCCTGGTGGCCGCCGCCGCGGTCTCGCTGCTCGGCGTCGGCCTCGGCAACGTGATGGACGACCTCGGTGGGAGCGCCAGCGACTCCGCGACGGCCGGTTCCGCCGAAGGCGGTGCGGTGGCGCGGGAGCAGCTCGATGCGGGTGCAGCCGTGGAGGACGACGATCGGGATCGTGCCGAGGCCTCGCCCGAGCAGGTCGTCCCCTCGGGGGGTGCCGCAGCGAGGTCCCTGCCCCGGCTGCGCACGGAGTCGGTGACCGTCGACGCGGCCCGGATCCTGGCCTTCACCCCGGCCGTGTCCGCCGACGGGGACGGCCCCCAGCTGCTGTCCGAGAGGTCCGTGGTCGGCTCGTGCCTGTCGCCCGACCTGCGACGGGGGGATCTCGCGGTCGCCGTACGCCTGGACGGGGAGCGCGCCACGCTGGTGTTCCGGGCGGCGCGGGACGGCCGTCGGGAGGTCGAGGTCTACCCGTGCGACGACGCCACCTCGCCTGTGGTGACCACGACCGTGGACCCCCGGTAGGCCGGTCCGGCGCGTCGCGGCCTCCGGCTGTTGTCCGGGAATGTCGCGTGCCTAGGATCGGTTGTGTCGATATGTGCCGCTCCGAAGCGGCGCACCGGCCCGCTCGTGCGCGGCCGAGGACCGGCACGCTGTCTCACCGAACCAGGAGCACCGAATCACCATGGCGGAACAGGACGTACGCAACGTCATCATCATCGGATCGGGCCCTGCGGGGTACACCGCCGCGGTGTACGCCGCACGCGCGAACCTGGCACCGCTGGTGTTCGAGGGATCGGTCACCGCAGGCGGCGCGCTGATGAACACCACCGAGGTGGAGAACTTCCCCGGCTTCCGGGACGGGATCATGGGCCCGCAGCTGATGGACGAGATGCGCGCGCAGGCCGAGCGGTTCGGTGCCGAGCTGGTCGCCGACGACGTGACCGCGGTCGACCTGACCGGTGAGCTGAAGATCGTCAAGAACTCCGCCGGCGAGGAGTTCCGGGCCCGTGCGGTGGTGCTGGCGATGGGTTCGGGCTACCGCAAGCTCGGGCTCGAGCACGAGGACCGCCTCTCCGGCCACGGCGTCAGCTGGTGCGCGACCTGTGACGGCTTCTTCTTCCGGGACCAGCACATCGCGGTCGTCGGCGGCGGCGACTCCGCCATCGAGGAGGCCACCTTCCTGTCCCGGTTCGCCTCCAAGGTCACCCTGATCCACCGCCGCGACGAGCTGCGCGCGTCCAAGATCATGCAGGACCGGGCCTTCGCGGACCCCAAGATCGACTTCGCGTGGAACTCCGCGGTGGAGACCATCCACGGCGACGACAAGCTGACCGGCCTCACCCTGGTCGACACGGTGACCGGCGAGAAGCGCGAGCTGGACGCGACCGGCCTGTTCATCGCGATCGGCCACGACCCGCGCTCGGAGCTGCTGCACGGCCAGGTCCGCCTCGACGAGGAGGGCTACGTGCTGGTCGACCACCCGGCCACCAGGACGAACATGCCCGGCGTCTTCGCCTGCGGCGACCTGGTCGACCACCACTACCGGCAGGCGATCACCGCGGCCGGGACCGGCTGTGCAGCTGCGCTGGACGCCGAGCGGTACCTCGCCGACCTCGACCACGCCGCGAACACCTCCTCGGCCGGCATCGCGGCCGAGATGCTCAGCGAGCAGGTCCAGGTCGCCGGCGCCTGACCCGTTCTCCCCGACTTGTCAGGCGCTGTGCGCGCCATAGCGGTCACAGGGCCTGACAAGTCGGGAATGAATTGTCGGCGGACCCGTGTTGAATAAGATGACAAGCCCGATTTCGAAGGAGCACCGCGTGGCCGAGATGCAAGCAGTAACCGACTCCGACTTCGACACCCAGGTGCTGAAGTCCGACAAGCCAGTCCTGGTCGACTTCTGGGCCGAGTGGTGCGGTCCGTGCCGCCAGGTCTCGCCGATCCTCGACGAGATCAGCAAGGAGCACGGCGACAAGATCACGTTCGTGAAGATGAACGTCGACGAGAACCCGGTCACCCCGGCCGCATACCGGGTCACCGGCATCCCGACGCTGAACGTCTACCAGAACGGTGAGGTCGTCAAGCAGATCGTCGGCGCCAAGCCGAAGGCCGCGCTGCTCAACGAGCTCAGCGACTTCATCGCCTGATCTCTGCCGACTTGTCAGGCGCTGTGACCGCCATAGCGGTCACACGGCCTGACAACTCAGAGCGCATCGTCGAGGGGCGGTCATCCCGGGCATCCGGGTGGCCGCCCTTTCGCATGCCCAGGTGATCTCCTCGCGTCCGCCGGTGGGGTCTGGTCTGGACGGCTGCGTCAGGGCGGGTCACGATCGGGCAACCGTGGCAACCATTGACATCCGCCCTGCGTCTGTTTGAGTAGAACAGTCCCGTTCCTGGCCCGAGCACGATCCGCGACGGCCGCGTTCCCGCCGAGGAGGCAGCGTGTCCGACGTACGCACCGAGGCACCGTCCTCCTTCCGGCTCGGCGACTCCGGCGACGCGGTCCGGGAGATCCGGGCGCGGCTGTCCCGGCTGGGCCTGCTCGAGGCGGGCACCGCTCCGGCCGTCGAGGAGCAGCGGTTCGACGAGGGCGTCGACCGCGCGGTGCGCACCTTCCAGCAGCAGCGCGGGCTGACCGTGGACGGCGCCGTCGGCCCCTCGACGTACCGGGTCCTCGACGAGGCGCGTTGGCGGCTAGGCGACCGGCTGCTGACCCATGTCCCAGGCAACCTGCTCTCCGGTGACGACGTGATGGCCCTGCAGCAGCGCCTGCTCGACCTGGGGTTCCAGGTCGGTCGGGTCGACGGCCTGTTCGGGCACCGGACCGAGCAGGGGGTGCGCGAGTTCCAGCGCAACATCGGCATCCCGCCGGACGGGACGTGCGGACCGGCGACGCTCAAGGCACTGGCCCGGCTGGCTCCGATCGTCAAGGGCGGGCAGCCCAACGCGATGCGGGCCGAGGAACGGATCCGCCGGGCCGGGCCGCAGCTCACCAACAAGATCGTGGTCATCGACCCCGCGGCGAGCACCGCCGCCGACCCGGAGCTGGCCCGCCGCGCCGCCGAGATCACCCAGGACCTGGCCCGGCGGGTCGAGGGCCGGCTGGTGGCCACCGGGGTCCAGGCGTTCCTGACCAGCCCGGGCGACGTCGCCGCCCCGGAGACCGAGGCCGACCGGGCGCAGTTCGCGAACCGGACCGACGCGCACCTGTCGGTGTCCCTGCACGTCGACTCCTCCGAGAGCCCGGACGCGCACGGTGTGTCGACGTACTTCTACGGCCTCGACGCGCACGGCGTCCGGTCCTCGGTGGGCGAACGGTTCGCGAGCCTGGTGCAGCGCGAGATCGTGGCCCGCACCGACCTCGCCGACCTGCGGATCCACACCAAGACCTGGGACTTCCTGCGCCGGACCCGGATGCCCGCGGTGCGGATAGACGTCGGCTACATCACCAACCCGGGCGACGCCGCCCGCCTCGCTGACCCGAGCTTCCGCGACGTGGTCGCCGAAGCGATCGTGGTGGCCGTGCAGCGGGTCTACCTCTCGCCCGAGACCGACGCCAAGACCGGCGTGCTCCGGCTCGGCGAGCTGCGGGCGGCGCTCCGCGCGCAGGCGGACGGACCGGTCTGAGCGATCAGGTCCAGCGGTCGCGGCGCTCGGCCGCTGGCCGCACCGGGTGCGGTCGGACCACGCCCAGCAGCTTCTCCAGCGCGTGCTCGACCTCCTCGCGCCAGGTCAGCACCGACTTGAGCTCCAGGCGCATCCGCGGGTAGCGGAGATGCGCGCGGTGAGTCTTGAAGCCGACCCGGAGCAGGAAGTCGGCCGGCAGGACGCAGCCGCCGAACTGGTCCCGCGGCGCCTTCGCGTCCCCGAACGCCTCGATCGCCCGGATGCCGCCGCGCTTCAACAGGTCCTTGGCCACCGCCTGCATGAGCATCCGTCCGAGGCCGGCGTCGGCGTACTCCGGTCGCACCATCGCGGTGATCATCTGCACCGCGTCCTCGCTGATCGGCGCGGTCGGGAACGAGTCGGAGCCGGGCACGAACGAGGGCGGCGCGTAGAGCACGTAACCAGCGGGGTCACCGTCGACGTACGCCACCCGCCCGCACGAGCCCCACTCCAGCAGCACCCGGGAGACCCAGGCCTCCTTCTCGGCCGCGCTGTCCTCGGCCTTCACCGCGCGCTCACGCCGCACCGGGTCGAGCTCCCAGAACGTGCAGGACCGGCAACCGACCGGCAGGTCGCACAGGTTGTCCAGGGTGAGCCGGGCGATCTTGCGGGACACGGTCAGCTCCCCGCGGGCGGTGCGTGGTCGTCGCGGACGTAGTCGGTGGGGGTACGCCGGCGCAGCAGTCCGCCGAGGAAGCCGCCGACCATGCCGAGCAGGGCGAGGCCGATCCCGGTCGCCGTCCTGCGCAGCCATCCCATGTCGTGACCCCAATACCGAAGTTTGTGCCCTGATGATCCATCCTAGTAGTTCGAGGAGCCTGTCTCGCAGGGCTCGCGTCCCCCGCGCAGGAGCAGCGCATGACCCGAGAAGTGCAACCCCGCAGCGCCACCCGGCTCGACAGCTATGTCGACCGGTACGCCGCCCGCACGAAGGGGATGACCGCCTCCGAGATCCGCGCGCTGTTCGCGGTGGCCAGCCGGCCCGAGGTGGTCTCGCTCGCCGGCGGGATGCCGAACATCTCCGGCCTGCCGCTCGACGTGGTCGGCGGCGCGATCCACGACCTGGTGCGCACCAACGGACCCGCGGCGATGCAGTACGGCTCCGGCCAGGGCGACCCCACCCTGCGCGACCAGATCTGCGACGTGATGCGGCTGGAGGGTATCGACGCGCACCCCGACGACGTCGTGGTCACCGTCGGTTCCCAGCAGGCGGTCGACCTGGTCACCCGGATCTTCTGCGACCCCGGTGACGTGGTGATCTGTGAGGCGCCGTCGTACGTCGGAGCGCTCGGTGTGTTCCGCGCCTACCAGGCCGATGTCGTGCACGCCGAGATGGACGAGCACGGCCTGGTCCCGGACGCCCTGCGCCAGGCGATCGCCGCGGTGCGTGGGGCCGGCCGGCGGATCAAGTTCCTCTACACGATCCCCAACTACCACAACCCGGCCGGCGTCTCGATGGCTCCACGGCGGCGGGCCGAGGTGCTCGAGATCTGCCGCGAGGCCGACATCTTGATCCTCGAGGACAACCCGTACGGCCTGCTCGGCTTCGACGACGAGCCCTACCGGGCACTCCGGGCCGACGAGGCCGAGGGCGTCATCTACCTCGGTTCGTTCTCCAAGACGTTCGCCCCGGGCTTCCGGGTCGGCTGGGCGCTGGCCCCGCACGCCGTACGCGAGAAGCTCGTGCTGGCGCAGGAGTCCGCCACCCTCTGCCCGCCATCGTTCTCGCAGATGGCGGTCTCGTCCTACCTGACCAACCACGACTGGCAGGGACAGGTGAAGCAGTTCCGGGAGATGTACCGCGAGCGGCGCGACGCGATGATCGGCGCGCTCGAGGACCTGATGCCCGCCGGTGCGCGGTGGAACGTCCCGGACGGCGGGTTCTACGTGTGGCTGACCCTGCCGCACGGCTTGGACGCGAAGGCGATGCTGCCCCGTGCGGTCACCGCCCGGGTCGCCTACGTCCCCGGCACCGCCTTCTTCGCCGACGGGTTCGGCGCCCAGAGCATGCGGCTGTCCTACTGCTACCCCACGCCGGAGCGGATCCGTGAAGGAGTACGCCGGCTGGTCGGTGTGATCGAGGAGGAGCTGGAGCTGCGGGAGACCTTCGGCACCATCGCCGGCGAGCCGCACGGGTCGGTCGAACGCGGCTACGAGTCCCCCAACACCGACCTCAGCTGAGCAGGAGCCGACGACATGGATGCACTGAACGGACGGATCGTGGTGCTGGCCGGTGGCCTCTCCCACGAGCGGGACGTGTCGCTGCGCTCGGGGCGCCGGGTCGCAGAGGCGCTTCGGGACTCCGGCGCGGAGGTCGACGAGCGGGACGTGGACGCGTCGCTGCTGCCGGCCCTGCGGGACGACCCGCCGATGTGCGTGCTACCGCTGCTGCACGGGGAGACCGGTGAGGACGGTGCGCTGCGCGAGGTGCTGGAGCTGGTCGACCTCCAGGCCCGCGCCAATCACCGGCCGGCGCAGCTTTCCGGCGGGCAGCAGCAGCGCGTCGCCGTGGCCCGCGCGGTCGTCGCGGACCCGAAGCTGATCCTGGCGGACGAGCCGACCGGCAACCTGGACACGAAGAATGGCGACGAGGTCATGGAGATGCTCGCCACGCTCAATCGCGAAGGCGCGACCGTGCTGATGGTGACGCACTCCGCAACTTACGCGGAGTGGGCGCATCGCATCGTGTACATGCTGGACGGCCGGATCGTTTCGCACGCGGAAGGCAAGGGTC
>DATFGA010000007.1:0-3940 GCA_035249775.1 Nocardioidaceae bacterium | reverse complement strand
GATGCTGCACCTCGTGCAGAGCGTCGAGGGCCGGGTCACCTCGCGCGGCATCGAGGCGTGCGCGGAGATCCTCGACATCTCCGCCGCCGAGGTCGCCGGTGTGGCGACCTTCTACACGATGTACAAGCGCCGCCCGGTCGGTGACTACCACGTCGGCGTGTGCACGAACACGCTGTGCGCGGTGATGGGCGGCGACGCCATCTTCGACCGGCTCAAGGACCACCTCGACATCGGCAACGACGAGACGACTGAGGACGGAAAGATCACCCTCGAGCACCTCGAGTGCAACGCCGCCTGCGACTACGCGCCGGTGATGATGGTCAACTGGGAGTTCATGGACAACATGACCCCGCAGTCGGCCACCCAGCTCGTCGACGACCTGCGAGAGGGCAAGGAGGTCCGCTCCACCCGCGGACCGCGGATCTGCACCTGGCGCGAGGCCGAGCGGGTGCTCGCCGGGTACGCCGACGACCTCGCCGACGAGGGGCCCGCCGCGGGCCCGGCCACCCTGGTCGGGCTGGAGATCGCTCGCGAGAAGGGCTGGAAGGCGCCCGACTCAGAGCGCCGCGCGGTGGAGCCGAAGCAGGGCGAACGCGCCGAGAGTGACGCGGCGAAGGAGTCCGCGGCCGAGGCGGCCGACACCCGGCGCGCCGAGTCCGAGACCAAGCTCGACGACTCGCCCACCGAGGTCAAGGGCGGCGTCGACGACGACGGGAAGGGCACCCGGGCATGACCGACACGCTGACCCCCGTTCTCTCCGACAACTGGGACGCCGACAAGCCGTGGACGATGGAGTCCTACGAGCGTTCCGGCGGGTACGCCGCGCTGCGGACCGCCCTGGGCATGGAGCAGGACGCTGTCATCGCGCTGGTCAAGGACTCCGGGCTGCGCGGCCGCGGCGGCGCCGGCTTCCCGACCGGCATGAAGTGGGGCTTCATCCCGCAGGGCGACGGCAAGCCGCACTACCTGGTGGTCAACGCCGACGAGTCCGAGCCGGGCACCTGCAAGGACATCCCGCTGATGATGGCCTCGCCGCACACCCTGGTCGAGGGCGTGATCATCTCCTCCTACGCGATCCGCGCCAACACCGCGTTCATCTACGTGCGTGGTGAGGTGCTGCACGTCGTGCGCCGCCTGCAGCGCGCGGTGCAGGAGGCCTACCTCGCCGGCCACCTGGGCAAGAACATCCACGGCTCCGGCTACGACCTCGACCTGATCGTGCACGCCGGCGCCGGTGCCTACATCTGCGGTGAGGAGACCGCGCTCCTCGACTCGCTCGAGGGACGCCGCGGCCAACCGCGGCTGCGTCCACCGTTTCCCGCGGTCGCCGGCCTGTACGCCGCCCCGACGGTGATCAACAACGTCGAGTCCATCGCCTCCGTGCCGTGCATCGTGGCCAACGGCGCCGAATGGTTCGGGTCGATGGGCACCGAGAAGTCCAAGGGGATGACGCTCTACTCCCTGTCCGGCCACGTGAAGCGGCCCGGACAGTACGAAGCGCCGCTCGGGATCACGCTGCGCGAGCTGCTCGACCTGTCCGGTGGTGTCCGCGAGGGGCACGAGCTGAAGTTCTGGACCCCGGGCGGGTCCTCCACGCCGATCCTGACCGCCGAGCACCTCGACGTCCCGCTGGACTACGAGGGCGTCGGCGCGGCCGGCTCGATGCTCGGCACCAAGGCGCTGCAGATCTTCGACGAGACCACCTGCGTGGTCCGCGCGGTGCTGCGCTGGACCGAGTTCTACAAGCACGAGTCGTGCGGCAAGTGCACGCCGTGCCGCGAGGGCACCTGGTGGCTGGTGCAGACCCTGGCCCGGCTCGAGGAGGGCCGCGGCACCGAGGCCGACCTCGAGCTGCTGCTCGACCAGTGCGACAACATCCTCGGCCGCGCGTTCTGCGCGCTCGGGGACGGTGCCACCAGCCCGATCACCTCGTCGATCCAGTACTTCCGGGACGACTACATCCGCCACCTCACCGAGGGCGGCTGCCCGTTCAACCCGGCCGACTCGACCGTCTTCGCCACAGCGGGAGCGGCTGCATGAGCACCCCACGAAATTACTCGCTGCGCTCGCAATTCCGAGGGGACCCCGCATGACCGTGTCAGCCAACAAACCGGACGCCGGTGTGGAGAAGGCCGACCTGATCACCCTCACCATCGACGACGTCGAGGTGAGCGTGCCCAAGGACACCCTGGTGATCCGCGCCGCCGAGCAGATCGGCGTGCAGATCCCCCGGTTCTGCGACCACCCGCTGCTCGCACCGGTCGGCGCCTGCCGGCAGTGCCTGGTCGAGGTCGCCGACGCCGGGAACGGCCGGCCGATCCCCAAGCCGCAGGCGTCCTGCACGCTCGCGGTCGCCGAGGGAATGGTGGTCAAGACCCAGGCGACCTCGCCGGTCGCCGACAAGGCGCAGCAGGGGATCATGGAGTTCCTGCTGATCAACCACCCGCTCGACTGCCCCGTCTGCGACAAGGGCGGCGAGTGCCCGCTGCAGAACCAGGCGATGTCCAACGGCCGCGGCGAGTCCCGCTACGTCGAGGAGAAGCGGACCTACCCCAAGCCGATCAACATCTCGGCCCAGGTGCTGCTCGACCGGGAACGCTGCATCCTGTGCGCACGGTGCACCCGGTTCTCCGAGGAGATCGCCGGTGACCCGTTCATCGCCCTGATCGAGCGCGGCGCCCTGCAGCAGGTCGGGATCTACGAGAAGGAACCGTTCGAGTCCTACTTCTCGGGCAACACGATCCAGATCTGCCCCGTGGGCGCACTGACCTCCGCGTCGTACCGCTTCCGCGCCCGCCCGTTCGACCTGGTGTCGACCCCGTCGGTCTGCGAGCACTGCGCCTCCGGCTGCGACCTGCGCACCGACCACCGGCGCGGCAAGGTGATGCGCCGGCTGGCCGGGTTCGACCCCGAGGTCAACGAGGAGTGGAACTGCGACAAGGGCCGCTTCGGGTTCATGTACGCCCGTCAGCCCGACCGCTTGACCCACCCGCTGGTCCGCGACGAGGACACCGGCGAGCTGCGTCCCGCGTCGTGGCCGGAGGCGTTCGCCGTCGCCGCCCGCGGGTTGCAGGCCGCAGCCGGCTCGGTCGGCGTACTCACCGGAGGCCGGCTGACCGCCGAGGACGCCTACGCGTACTCCAAGTTCGCGCGGGTCGCCCTGGGCACCAACGACATCGACTTCCGGGCCCGCCCGCACTCCGCGGAGGAGGCGGACTTCCTCGCCTCGACCGTCGCGGCGACCTCGCTCGAGGTCACCTACGCCGACCTCGAGAAGACCAAAAAGGTCGTCCTGATCGGCTTCGAGCCCGAGGACGAGTCGCCGATCGTGTTCCTGCGGCTGCGCAAGGCCGCCGGCAAGGGCACCCAGGTGTTCTCGGTCGCGCCGTTCACCTCACGCGGCCTGGAGAAGATGCACGGCACGCTGATCCAGGCCGTCCCCGGGACCGAAGCCTCGGTCATCGAGGGCCTCGCCCACGACGGTGACGTCGCGCTGGACGCCGGCGGCGTGATCCTCGTCGGCGAGCGGATGGCGACCGTGCCCGGTGCCCTGTCCGCGGTGGTGGCACTGGCCGGTACGACGGGCGCGCGGCTGGCCTGGGTGCCCCGACGTGCCGGTGACCGTGGCGCTGTGGAGACCGGTTGCCTGCCGAACCTGCTTCCGGGCGGTCGTCCGGTCGCGAACGCCGACGCGCGGGTCGACGCCGGTGCCGCCTGGGGCGTCCCCTCGCTTCCCGACCAGCCCGGCCGGGACGGCGACGCGATCATCGCCGCCGCTGCCTCGGGTGCGCTCAAGGCCCTCGTGATCGGCGGCGTCGAGCTCACCGACCTGTCCGACCCCGCACTGGCCGCCCGGGCGGTGCAGACGGCCGAGTTCGTGGTGAACCTGGAGATCCGCGCCAGCGAGGTGTCCCCGCACGCGCACGTGGTGTTCCCGGTC
>DATFGA010000006.1:0-49536 GCA_035249775.1 Nocardioidaceae bacterium | reverse complement strand
CATTAAAGCGGCACGCGAGCTGGGTTTAGAACGTCGTGAGACAGTTCGGTCCCTATCCGCCGCGCGCGCAGGAAACTTGAGAAAGGCTGTCCCTAGTACGAGAGGACCGGGATGGACGAACCTCTGGTGTGCCAGTTGTTCCGCCAGGAGCACGGCTGGTTTGCTACGTTCGGAAGTGATAACCGCTGAAAGCATCTAAGCGGGAAGCACGTTTCAAGATGAGGTTTCCCACCGGGTTAACCGGGTAAGGCCCCCAGTAGACGACTGGGTTGATAGGCCGGAGGTGTACAGCAGTAATGCACAGCCGACCGGTACTAATAGGCCGAGGGCTTGTCCCTCAAAGATGTTGCGCGTCCACTGTGTGGTTCCCGAGTTACGGTCGGGAGCCAGAACCAGCCCACTGTCACAGGTGAGGCTGACAAAGTTTTGGTCAGACATAACTCAATAGAGTTTCGGCGGCCATAGCGAAAGGGAAACACCCGGCTCCATTCCGAACCCGGAAGTTAAGCCTTTCAGCGCCGATGGTACTGCACACGGGAGTGTGTGGGAGAGTAGGACGTCGCCGGACATTAACTTTCGTAGAGGCCACCCTTTTCAGGGTGGCCTCTACGCATGTCTGGACCCGTTTTGACTGTGACGGCTCGTCCTCGATGATGTCCGAAGCAGCAACCGTCGAACATGAGAATGCAGGCCGCCCGTGCGGCCCGTGAAGGGAAGTAGTCGTGGCAGACGATCGTCGATCCTCGGGCTCGAGCCGGAACACCGGCCGCGGCAGGAGCGGCGGCGCTCCCGCCGGCGGCCGTGACCGCAGCACCGGCGCTCCGCAGCGGCGTGGCGAGCGCTCGGGACAGCCTGCCGGGCAGGGTGGCAAGGGTGGTGACCGGCAGTGGAGCCGACCACGTCGCGACGACCGGGGCCGTGACGAGCAGTCGCGTTCCACGGACCAGGCGCGGTACGACGGGCCGCCGCTCGACGACTCGATCACGGGACGAGAGCTCGACCGCTCGGTCCGGCAACAGCTCAAGGGGTTGCCGGAGAAGCTCGCCGCCCGGGTCGCCCGCCACCTCGCGGCGGCCGGGCAGCTGATCGAGGTGGACCCGAAGACCGCCTACGAGCACACCCTTGCGGCCCGCGCCCGTGCGTCGAGGATCGCCGTGGTCCGCGAGGCATGTGGGGAGGCGGCCTACGCGGCGGGGGAGTTCGCCGAGGCCCTGTCGGAGTTCCGTGCCGCGAAACGGATGAACGGGGTCACCGACTACCTGCCGGTGATGGCCGACTGCGAGCGGGCCCTGGGCCGCCCGGAGAAGGCGCTCGCGCTGGCCAAGAGCCCCGCGGTGGCGAACCTGGAGCCGGACCTGCAGGCCGAGATGACGATCGTCGAGGCCGGCGCGCGCCGCGACATGGGCGACACCGACGCGGCGATCCGCACCCTGGAGAACGCGCCTCTGCGCTCGAAGTCGCGGGCGGGCTGGGTGGTCCGGCTGCGCTACGCCTACGCCGACGCGCTGCTGGCCGCGGGTCGCACCGAGGATGCGATCGTCTGGTTCCACCGCACGGCGGGGATCGACGGCGAAGGCACCACCGACGCGGCGGAGCGGCTCGCCGAGCTCGAGGGCACGGTGCTCACCGACACGGCGGACGATGACCAGGACGACCACTGACCCGTCGGCGGTGCCTCGCGGGCCAGTTCTCGCACGGCTGCGTCCACACGCGGTGCCCGTCCACAGGTCGGGCAGTGCTCGTCGCCACCGTCCCCGGTTCCGCCGATGCTGGTCCCGGAGGTAAGCCGATGACAGAACAGATCGCAGAACAACCGACGGAGCCGGCGACCGCGCAGAACAGGGTCGCGCTCCGCGGGCGGGTCTCGTCCGCGCCCCTCGAAAGGGAGCTGCCCAGCGGGGACACGATCATCACCTTCCGGATGGTGCTGGCTCGGGACCGCAGCCCGATGACGGCGAAGTCCCGGCAGAGCTCGGACTGGGTGGACTGCGTCTCCTGGGGCGGACGGGCCCGACGGAGCGTCGCGAGCTGGCGGGTCGGTGACGTGGTGGAGGTCGAGGGCGCCCTGCGCCGCCGGTTCTTCCGGGTCGCCGCCGGGACCTCGACCCGGGTGGAGGTCGAGGTGCTCACCGGCCGGATGGTGGAGCGGGCCGGCTGACCGACCGACGGGTCAGGCGTCGCGCAGGTCGCGCATGACGACACCCATCCGGGGCTTCGGCGAGAACGACGTCGACTTGCGCGGCATCCGGATCCCGCGCGCCGCCGTCTCCATCACCTGACGCACCGTCGGCGGGTGCACCGCGACCACGATCCCGGGCTGCCGGGCGGTCGTGTGCAGCGCCTGGTCGAGGCTGTGGTGGTAGCCGATCTGCTCCTCGGCGGCGTGCCAGGCGTCGAACAGGTCCTCGTGCAGGACCGCGGCGTCCACGTCGTGCCTGCGCGGAGTGCTCAGGACCGCCCAGACCCGGCCGTCGGACAGCACGAACGAGGCCAGCGCCGGATCGGCACTGCGATCGATCAGCGCCGTGAACGCCGCCTCGCGGTCCGCGAACGTCGCGAAGTCGTCACCGCGTTCGGCGGAGATCTCCTGCACGTCGGCGATCGTCAGGGCCGCGATCGAGCGGTGGATCGGGCCGACGCTGAGCGGGTAGTCGTGCTGGTCCACCAGCAGCGCCAGGCCGAAGTCCCAGGGTGACCCGTCCGGTCCGGCTGCCGGGTCGCGCAGCTCCTCCTGGAGGGCGAGGTAGGCGGCGTACCGGTGGTGACCGTCGGCGATCAGGGCCTGGGTGTCCGCGAGCTCCGCCGAGAGCGCATCCAGGTCCGCTGGATCGGTGACCGTCCACAACCGGTGCGCGCTGCCGTCCAGGGCCGTGAACTCGACCAGAGGATCCTCACCGGCGGTCTGCTCGAGCAGACCGCGGTACCGCGCCGTCCCCTCGTGCACCAGCAGGATCGGCTCCAGGTTGGACTCGGTGGTCCGCATCAGCACGGTCCGGTCGTCGACCGGACCGGGCATCACGTCCTCGTGCGGCAGGATCACCCGCTCCGCCTCGTCCCGCAGCGCCACCACGCCGATCAGGCCGCGGACGGTCACCTGGTCGACGGTGTACTGGTACAGGTACAGCGCCGGCGCGTCGTCGGCCCGCAGGTACGCCTTGGTCCGCCACGAGCCGAGCCGCTTGCGCACCGCCAGGTACGGCCGCTCGAAGCGCCGTGACAGAATCAGCCGGACGATGTTGCGGCGGTTCGCCGCCTCGAGGTCGCGGACCGTCTCGGCGTCGAGCACGTCGTACGGCGGCGAGATCACGGTGCCGAGGTCGCCGACGGTGTCCGCGTTGAACCTCAGCGCGCGAAACGGGGCGAGCACGAACGGACGACGCTCCGCGGAGCCCGGTCGTGGGCTCGCGCCGGGATCCGTGCGCAGTTGGCTGGCCATCGCTGCATCGTATGAGACCGGACGAGCCGGACGCGAAACCGAGAGGCCTGGAGATGTTGAAGGAGTGCGCAGCACCGCTGTGGGCCGAGTACGACCTGGCGATGCTCGACCTCGACGGAGTCGTCTACGTGGGCGCGCACGCCGTTCCCGGTGCGCCGGAGCAGCTGGACCGGGCCCGTCGGGCAGGCATGCACCTGGCCTACGTCACCAACAACGCCTCCCGGCCGCCGTCGGTGGTCGCCGAGCACCTGCGCGAGCTGGACATCCCGGCCGCCGACGACGACGTGGTCACCTCCGCGCAGGCGGCGGCACGGCTGGTCGCCGAGCGGGTGCCGGAGGGCTCGGCGGTGTTCGTGATCGGCGGGACGGGCCTGTTCGAGGCGTTGACCGAGCTCGACCTCAAGCCCGTCCAGGCGTTCGACGAGGACCCGGTCGCGGTCGTCTCCGGCTACCACCCGGACCTGCTCTGGAAGACCGTGATCGACGGCTCCATCCTGGTCCGCCGCGGCCTGCCCTGGGTGGCCTCGAACATGGACATGACCGTGCCCACGCCGGAAGGGCTCGGCCCCGGGAACGGCGTGCTGGTCACCGCGGTCGCGACCTACGCCGGCCGGGAGCCGGCGGTGGCCGGCAAGCCGATGACCCCGTTGTTCGAGGAGACCCGCCTGCGCGTGGGTGGCGAGCACCCCTTGGTGGTCGGCGACCGGCTGGACACCGACATCGCGGGGGCCACGGCCACCGGCCTGGACAGCCTGCTGGTGATGACCGGTGTCACCGGGGTGCAGGAGCTGGTCGAGGCCGGGCCGGACCTACGCCCGACGTACATCTCGGCAGACCTGTCCGGGCTCGGCCGGGAGCACCCCGTCCCGCACCGGGCCGGCGGCGGCTATGAGCTCGGCGGGTGGAGCGCCACTGTGGACGAAGGCGCCCTGACCATCGGCGGCACCGGGTCCCTGGACGACTGGTGGCGGGTCGTCGCGGTCACCGCGTGGCACCATTTCGACTCGACGGGCAGCCCGGTCGACGTCTCCGGAGTGCCCGAGCCGGGTAGCGTTGGCCCGGAGCAGGCACACGGAGCCGACAGGCACGCGCGGGAAGACGGTGAACGGCAGTGAGCGAAGGCAACGGCGAGGACCTGGAGGCCGGACGGCCGGAGCAGGCCGGAGTCGAGCACACCGGCAACCCGGTCGTCGATGCAGTCCTCGAGTCCCTGGAGCGGCTCGAGGAGGCTCCGGTGTCCGAGCACGTCGAGATCTTCGAGAACGCGCACGAGAAGCTCCGCGCCGCGTTGGCCGACGCCGGCAACGACCCGAGCTTCTGACCGGCCGTCCGGTCTCCCGTCCGATCCGCCGATGCCCCGCCGACTCCGTCTCGACGCCGAGCTCGTACGCCGAGGGCTGGCTCGTTCCCGCGAGCACGCCGCCGAGCTGATCGCCGCCCGACGGGTCAAGGTCGCCGGTGCCGTGGCAACGAAGCCGGCGACCGGCGTGACCACCGATGCCGCGCTCGTGGTCGTGGCGGACCCGGACCGACCGGACTACGTGTCCCGCGGCGGGCACAAGCTGGCCGGTGCGCTGGCGGCCTTCGGACCCGCAGGCCTCGAGGTCGCCGGCCGGAGGTGCCTCGACGCCGGTGCGTCCACCGGTGGCTTCACCGATGTGCTGCTGCGCGCCGGCGCTCGTGAGGTCGTCGCCGTCGACGTCGGCTACGGGCAGCTGGCGTGGCCGATCCGCCAGGACGCGCGCGTCCGGGTGCACGACCGCACCAACATCCGGGACCTGACCGTCGACCTGGTCGGCGGCCAGGTCGACCTCGTCGTCGGCGACCTGTCGTTCATCTCCCTCGAGCTGGTCCTCGACGCCCTCGTCTCGGTGACCAGCGACGACGGGGACCTGGTGCTGATGGTCAAGCCCCAGTTCGAGGTCGGCAAGGACCGGGTCGGCAAGGGCGGGGTGGTCCGCGACCTCGATCTGCGCGCCGAGGCGGTGACCGCGGTGGCCGGGTCGGCGGCGCGGCGCGGCTGGGGAGCGCAGGCCGTCACCACCAGCCCGCTGCCGGGCCCCTCGGGCAACGTCGAGTACTTCTTGTGGCTGCGCAAGCGGGATCCGGCCGTCGGCGAGGACGACATCGTCGCCGAGGTCCGTCGTACCGCCGCGCTGGGGGTCCCTGGTGAGAAGGTGGAGTCGTGAACGACTCCGACGCACCGCAGCGGCGCATCCTGGTCCTGGCCCACACCGGCCGCGACGAGGCGCGTGCGGTCGCGACCCAGTTCTGCAAGGCGCTGCACCAGCACGGCATCGCGCTGCGGCTGCTGAAGGACGAGGCCGCCGAGCTCGCGCTCGACCTGCCGGGTGTGGAGACCGTCGAACCGAGCCCGGACGCGACCGAGGGGTGCGAGCTGGCCGTGGTGATCGGTGGTGACGGCACGATCCTGCGCGCGGCCGAGCTCGCGCACGACTCCGGAACGCCGCTGCTCGGGGTGAACCTCGGCCACGTCGGCTTCCTGGCCGAGGCCGAGTCCGACGACGTCGAGTTCACCATCGACGCGATCGTGCACAAGCGCTACACCTCCGAGGAGCGGCTCACGATCGACGTATCGGTCTACCGGGACGGTGAGCTGGTCACCTCCACCTGGGCGCTGAACGAGGCCAGCGTGGAGAAGGCCGCCCGGGAGCGGATGCTCGAGGTCGTCGTCGAGGTGGACGGGAGGCCGCTGTCACGCTGGGGCTGCGACGGCGTGGTCTGCGCCACCCCGACCGGGTCCACGGCCTACAACTTCAGCGCCGGCGGCCCCGTGGTCTGGCCCGGTGTGGAGGCGCTGCTGATGGTCCCGATCAGCGCCCACGCGCTGTTCGCCCGCCCGATGGTGGTCGCGCCGACCTCCGTGCTCGCGGTGGAGGTGATCGCGCGCACCGACGGAGCCGGTGTGCTCTGGTGCGACGGCCGGCGCACCGTGGACCTGCCGCCCGGCGCCCGGATCGAGGTGCGCCGCGGTCGCTCGCCGGTGCGGCTGGTCCGGCTGCACCAGGCACCGTTCACCGACCGGCTGGTGGCGAAGTTCGACCTGCCGGTCGCCGGCTGGCGTGGCGCGGCCGAACGCCGCCGCCGCAACAACGGCGGTGACCATGCTTGAGGAGCTCAGGATCACCTCGCTCGGGGTGATCGACGAGTCCGTGCTCGAGCTCGGTCCCGGCTTCACCGTGATCACCGGTGAGACCGGTGCCGGCAAGACGATGATCGTCACCGCACTCGGTCTGCTGCTCGGTGGCCGCGCCGACTCCGGGGCGGTCCGCACCGGTGCGAAGGCGGCGCGGGTCGAGGGGCTCGTGAACCTCGGCGCCGCCGGACCCAGTCTCGCCGCGAAGGTCGGCGACCTGGGCGGGGAGGTCGAGGACGACCGGCTGCTCCTGGCCAGGCAGATCTCGGCCGAAGGCAGGTCCCGGGCGTACGCCGGCGGTGTCTCGGTGCCCGCCGCAACCCTGTCCGGGCTGGCCGACCCGCTGGTCGCCGTGCACGGGCAGTCCGACCAGCACCGGTTGCTGCAGCAGACCGCGCAGCGCGACGCCCTCGACAGCTTCGCCGGTCGCAAGGCGCTGCGGCTGCGGGACGACTACACCGACTGCTACCGGCGGCTGCGCGCCATCGAGGCCGAGCTGGCCGAGGTGGTCGAGACGGCACGCGAGCGAGCGCGAGAGGCGGACCTGCTCCGGTTCGGCCTCGGTGAGGTCGAGGCGGTCTCGCCCGAGCCGGGGGAGGACACCGCCCTCGCCACCGAGGAGGCCAGGCTCGGTTTCGCCGACACGCTGCGCACCGCCGCCGAGCAGGCACGCGAGTGCCTGTCGTCGGAGGACGGCGCTGCCGACGCGCTCGGCACCACGTCCGCCGCGCGCAAGCTGCTGGACGGGGTCCGCGACCACGACCCGGAGGCCGCCGGTCTCGCGGACCGGCTCGCCGAGGTCAGCTACCTGCTCTCCGACGTGGCCGCCGACGTGTCGTCCTACGCCTCCTCCCTGGAGACCGACCCGGTCCGCCTCGCCGCGGTCTCCGAGCGCCGGGCCGCGCTGACCGGCCTGACCCGCAAGTACGGCGAGACCATCGACGAGGTCCTCTCCTGGGCGCAGACCGCGTCCCGCCGGTTGCTGGACCTCGACAACACCGACGAGCACATCGACGCCCTGCGCCGGGACCGCGACGGGCACCGGCTCGAGCTCGCCGGACTCGGGGCGGCGCTCAGCGCCGAACGCCAGAAGGCGGCCGCCCGCCTCGGCAAGGTGGTGACCAGCGAGCTGGACTCGCTGGCGATGCCGCACGCCACCCTCACCATCACGGTTCGCCAGAGCGAGGACGACGACGGCCTGCCGGTCGACGGCCGCAGCCTCCGGTTCGGACCGACCGGGCTCGACGAGGTCGAGTTCCTGCTCGCCGCCAACAAGGGCGCCGAACCCCGCCCGCTGAACAAGGGTGCCTCCGGCGGTGAGCTGTCCCGGGTGATGCTGGCGGTGGAGGTGGCGCTCGCCGCGACCAACCCGGTCCCTACCTTCGTGTTCGACGAGGTCGACGCCGGAGTCGGCGGCAAGGCTGCGGTCGAGGTCGGCCGCCGGCTCGCGATGCTGGCCCGGCACGCCCAGGTGCTGGTCGTCACCCACCTGCCGCAGGTGGCCGCCTTCGCCGATCAGCACGTCGTGGTCGTCAAGAGCAGCGACGGGTCAGTGACCACGTCCGGCCTCACCGCGCTCGGCGACGAGGGCCGCGTCAAGGAGCTGTCCCGGATGCTCGCCGGGCTCGAGGACTCCGACACCGCGATCGCCCACGCACAGGAGCTCCTCGACGCGGCGCAGGAAGCGCGTACGCCGACCCGCTGACCCTCGCACCCTCCGCGGAACTGTTGCCGGTGCGTGGCAGGATTGCTGCGCGATGAAATTCCCCTCCCGACAAAAAACCGTTGAAGGCCTGCCCGGAACCGCCGGGACCGCCAGGCTGGACCGGCGTACGAACACGCTGGTCCGCCGGTTGCGCCCCGGCGACGTCGCGGTGATCGACCACCTCGACCTCGACCGCGCCACAGCCGAAGCCCTGGTCGACTGCGGAGTGGCAGCGGTGGTCAACGCCTCCTCGTTCATCTCCGGGCGCTACCCGAACCTCGGCCCGGAGCTGCTCGCCAGGTCGGGCATCACGCTGCTCGACAACGTCGGCTCCGAGGTGTTCGCGAAGGTCAGCGACGGCGCCCCGGTGCGGGTCCACGAGGGACGCCTCTACGTCAAGGACGAGCCGGTCGTCGCCGGCCGGGAGCTCTCTGCCGCCGACGTGCAGGCGATGATGGAGGAGGCACGCGGCGGGCTGTCGACCCAGCTGCAGAGCTTCACCCACAACACCACCGAGTTCCTGCGCCGCGAGCAGGACCTCCTGCTGCACGGTCAGGGTGCCCCGGGGATGCGCACCAAGATCTCCGGCCGACCCGTGGTGATCGTCGTCCGCGGCTACGACTACCGCGACGACCTCAAGCGGCTCAAGCGCTACATCCGGGAGCAGCGGCCGGTCCTGGTCGGTGTCAACGCCGGCGCCGACGCGCTGCTCGCCGCGGGCCACCGCCCCGACGTGGTCGTGGTCGGCGAGGACGGGCTGGCCCAGGGCAGCCGGGCCGGAGACGGTGACACCGTCTCCGACAAGGCGCTGCGCGGGGCGCGTGAGGTGGTGCTGCACACCGACCGGGCCGGCCGGGCGGTGGGTTCGGACCGGCTCGACCGGATCGGGGTCCGGGCACAGAACTTTTCGGCGTCGGGCACCAGCGAGGACATCGCGATGCTGCTCGCCGACCTCTCCGACGCGTCGCTGATCGTGCTGGTCGGGACGCACGCCACCCTCGACGAGTTCCTCGACCGCCACCGGTCGGGTCTGGCCAGCACGTTCCTCACCCGGCTGCGGGTCGGCCCCAAGCTGGTCGACGCCAAGGGCGTTCCCCAGCTCTACTCCGGCCGGGTGCGCCTCTGGCACCTGCTGCTGATCCTGCTCGCCGGCGTCGTCGCGCTCCTGGTCGCGCTGGCCGCCACACCGGTGGGCCAGGAGTGGTGGACGACCGTGCAGGCCTGGCTGAACGACCTCTCCGACTGGTTCCAAGGACTCCTCACGTGATCTCTTTCCGCTACCACATCGTCTCGATCGTGTCGGTCTTCCTGGCACTCGCCGTCGGCGTCGCGCTCGGCGGCGGTCCGTTGAAGGGCGAGGTCGACAACACCCTGGTCGAGCAGGTCGAGGCCGACCGCAAGGCGAAGGCCGACCTCCAGGCGGAGATCAACGCCCTGCGCAGCACCAACGCCTTCACCGACGCCTTCGCGAAGACCGTGGCCCCTAGCCTGCTCGGGCAGGGTCTCGCGGACCGGCCGGTCACCTTGATGGTGCTGCCCGGGGCCGAGGAGTCGGCGGTCACCGAGGTGTCCGACCTGATCGGGGTGGCCGGCGGCTCGGTCGCCGGGACCGTCCGGGTGGGCGAGGGACTCGTCGATGCCGGCAACAAGCAGCTCGTCGACGAGCTGGCCAGCCAGCTCCTCGACGGGACCCCGGACGTGAGCGTCGCCGACGACGCGAGCGGCTACGAGCGGATGGGGGCGCTGATCGCGCGCGCCGTGGCCACCGACGAGGACGGCGGTGCGGCGGTCGACGACGCGGCGAACAGCATCCTGTCCGGACTGAGCACCGCCAACCTGATGTCAGCGCAGGGCGAGTTCACCCGGCGCGGCAGCCTGGTCCTGTTCGTGGCCGGTGAGACGTCGGGCAAGGCGGAGCGCTCGGGCGCAGGCACCATCGTGAGCTCGCTGGCCCGCGCCATCGACGCCGACACCGACGGCGTCGTGGTGGCCGGCCCGGTGTCGTCCGCGCGCGCCGGTGGGGCGGTCGAGGCGGTCCGGACCAACGTCGCCGCCGCGAAGGACGTGTCCACCGTGGATGCGCTCCTGCGTGCGGCCGGCCAGGTGGTCACCGTGATGGCACTGTCCGAGCAGGCCTCGGGAGAGGCCGGCCACTACGGTGCCGTCGACGCCGCTGACGGCGCGATGCCGGGCGCCGTCCCGGCCGACTGAGCCGAATCGCCGCGCACTTCGGCGCGGCTTGGTCAAACCCGGCGACGTATTGGTAGCCTAGAACCCCGTGGACGGGTGAGTTTTCTCGCCGCACATCCAAGACACCACGGGAGTTCTCTTGGCCGCATCGCAGCCGACCAAGCACGTCTTCGTCACCGGGGGCGTCGCCTCCTCCCTCGGCAAGGGCCTCACCGCGTCCAGTCTCGGAAGCCTGCTGAAGTCCCGTGGTCTGCGGGTGACCATGCAGAAGCTCGACCCGTACCTCAACGTCGATCCGGGCACGATGAACCCGTTCCAGCACGGCGAGGTCTTCGTCACCAACGACGGCGCGGAGACCGACCTCGACGTCGGTCACTACGAACGGTTCCTGGACGCCGACCTGAGCGGCATCGCGAACGTCACCACAGGGCAGGTCTACTCCCAGGTGATCGCGAAGGAACGCCGCGGGGACTACCTCGGCGACACCGTCCAGGTGATCCCGCACATCACCAACGAGATCAAGGAACGCGTCCGCGCGATGGCCGGTGCCGACGTCGACGTGGTGATCACCGAGGTCGGCGGCACGGTCGGCGACATCGAGTCGCTGCCGTTCCTGGAGGCCGCCCGCCAGGTCCGCCACGACGTCGGCCGCGACAACTGCTTCTTCCTGCACGTCTCCCTCGTGCCCTACATCGGTCCCTCCGGGGAGCTGAAGACCAAACCGACCCAGCACTCGGTGGCGGCGCTGCGCTCCATCGGCATCCAGCCCGACGCGATCGTGGCCCGCTCCGACAGGGTGATCCCCGACTCGATGAAGCGGAAGATCTCGCTGATGTGCGACGTGGACGAGGAAGCGGTCGTGAACGCCGCCGACGCTCCGTCCATCTACGACATCCCCAAGGTGCTGCACAGCGAGGGTCTCGACGCCTACGTCGTACGCCGGCTCAACCTCCCGTTCCGCGACGTGGAGTGGACCGAGTGGGACGACCTGCTGCGCAAGGTGCACCATCCCGCCGAGGAGGTCACCGTCGCGCTGGTCGGCAAGTACATCGACCTTCCGGACGCCTACCTGTCGGTGGCCGAGGCGCTGCGTGCGGGTGGTTTCGCGCACGAGGCCAAGGTGAACCTGCGGTGGGTCCCCTCCGACGAGTGCCAGACCCGGGACGGGGCGGCCAGGCACCTCGCCGACGTGGACGCGGTCTGCGTGCCCGGCGGGTTCGGCATCCGTGGCATCGAGGGCAAGGTCGGTGCGCTGGAGTACACCCGTAGCCAGGGGATCCCCACGCTGGGTCTCTGCCTCGGCCTGCAGTGCATGGTGATCGAGTACGCCCGCAACAAGGCCGGCGTGCCGCGGGCCGACTCCACCGAGTTCGACGTGGACTGCGAGGAGCCGGTGATCGCCACGATGGCGGAGCAGAAGAGGTTCGTCGAGGGGGCCGGTGGTGACATGGGAGGGACCATGCGGCTCGGGCTGTACCCGGCCGACCTCAAGGAGGGCTCCGTGGTCCGCGAGGCCTACGGCGAGCCGAAGGTCGAGGAGCGGCACCGGCACCGCTACGAGGTGAACAACGCCTACCGGGACCGGCTCGAGGAGGCCGGGCTGGTGTTCTCCGGGACGTCCCCGGACAACAACCTGGTCGAGTTCGTCGAGCTGCCCCGAGAGGTGCACCCGTACTACGTGTCCACGCAGGCGCATCCGGAGTACCGCTCGCGGCCGACCCGGCCGCACCCGTTGTTCGCCGGGCTCATCGGGGCTGCGATCGCCCGCCAGCAGGAGCTGCGCTTCCCGATCGACGAGTCCGCCTTGCGCCGCCAGCGCAGCGAGGACGACCTGGTCACCAGCACCCCCACCGACCGGCAGGCCTGACGGTTGCCCGGCCCCGCTGGACCGGCCGACGTCCCGGAGCCGTGGCCGGTCTCGGCCAGCGTCGACCTGTACCGCGATGACTGGGTGATGGCGCTGCGCAGCGACACCGTCACCCGGCCGGGCCACGCCGACGACGTCTTTCCCCGGCTGGTTCTCGAGCATCCCGGCGCGGTGATCGTGCTCGCGGTCGACGACCGGGAACGGGCTCTGGTGCTGCAGCAGTACCGGCACCCGGCCCAACGCCGCTTCGTGGAGCTGCCCGCCGGCCTGTGCGACGTGGACGGCGAGGACCCGCTGGCCGCTGCCCGGCGGGAGCTGGTCGAGGAGGCCCAGCTCAGCGCGGCGACGTGGGAGCACCTGCTGACGACGTACCCGTCACCGGGAATCAGCTCGGAACGGATGGAGATCTACCTGGCCACCGACCTCTCGCCCGCGGATCGCGGTGACTTCGAGCTGGTCCATGAGGAGGCCGACATGTCGGCGTCCTGGGTCCCCGTCGCGGACCTGGTCGAGGCGGTCCTCGCCAACCGGGTCACCGATGGACCGCTCGGGCTGGCGGTGCTGGCCTACACCGTGCGTCGGGGCAGCAGCGGCGAGCCGTTGTGACGCGGGCCGCCGACGATCGGAATACACTCGCACCGGTCGCCCGATGACGTGGTGACCGTCACGGTGGAGGGAGCTCGTCCGGTGAAGGTCGGCGTACCGAAGGAAGTCAAGAACCACGAGTACCGGGTGGCGCTCACCCCCGTCGGGGTCCACGAGCTCACCGAGCACGGGCACGACGTGTACGTCGAGCGGGACGCCGGCGCCGGGTCGCTGATCGCCGACGACGAGTACGCCGCGGCGGGCGCAACGATCCTGGAGACCGCCGACGACGTCTGGGGCACCGCCGACCTGGTGCTCAAGGTCAAGGAGCCCGTGGCCGAGGAGTACGACCGAATGCGGGAGGGGCAGACCCTCTTCACCTTCTTGCACCTGGCTGCCGACAAGGCGCTCACCGAGGAGCTCATCGCCCGCAAGGTGACCGCGATCGCGTACGAGACCGTGCAGCTTCCCTCGGGGTCGCTGCCGCTGCTCTACCCGATGTCGGAGGTCGCCGGCTGCCTCGCGCCTCAGGTGGGTGCACACGCCCTGCTGAAGGCCCAGGGTGGCCGCGGCGTCCTGATGGGCGGTGTCGGGGGAGTGGCCAACGCGAAGGTGGTGGTGATCGGCGCCGGGGTCGCCGGGCAGAACGCCGCCAACATCGCACTCGGCATGGGCGCGGACGTCACGCTGCTCGACACGGACCTGGACAAGCTTCGGCTCTCGTTCTGGCGCTACAACAACCGCGTGCACGGGCTGGCCTCCTCGAAGCTGGCCATCCAGCAGCAGGTGCTGGAGGCCGATCTGGTGATCGGTGCGGTGCTGATTCCGGGCGCCAGGGCGCCCAAGCTGGTCAGCAACGACCTCGTCTCGCGGATGAAGCCGGGCTCGGTCCTCGTCGACATCGCGGTCGATCAGGGAGGGTGCTTCGAGGACACCCGCCCCACCACGCACGCCGACCCCACCTTCGACGTGCACAGCTCGGTGTTCTACTGCGTCGCCAACATGCCGGGTGCAGTCCCGAACACCTCGACCTACGCGCTCACCAACGCGACCCTGCCCTACGCCGTGGCGCTCGCGGACAAGGGCTGGCAGCCGGCCCTCCGCGACGACCGGTCGCTGGCCCTGGGTCTGAACACGCACGCGGGCGCGCTCACCTACGCGCCGGTCGCCGAGGCGCACGGGTTGGAGTCGGTCTCCCTGGACGGAGTGCTCGGCTGACCGGCACCGCAGGACCCTCGCCGCTGCAACGAGCGGTCCGCACCTACCTGGACCACCTGGTCGTCGAGCGCGGTCTGGCCGACAACACGCTGAAGTCCTACCGGCGGGACCTGCGCCGCTACCTCGCGTTCCTCGACGGACTCGGCGTGCACGACGTGGGCGAGATCACCGAGAGCGCGGTCACGGGTTTCCTGATGGCGCTGCGGGAGGGGGATGCCGACCATCCGCCGTTGAGCGCCGGTTCCGCCGCCCGCACGGTGGTGGCGGTGCGCGGATTCCACAAGTTCACGGTCCGAGAGGGGCTGACGCAGGTGGACCCGGCGACCGCCGTACGCCCGCCCTCACCGGCGAAGCGGCTGCCGAAGGCGCTGCCGCTGGCCGACATCGAAGCGATCCTGGACGCGGCCGGCTCGCCGGGCACCGCGCTGGCGTTGCGCGACCGCGCGCTGCTGGAGCTGCTCTACGGCACCGGAGCCCGGATCTCGGAGGCGGTCGGGCTGGACCTGGACGACCTCGACCCGGAGCAGGGGACCGTGCTGCTGCGCGGAAAGGGCAGCAAGGAGCGGATCGTCCCGGTGGGCTCCTTCGCGCTGGACGCGGTGCAGTCCTACCTGGTCCGGGGCCGGCCCGAGCTGTCCGCGGTTGGCAGGGGGCTGCCGGCGGTGTTCCTCAACGCCCGCGGCGGCCGGTTGTCGCGGCAGAGCGCCTGGACGGTGCTGGCCAAGGCCGCCGACCGGGCCGGTGTCACCGCTGAGGTCTCTCCGCACACCCTGCGGCACTCGTTCGCGACCCATCTGCTCGACGGCGGCGCGGATGTCCGGGTGGTCCAGGAGCTGCTCGGTCACGCCTCGGTGACCACCACCCAGGTCTACACGCTGGTCACCGTGGACAGCCTGCGTGAGGTGTACGCCACCGCCCATCCGCGGGCGCTCGGCTGACCCGCGCCGGGTCTGTCCGCGACCCGGAGTTGTCCCCAGACTTCTCCCCAGGGCGGGGACGGCTGTGTACGGCGCGCCTACCCGCTGCACAGGTTGTCCCCAGATTTACTGGGGAGGTACTCGCGTTACCCGATCTTGTTGTAGGTCGCGACGCGCAGCACATAGAGTCGCCGCGTTGCGCGCGACGGAGCAGTATGTCGGCTTCGCCTGTCGACATGGCGACATCTCGCGCAGCGTGGCCCGTCAACGAGAGGCAACGAGCGTGAACGAATACGGCACCGGATCCTATGGAAGCAGCGCTTCCGAGGTCCCCCCGCTCGTCAACCCGGCCTTCATGGATGGCGTGCACTCTTCCCCCGCAGCCACAGGAGACCCCGAGCGCGTGAGCGAACCGATCCCGTTCCGACGAGCCGAGGAGCCGGCCGCGCCGGTGATCGGCCCGACCGGCAGGCCGATGCCGCAGCTGCCCGAGCCGCGGCCGGTCACCACCCACGGCAACGCCCGCGTGATCTCGATGTGCAACCAGAAGGGCGGCGTCGGGAAGACCACGACCACGATCAACCTCGGTGCCGCGCTCGCGGAGTACGGCCGCAAGGTGCTGCTCGTCGACTTCGACCCGCAGGGCTCGCTGTCGGTCGGTCTCGGCCTGAACCCGCACGACATGGACCTGAGCATCTACAACCTGCTCATGCAGCGCGACGTGAAGATCGACGAGGTGATCGTGCCCTCCGGCGTGCCCGGGATGGACCTGCTGCCCTCGAACATCGACCTGTCCGCCGCCGAGGTCCAGCTGGTGCACGAGGTCGCCCGGGAGCAGACCCTCCAGCGGATCCTGCAGCCGGTGATCGCCGACTACGACGTGATCCTGATCGACTGCCAGCCCTCGCTCGGCCTGCTCACGGTCAACGCGCTGACCGCCTCCGACGGCGTGATCGTCCCGCTCGAGTGCGAGTACTTCGCGCTGCGCGGGGTCGCGCTGCTCAAGACCACGATCGACAAGGTCCAGGAGCGGTTGAACCCGAAGCTGACCATCGACGGCGTGCTCGGCACGATGTACGACGGCCGCACGCTGCACGGGCGGGAGGTCATGGAGCGGCTGGTCCAGGCGTGGGGCGACACCGTCTTCCACACCGTGATCCGGCGCACCGTGAAGTTCTCCGACTCCACCGTCGCGGGGGAGCCGATCACCAGCTACGCGAGCTCGTCCGCGGGTGCCGAGGCCTACCGCCAGCTGGCCAAGGAGGTGCTGGCCCGTTGTCTCGACGGGTGAGGGTGCCGTCCGCCGACGAGCTGTTCCGGCCCACCGTCGTTCCGGACGAGGCGCCCCCGGCCGCGGAGCGGGCGCCAGACGGCGACCCGGCCGCGGACACCGGTGCCAAGAGGCCCGGACGCGGGCGTACGCCGAGCGGGCGGGTGCGCCACGACGAGAAGATGACCGTCTACGTGACCGCCGACGAGCTGCTCGACCTCGAGCACGCGCGGCTGATGCTGCGCCGCGGGCAGGGCCTGGCCGTGGACCGGGGCCGGCTGGTGCGGGAGGCGGTCGCGATCGCGCTCGCCGACTACGAGGCGAACGGTGACGACAGCGTCCTCGTTCAACGCCTGACGCAGCCATGACCATCGACGTGTCCGACCCGGTCGCCGACGTCTCCGAGACGGTTCCCGTCGGCCCGGAGACACCGGCCGGCTTCGCCGTACGCCTGGACAACTTCGAGGGCCCGTTCGACCTGCTGCTGAGCCTGATCGCCAAGCACAAGCTGGACATCACCGAGGTGGCGCTGTCGAAGGTCACCGACGAGTTCATCGCGTTCATCAAGGCGGCCGGCCCCGAGTGGGATCTCGAGCAGACCACCCAGTTCCTGCTGGTCGCCTCCACCCTGCTCGACCTCAAGGCGGCTCGGCTGCTGCCGTCCGGCGACGTGGAGGACGAGGAGGATCTCGCGCTGCTGGAGGCCCGCGATCTGCTGTTCGCGAGGCTGCTGCAGTACCGCGCGTTCAAGCAGGTGGCCTCGGTCCTCGAACAGCGGATGGTCGGTGAGGCCCGCCGGTATCCCCGCGCGGTCGGCCTCGAGGAGCGGTTCGCCACTCTGCTGCCCGAGGTGCTGATCGGCCTGGGGCTCGAGGAGTTCGCTGCGCTGGCCGCGAAGGCGCTCGAGCCGAAGCCGGTCCTCGAGTTCTCGATGGCCCACCTGCACGCGCCCACGGTGAGCGTGAAGGAGCAGGCGGCGATCGTGGTCGACCGGCTCCGCCGCTCGGGCACGATGACGTTCCGGGCGCTGTCCGGCGACTCGCCGGACACGCTGACCACGGTGGCGAGGTTCCTCTCCCTGCTCGAGCTGTTCCGGGAGGGCGCGGTGTCCTTCGACCAGATGTCACCGCTCGGCGAGCTCACCGTCCGCTGGACCGGCTCGGAGGACGGTGAGGTCACGATCACCGACGAGTTCGACGGACACCCGGGCGACGAGCCTCCGGTGGACGAGCCGGCAGGGGACGACCCCGCGGAGGGCGCCGCCGGCGACGAACAGGCAGTGGACGTGCACGAGGAGAGGGAACCAGAGTGAACGAGCAGACCGACATCGCTGCGGAGGCAGACGTCGAGCTCGAACCGCGGCCGGCCGAGGCCGAGCCCGACGCCGACGCCGAGGCGGAGACCCTGGCGATCCCGGTCGCCGAGCTCCGGCCGGCCCTGGAGGCCGTGCTGATGGTCGCCGACCAGCCGCTGGACCACGTCGCCCTCGCGACGGCGGTGGGCTACCCGGCCGACCAGGTCCGGACCGCGCTGGAGGACCTGGCCCGGGAGTATGCCGAGCAGGGCCGCGGCTTCGACCTGCGCAACGTCGCCGGCGGCTGGCGGTTCTACACGCGCGAGGAGTACGCCGCGGTCGTGGAGCGGTTCGTCCTGGAGGGCCAGCAGGCCCGGCTGACCCAGGCCGCGCTGGAGACCCTCGCCGTGGTCGCCTACAAGCAGCCGGTCAGCAGGGCCCGGGTCTCCGCGGTCCGCGGGGTCAACGTCGACGGCGTGATGCGCACCCTGGTCGCCCGCGGGCTGGTCGAGGAGTGCGGCACCGACGAGGAGACCACGGCCCTGCTGTACCGGACCACGAACTACTTCCTCGAGCGGATCGGGATCACCTCCGTCGCGGAGCTCCCCGAGCTGGCGCCGTTCCTTCCGGAGATGGGCGACTTCGACGATCCCGACCAGCGCCCCGAGGAAGTGGCGGCGCAGGAGACCGCGTGACCTCCCCGACCACGGGCGGCACCGACGACGACGGGCTGGTCCGGCTCCAGAAGCTGCTCGCCCAGTCCGGGGTGGCCAGCCGGCGCAAGTGCGAGGAGCTGATGCTCGACGGTCAGGTCGAGGTCGACGGCGAGGTGGTCACCCGGCTCGGCACGAAGGTCGACCCGCGCACCGCGGTGATCCGGGTCGCCGGCAAACGCCTCCCGCCCGTGTCCGCGCACGTCTACCTGGTGCTGAACAAGCCGCGTGGCGTGGTGTCCACCATGTCGGATCCGGAGGGACGACGGACCCTGTCCGACTTCGTCGCCGAGCGACCCGAGCGCCTGTTCCACGTCGGCCGGCTCGACACCGACACCGAGGGACTGATCCTGCTCACCAACGACGGTGACTTCGCACAGCGGGTGGCGCACCCGTCGTACGAGCTGGAGAAGACCTACGTGGCCGAGGTGCCCGGGCCGGTGAGCAGGGCCACCGTACGGCGGGTGCTGGACGGTGTGGTTCTCGAGGACCGCCCGGTGCAGGTCAGCTCGTTCCGGGTGCTGTCCTCGCACCGGGACAAGGCCATCGTCGAGCTGGTGATCCACGAGGGACGCAACCGGATCGTCCGCCGGCTGCTCGAGGAGGTCGGACACCCGGTGCAGCGGCTGACCCGCACCGCGATCGGTCCGGTGCCGGTGACCGGACTGCGACCGGGCGAGCTCCGGGAGCTGACCCGCGACGAGCTCGGCACCCTGCTGGACGCCGCGAAGCTGTGAACCGCTGAGCCACTAGGGTTTGCACGTCGGACGATCCAGGAGGCGAGGCACGGTGGCGGTGCGGGCGGTACGAGGCGCGACCCAGCTCGACGAGGACGTACGCGAGCACATGCTGGAACGGGTCGCCGAGATGGTGACCGACGTGATGGCCGCCAACGACCTGGCCGTCGACGACTTCATCAGCGTGATCTTCACCGCCACCTCCGACCTGGTCTCCGAGTTCCCCGCCTACGCCGCCCGGCGGCTCGGCTTCGGCGACGTGCCGTTGATCTGCGCGCGGGAGCTGGAGATCGAGGGCTCGATGCCGCGGGTGGTCCGGATGATGGCCCACGTGGAGACCGACCTGCCGCGGTCGGCGATCACGCACGTCTACCTGCACGGCGCCGCGAACCTGCGCCGGGACCTGACCCGCACCCAGTCGGTCTTCGACGAGGAAACCGGCTGATGGCTCCGGCGGACGGTGCGCTGACCGGGCCGGTCCTCGTGGTCGGGGCCGGGCTGCTCGGCACGTCGATCGGGCTGGCGCTGCGCCGGCACGGGATCGAGGTGCTGCTCGAGGACGTGAACCCGCGGAACGTGACGATCGCCTCCGGGTTGGGCGCCGGGACCGCCACCTCGGATGGTGTGCGGCCGCAGCTCGTCGTGGTCGCGGTGCCGCCGGACCATCTTCCCGAGGCGATCACGCGGGCACTGGAGTGCCACGAGGCCGTGGTGACCGACGTCGGCAGCGTGAAGTCGGCACCGCTGCGCGAGGTGGAGACACGCATCGGACCGGCCTCCTTGTCCCGGTACGTCGGATCCCACCCGATGGCCGGCAGTGAGCGGTCCGGTCCGCTCGCAGCGTCGGCCGCCCTGTTCGACGGTCGCCCGTGGGCGGTCACGCCGCACGAGGGCGCCCACCAGGACGCGGTCGACCTGGTCGAGGAACTGGTCGGACTGTGCGGCGCGACCCCGCTCCGGTTCACCCCGGACGAGCACGACCAGGCGGTGGCGCGCACCTCGCACCTGCCGCACCTGCTGGCCGCCCTGGTCGCCGCCCGGTTGACCGATGCCCCCTCGTCCCACCTGGCGCTGTCCGGCCAGGGGGTGCGGGACGTGACCAGGATCGCGGCCGGCGACCCGCGGCTGTGGCAGCAGATCGTCACCGCGAACTCGTCCGCGCTCACCGCACTGCTCGGCGACGTCCGCGACGACGTCGACCGGCTGCTGACCGCGGTCCGCGACGGGGAGCGGGCCGCGATCGCCGCGGTGCTCGACCGCGGGGTCGCCGGGACCGCGGCGATCCCCGGGAAGCACGGCGGCCCAGCCGAGCCCGTCGGTGCCCTCTTCGTGGCCGTCCCCGACCACCCCGGCGAGCTGGCGCGGCTGCTCGCCGACGCCGGCCAGATCGGGGTCAACGTGGAGGACCTGCACATCGACCACGACCCCGGTCGACCTGTCGGCCTGGTCGAGCTGGCCGTGGCCACCGACCGGGTCGACTTCCTCAAGGACGCGCTCGAGGCCCGGGGGTGGACCACCCACCGGTAGGCTTCGGCCCGACGTCTCCGGTCGATCGGAAGGGGCAGTGCGCGGTGACCTCAACCACCGTCGTGGCGATGGACGGACCCTCGGGCTCCGGGAAGTCCAGCACGTCCAGGGGCGTGGCCACCAGGCTGGGGCTGCGCTACCTCGACACCGGTGCCCAGTTCCGCGCGATCACCTGGTGGATGCTGCGGCACGGCGTCGACGTCGACGACCCGGCCGCAGTCGCGGCCCACGCCGGCGATCCGGTGCTGAAGTCCGGCACCGACCCGCAGGCCCCGACGATCACCGTCGACGGGACCGACGTGGCCGGTCCGATCCGCGAGCAGGAGGTCACCTCCGCGGTGAGCGCGGTCAGCGCGGTGCCGGAGATCCGCGCCCGGTTGCTGCGCGAGCAGCGCGAGATCATCGGTGCGGGCGGGATCGTGGTCGAGGGGCGCGACATCGGCACGGTGGTGGTTCCGGACGCCCCGGTGAAGGTGTTCCTCACCGCCGAGCCGGATGCCCGGGCGGCCCGCCGTACCGCCGAGCTGGCCGGGGCGACCGTCGAGGCGACGCAGCTGGACCTGATCCGGCGCGACAAGGCCGACTCCGGCCGGGCGGCCGCACCGCTGACCATGGCGGAGGACGCGCACCACATCGACACCACGCCGTTCACGCTCGACGAGGTCATCGACCAGGTGGTGACGCTGGTGGAGAAGGCGCAGGGGTGAGCGGCACCCTGCCGTCCGCCGGTCGGCACGCCGAGCACTGGGAGATCCCGCGCACGCACGACGCGGTGCATCCCTCGCACCGGTTGCTGCGCGCCCTGCGACCGTTGGGTCGGGCCTGGTTCGGGCGGCGGTACGACGTGCGCGTCTACGGCTCGGAACGGATCCGGAGAAGGGGACCGTTCATCATCGCGTCGAACCACATCGGGCTGCTGGACGGTCCGATGTTGGCTGCCTACACGCCGCGGCCGGTGCACGCGCTGACCAAGAAGGAGATGTTCGAGGGCAGCATGGGCAGGGCCCTGCGGGCGGTCGGCCAGATTCCGCTGTCGCGGTACGAGGTGGATCCGCGGGCGATCAAGGACTGTCTCAAGGTGCTGCGCGACGGGGGAGTAGTGGCCGTGTTCCCCGAGGGCAATCGCGGCGCCGGCGAGCTGGAGCGGGCCCATGCCGGGGTGGCCTATCTCGCCTTGGTGACCGGGGCGCCCGTCGTACCGGTGGCGATCTTCGGCACCCGGGAGCCCGGCGGGCACCTCGACTCGATACCGGCGCGCGGGGCCCGATTCGACTTGGTGTACGGCACTCCGGTGTACTTGGAGCGACAGCCCTGGCCGCGAAGGCAGGCGGAGGTACGGCGGGCGACCGAGCTGCTCCGGAATAGGCTCGTCGACCATCTCGTTGACGCAAGGGGCATCACCGGCCGCAGCCTGCCCGGCCCCGTTCCCGGATTCACCGCGCAAGAGCTCTTCGAGGGCCTGGACCGCGCACCATCACGAAAGAAGAAGCATGACGACTGAGTTCAACGAGGCCGCGCCCGGCGTGGTCCCCGTGCTGGCCGTGGTCGGCCGCCCCAACGTGGGCAAGTCGACCCTGGTCAACCGGATCATCGGTCGTCGCGAGGCCGTCGTGCAGGACATTCCGGGAGTGACCCGGGACCGGATTTCCTACGACGCGAACTGGAACGGGCGCGCCTTCACCGTCGTCGACACCGGCGGCTGGGACCCCGAAGGTCGTGGGCTGTCGGAGCGGATCACGGCCCAGGCCGAGATGGCCGTCTCCTTGGCGGACGCCGTCCTGTTCGTCGTCGACGCGACCGTCGGGATCACCGACGCCGACGAGGGGGTGGTCCGGGTCCTGCGACAGTCGGGCAAGCCCGTCGTACTCGCCGCCAACAAGGTCGATGACCAGCGCGTCGAGGCCGAGGCCTATGGCCTGTGGAACCTGGGACTCGGCGAGCCGTTCCCGGTCTCGGCCGTGCACGGACGAGGCTCGGGCGACCTGCTCGACGCCGTGCTGGCCGCGCTGCCGGAGACGCCTCCCGAGTCGTTCGCCGAGGTCGGGGGCCCGCGTCGGGTCGCCATCGTCGGCAAGCCGAACGTCGGCAAGTCGTCGCTGCTGAACAGGCTGGCGCGCGAGGACCGGGTGGTCGTCGACGACGCGGCCGGCACGACGGTGGACCCGGTCGACGAGCTGGTCGACCTCGGTGGCCGCACCTGGCGCTTCATCGACACCGCCGGCATCCGGAAGCGGGTCAAGGAGGCGTCCGGGCACGAGTACTACGCAAGCCTGCGCACCAACACCGCGATCGAGCGGGCAGAAGTCTGCGTGATGGTCGTCGATGCCTCGCAGCCGGTGTCCGAGCAGGACCTGCGGATCATCACCTCGGTGGCCGAGACCGGTCGTGCGCTGGTGATCGCCTTCAACAAGTGGGACCTGGTCGACGAGGAGCGCCGCTACTACTTGGACCGGGAGATCGAGCGCGACCTGGTCCGCGTCCAGTGGGCGCCCCGGGTGAACATAACCGCGCGCACCGGCTGGCACGTCGACAAGCTCGTTCCGGCGCTCGACGCTGCGCTGGAGGGCTGGGAGACCCGCGTGTCGACCGGCGCCCTCAATGCTTTCCTGGGCCGGCTGGTCTCCGAGCACCCGCACCCGGTGCGCGGCGGCAAGCAGCCCAAGGTCATGTTCGGCACCCAGGCGTCGACCTCCCCGCCGACCTTCGTTCTGTTCACCTCCGGCAAGCTCGAGTCGGGCTACCTGCGGTACATCGAGCGGCGGCTGCGTGAGGAGTTCGGCTTCGTCGGTACGCCGATCCACGTGCAACAGCGACCGCGCGAGAAGCGCAAGAAGTAGCCGAGTTCTGAACCGCCGCGACGCTGCGGTAAGGTTCACTCCGCCCGTTGGTCGCTGGTCGATCGCGGGCATCGGGCTGTGGCGCAGTTTGGTAGCGCACTTGACTGGGGGTCAAGGGGTCGCAGGTTCAAATCCTGTCAGCCCGACCGTGTGATCTCCCGGGACACCGTTGACAGGTGTCTCGGGACAGTGTTTCACTCTCGGCTCGTTTCGGTGGGAGTCCGTCCTCGAGGACCTCAAACCGTACGCGGTGCGCTGGGCACGTGGACAGCAAAGCAGCGGCCATACCCCGAAGGCGCCCGGTTCGAATCTTGCCCTCTCGTCGTGGTGGCGTCGCGAACCCGCAGCAGCCTTCGCCAAACTGGAGATCGCCGACTTGGGTCGAGGGCGGCTGCGTCTAGCTCAGGAGAGCCAATCCGGCCCTCACGTGGGCGAGTTGACGTGCGAGCTCGTGCCGGGCTGTCGGCGGGGCTGTCTCGATGAGGTTCTCGAGGAGGTGGCGCAACCGCACGAGCACCATGGCGAATGGCGCGGCGGGTGGTATTAGATCCGCTATGGCGTTGCCTACGTAGTCACTCCAGGCGGGTAGCTGCAAACGGATTCTGAGTTGTCCGGTCTTGTCGGTGATGTCGCAAACGTCGATGTCGCGTCTGGTCAACGCAAGGAGGAGCCCTTCGGTGGCGTCGATGGCGTCGACTGCGGTGGCCGGGTCGTTGACCGCTGGCGAAAGTGCGCGCAGCGCGATGTCCGCCAAGAGGCGAATCGCGAGCATGGGGTCCTGGTCGAAGGATCGTTCGGGGCCACGGACGACTGCTCGTTCGACCACGTCGTCGGGTACGTCGCCGCCATGAATGTCGGCGAGTGGGGTGCCCTCATGCACGGTGTCGCCGACTCCGACACGGAACGCGACGCTGGCGTCGGCCCTGGCGGCGACGTCGATGAGGGGAAGAAGGTCGAGTTGCTGAACGACCCCCGAGCGACCACTCCAGGCGACAGTTCGACGCAGCGGTGTCAGCTGTGATGGGCGTCGTCCGGTGACGTTGCTCTGGTCGGTGGCGCGCAATGGGTAGACATCTTCGATGACCGCGCGACCTTCGGTGGCAACGGCTTCGAGCACGTAGGCGAGCTGGAGAGAGAGGAAGGCTCGGATCTGGAGCTGGCGGATCAAGGCGACCGCCGCGAGTACACCCAGGATGGCTGCCCCGGGCACCAGCACGGATACCCGTGACTGGTCGGCGCTGGCCAGTGCTGCAGTCGCGCAGTACACGAAGACGCCTATCGCGAACGCGAAGGTGCGCCACACCAACGGATCGCCACGGAACAGTCGCAGCCGAGGCGTGAAGCTCGAGGCGGACCACTGCACTACCCCGAAGAGCAACGCGTAGACCAGACTGACGACGCCGATCACACCGATGCCCAGGGTGATGAGCGGCTCGACCAACCGGCTGCCCCCCAGACTCGGCGCGATCGACAGCCGCGGCAGGACCAGGCCCAGTCCCAGGCCCACGAGCGCACACAGGAGTTGGGCCAGCTCTGCTCGGAGTCGGCGTTGGGCGCGCAGCAACCGCCTCGTGGGTGATCGTCCGCCCGCGGGCATCAAAGCCAATCCCTGCCGGTCGGCCCCGCGGCATCCCGACCCCACTTAGACCAGTGGGTCCCTGCCACTGCCCCGTCACCAGCGCGGCACACCCGACGGCGGTGGGCCGGGCGGTCCGGCCTGTCGATCGGAGCCCGTCGACTGCGCTCCGATCGGGTTTGCATGTCGTCGCCCCGATCAGCGTCTGGTGGTGGCAGCCCGACAGCGAAAGGACCGATAGCGTGGGCGACGGCGATGCGCGCGTCCGCCCTACCAGTCATCGCACACCGCTCCTCCCACACCAGCGAACCTCTGACTAGCGCTAGCGCGCTCTCTCACGGCATTCTCGCGGCGTTGGGTTTCCACGGTCCTCACACCGTGTGGGTGAAAGGCGGGGGAGACCGACAGGCGTACGCCGACTTGGATCAAGAATTGCCCCGCTTCACCCGTGCGGGATGAGGCGCCCGGTGGGGAGGCGTCCTATCGTCGCGGTGGCTGGAGCTTCCAGCTGTTAGTACCCGACTCTCTCGGACGCGACGCGCGTCGGGGGGAATTTGGAGGCGCTCCGTGGCCACCCCAGCAGTGGACGCCGTACAGCCCGGCCTGAGGGTTGGGCCGACGAGCGAGTTCAGTCTCTTCTTCCGCGTCAAGGATGGCCAAGGGCCGTCTCTGCGGGCCGCCCTACTGGAACTCCAGAACACACCGGGGTACCGGCCCGGCGACTACAACGTGGCCATCGCGACGATCCACGAGGCGCGTTTCGTCCTGTTCGACGACGACACCCGGCTCTGCTTTGTGACCAGCTTCGACGGTCCGTGGGACGCCTACATGGAGGACTTCTTCACCTCTGGGCCGACCTTGGCGCTGTTCGACGTGATCTTCCGCCACGTGGAGGGGTACGACGGGCTGCCCGACCTGGCCGCTGTCAAAGCGTTTGTTATGGGCGCCGAGCAGACGGCTGCGGCGTATGCCCGCAACTACGGTGGGACGGTCAAGGAGATCCGAAAGGCGCAGCGGGTGAACGCCGCGTTCCAGCGGGTGCTCGACCATCCTCAGGCGGCGGAGGCGCTCCAGCATCCAGGGCTACAGCCGCTGTTGGACGAGGCCGGCGATTAACCGCGGCTGAGACACGATGCCGTCATGTCTGACCACATCTCCGGACCGCGTGCCTTGAACACCCAACGTCAGTTCGAGTTCGTCAAGACCCAGTGGTTCAACGACGGCCTCATCATCAGCGCCCCGCCCGAGTCCGACCCACTCGTCGGACCTCGCCACGACCCCGGGCAGCTTCACAATTCCGCAAACGCCCGATCCGTCGCCGGCTCCAGGACCTGCCACCGTTCGTCGTCACCCGCGGCGGCGAGTACTGCTTCGCCCCCAGCCGGAGTGCGTTGCGCTGGCTCACCGACCTGGACACCTGACGAATCGCCCACCGAGAGAGGAAGCATGATGAGCACATCAAGCACCGACCGTTGGGCAGCACTCGACTTCGGACCGCCCGCGCCCGACGTCGTCGAGACCGAGGCGCCCGTGCTCCTGGACTACCTCTCCCAGGGGCGAGTTGCCCGGATCACCCTGAACCGGCCCCACGCAGACAACGCCATCACCACGGAGATGGGCGCACTGCTAACCGAGGTCGTAGAGGAGGTCGCGGTTCGCACGGCAGTCCGGGTCGTCGTCCTGACCGGCGCCGGTAAGCGTGCATTCTCTGTGGGAAGTGACCTGCGGCAACGCAAGTCCATGACCAAGGAGGACTGGTTGCGCCAGCGCCAGGCCTTCGACCGCACCCTGTACACGGTCCGCCAGCTCCGCAAGCCGATCTTTGCCGCCGTCAACGGCATCGCCTACGGCGGAGGGTGCGAGCTCGCCCAGAGCACTGACTTCATCATCGCCTCGGCCACCGCGACCTTCGGACAGCCCGAAGCAATGCTTGGCCTGGCAGCCGGAGGCGGCTCGCCCGCGCTGCTGCCTCGTCTCCTGCCTCGCGGCAGGGCCCTTCAGATGCTTATGACCGGCGACCCCATTCCTGCCCAAGAGGCGTACCGGCTCGGGATGGTCAACGAGCTCCACGACCCCAACCAGCTGATGTCCGCGGCCCAGCAGATCGCCGAAAAGATCGCCGGCAACTCCCCGACCGCCGTGCAATCCGTCAAGCGTGCGGTTCACCTGGGCGAGGGACAGCCGATCGAGCAGGCCATCGCAATCATGATGGACGCGCACTGGCGCTCCGCGGTCCATCCCGACCGAGTCGAAGGCATCGGCGCCTTCAACGACGGTCGCGAACCGACCTTCAACGACTCCGACTTCTGAGGACCACCACTCCACTTCATCCCTGACCCAAGGAGAGAGATCATGACCATCGTTGATGACCTCGAGGCGGCTCGCGCTGCGCTGGTGATGATCAACCCCGCGCCCTACAACGCCGAGGCACCACCGGCCGCTCTGATCGGTGACGTCACCCCCACCGAGATGCACTACGTGCGCAGCAATTTCGCGGTGCCCGAGCACGACGGCACCTTCGAGATCGGCGGCGCCGTCGGGAAACCGACGAGCCTGACCGTCGAGGACCTGCGTGCGATGCCCGCCCACGATCACACGGTCACCCTGGAGTGTGCCGGTAACGGCCGCCTGGAGATGAAACCGCTCCCGACCGGGGAGCCCTGGGGAGACTTCGCGGTCTCTACCGCCCGGTGGACCGGAGCTTTGCTGCACGAGGTCCTGGCGCAGGTCGAGCCGAGGGCGGACGGAATCGAGCTTCTGGCTCAGGGTGCCGACCACGGCGGGTACCACCTGCAGGCGATCCTGCCCGAGACCGACCAAGACAACCTCACCTTCACCCGTTCCATACCGCTGGAACAGGCCACGGACCCGGCAGCGGGGATCCTCATCGCCTACGAAATGAACGGCCAGCCCCTCGGGCGTGACCACGGGGCGCCTTTCCGGCTGATCGTTCCCCACTGGTACGCCGTCGCGTCCGTGAAGTGGCTGAAACGACTCGACGTCCTGACCGAGCCCTACGCCGGGGAGTTCCAGACCGGTCACTACATCTACGAGTGGCCCGACCGGCCGCACGAGCCCGTCTCGCTGATGCGGGTCCGCGCCCGGATCACTGACCCGGCACCCGGCTCGATCATCGGGGCCGAGTCCTACACGGTCCGCGGGAAGGCTTGGTCGGGCACCGGCCCCATCACCGGTGTGGACGTCAGCCTTACCGGAGAAGGCGACTGGCAACCCGCCCGCCTCGAACCGGCCCGAAGCGACTACCAGTGGCAGGACTGGAGCTTCGCCTGGGACTCGATCAACGTCGGCCGGCACACCCTCCGGGCTCGAGCGACCGACGCCGCCGGCAACGTGCAACCCGACGTCCCCCCCTGGAACCGCTTGGGCTACGGAAACAACGCCATTGAAGTCATCTACGTCGACCGTCGATGAGTAGCCCAAGGGACGATGTGGACCTGTGATCCCACTACGCGCTGGCCGACGCCCCCGGTCGGAACAACCCCGAGTCCGCCGCGTGGCATCCCACGGGCTTCATGCATGGGCCTTTGGGCACATGACTCGCCCCACGACACGCCCAATCGCCGCAATAGGACGCATCCCGCCTGCGCGATGTCATGAGGGCCTCGGCGTGCGTGACCCAGGGTGTGTGATGCAACTTCCGGGCCACGCACCCGAAGCCCGTAGCAGGCCCGATCCTCGTTGGACGGGAATCGGCGCCAACCAGCAAGGCTGCGACACGTGACCGCCGACCAGGTCTTCACGGCGCTGTTCAACGCAGGGATCGCCATCTCAGTGGGTGCCACGGTCCTGTCGCTCGGCATGACCTTCACCGTGGGGCAACTCCTCGCACCCCTTCATCGTGTCGGGCTGGTCATCGTGATGGTGATCGTGAACGCCGTGGTCATCCCGGGCGCCGCATGGGGTATCGCCGCGGTATCGCCGATGGACGACAAGTACGTGCCCGGCCTCGTACTCGCGACCCTCGGGGCCGGCAGTGCTGCTTCACTCAAGGCGGCCCAGATAGCAGGGCGCGCCGACCTGCCACTTGCGGTCTCGGTGGTCGTCGTCCTTCAGTTGGTCAACATCGTCGCCGTCCCCCTATGGGCGGGCCAGGTGATCACGGGCGCTTCCATCAGCGCCTGGGACATCGTGAAGAGCCTGCTAGCGCTGGTAATCCTGCCGCTAGCGGTCGGGCTGTTCATCCGCACCCGGTACACCGAGCACGCCGACGACTGGCAGGGGAGGCTGGTGAAGATCGCCAACCTGGCACTGGTGATCGCGCTGGCGACCGGGATCGCTGGAAACTGGGGCACGATCAAGACGATGTTCGGATCGTGGGTCATCGTGGTCGCGCTCGTCATCGTCGGGGCCGCGGGCGCTCTCGGGGCGCTGTGCGGGCTCCTCGGCGGCAAGCGAGACACAGATGTGATCATGACCACCGGGCTGGTGTCGATCTTCCGTTTCGGCTCACTCGGGCTGATCATCATCGGCTCGCAACTCGGTGGCGCCGCGGTATACATCGGTCCAGCGATCACGTTCGCGTTGGTGGACTTCATCCTCCCGTTTGCGCTCGCTGTCGAGATCGGCCGCCGTGCCCCCAGATCGAGTCCCAGCGACGATGGCACGGCCACTGTCAGCGGATGACGGCCCGAGGCGGCGTGGGCGGCCAACATGCGCATGGAGCCCGCCAAGAGACCGTTCGCGGGTGCCGGGCCCCTTCTTGCCCTGGGACAGGCGTCGTCGCTCTGGACACCTCGGTCGAGCAGGTCGTCCACCGGCCGATCGTGTCCGGGCGCGAAGATGCGTGACGGTGCCCATGCCGTCCGGCTGCGGCTCACCCCGTCCGGATGAGGCGGGGAGGTGCGCCACTTGGCAGGGTCGGTCGAGGTGGGGCCGCAATGGCTCCGGTGCCCCGCACGAGAGGGTCAAGAGTGACCGAGATCGCTGCGACCGAGAAGCCCTGGGGGGAGCTCCGTCGCGTGCTGGTGCCACTTGCGCTTGCTCAGTTCATCTGCAGCTTCGCCGGCTCCAATATGAACGTGATGATCAACGACATGAGCGAGGATCTGGACACATCGGTCCAGGGCATCCAGGTCGCGATCACACTGTTCCTGCTCGTCATGGCAGCGTTGATGATCCCCGGAGGCAAGCTCACCGACCGATACGGCCGGGTGCGGTTGTTCCGAGTGGGACTTGCGGTCTACGCCGTCGGCGCGCTGCTCAGTGCGGTCGCGCCCGGGCTGGGACTGCTCATTATCGGCAACTCGATCCTGGAAGGCGTTGGTACCGCACTGCTGATCCCGCCGGTGTACATCCTCACCACGCTGCTGTTCACGCAGGTCACCTCCCGCGCCAGAGCGTTCGGCGCCATCAGCGCGATGGGCGGTATCGGTGCCGCAGCCGGGCCGCTGATCGGCGGCCTGATAACCTCCGCGATCAGTTGGCGAGCCGCCTTCGTCTTCCAGGCGCTGATCGTCGTCACCATCCTGCTCGTCAGTCGCAGGATCGTTGACCCGCTGCCGTCGGATCCGACCCGGGAGTTCGATCTGCGGGGCGCGGCCCTATCCGCCGTGGGGCTGGTCCTGCTGGTCACCGGCATCCTCGCGGCCGACCAGAACGTCTGGCTGACAGTCGTGCTCATGGTGCTCGGTGCCCTCGTGCTGATCGCGTTCTTCCTGTCGGTGCGGGCGAAGGAGCGCGCCGGGCGGGAGCCGCTGCTGTCGACGGCGCTGTTCCGCAACCGCACATCCAACCTGGGCCTGATCACACAGAGCACCCAGTGGCTGGTCCTACTCGGTACGTCGTTCACGGTGGCGTCGTACCTCCAGGTCATCCGCGGCTACGACGCAGTCCAGACCGGCATCATCTTTACGGCAGCCACCGCAGGGCTTCTCACATCGTCGCTCGGTGCCGAGCGGTTCGCCAAGCGGCGGTCGCAGCGCACGCTGATCCTCGCAGGTTTCGTCGTTTCGATCGTCGGGGTAGCCGTGCTGATCACACTGGTGAGGGTGTCCGACAGCACCTGGGCGTTTGTCCCTGGATTGCTTTTCATCGGTTTCGGGCTAGGCGGCATGCTTACGCCGTCCGTCAACGTCGTCCAGTCGAGCTTCGACGAAGACCAACAGGGCGAGATCTCGGGATTGTCGCGCTCCGTCTCGAATTTGGGCTCGTCGCTGGGCACTGCTATCGCGGGCACGATCCTCCTCGCCGGTCTGAGCACGGGAGCGTACACCGCAGCCATGGCTTCGCTAGGCATCGCCGGGCTCGCTGGCCTAGCGGCAGCCTGGTTCCTACCACGGCATCCGAGCCAGGCAACACGTTCCCCTAGGCCAACGGAAGTGGCACCGTCCGGCACTCGCTAGTACGACAAGCTGCCGGTGTCGGGCGCCGGCAACCGGTTGACCAGCCCTCACCCTCGGCGCGTGATTCGGCGACGGCGGCGTGGCGAGAGGATCTTTGCAGTCACAGCCGCAGCCCGAGGTTGAGGAGGCACCTGATGGGATTGAAGGAGAGGCGTCGCCAACGGCGCGAGGAGCGCCGTGAGTTCGGGATCGGCGGCACCGGAACCCGGTACCAAATGAGGCAGCGAATATTGTCTATCGGTGACGACTACTGGATCCAGAATGCGCAGGGGGAGCGTGTCTTCCGCGTCGACGGCAAGGCACTCAGGCTCCGTCGCACGATGAATCTCGAAGATGCCCACGGTACGAGGCTCTACCAGATCCAGACACGGGTCATGCACATACGCGACACCATGGAGATCCAATCGGCAGACGGCTCTCGCGTAGCTACGGTTCACAAGGCGTTGATCACACCACTTCGCGACCGGTGGAAGGTCGACGTCGAGACGGGGACCGACTTGGAGATTCACGGAAATCTGGTTGACCACGAGTACGACATCGAAGTCGGCAACCGCAAGGTAGCCGAGGTGTCCAAGAAGTGGTTCCGGGTCCGGGATACCTACGGGATCCAGATCGCACCGGGCGAGGATTCCGTTCTCCTGCTGGCTGTCAGCGTTGCTCTGGACGCGATGGTCCACCCGGCCAAGTAGCCGCGCCGCCAGGCAGGCGGTTCCCTCAAGTCGGGTACCAGGTGGCCGCGGATCACCCGTGGAGGATGGGGTGGAGATCGCCGCTCGGCCGGAGACTTGCTATTGGTTCGTGGACACACAACCGCGTAACCAGCCGGGCGACGGACTGGCTGCTAGAAGAATGAGGAGCTCGAAATGGACGCTTCGACCGGAAGTCGGGCTGGGTTTGAGATTGCGGCTGGGATCGCTGCAATCGCTGCGGACGTCACCGTCACCATCTCGCACCGGGCCGAGGTACTCGGCAAACCTTTGAGCCTCGCGTTACGTCATGCGCCTGCACCCGTGCTCCGGGCCGGGGACCGGGTTCTTGCTGACCTCTCCGAGAGGGGCAGAACTGCTATCGCGACAGTGATGCGCCGGGCCGACTCGGTCGTAGGTCCATTGGGCAGGACGGCTGCTGAGTCGACTTTGCGGGAAATGGATCTCACGGCGTTGGTGCGAGAGCAGGTGGACATGGTGGCCCTGGCGCGGGAAGTCGTTGAGGGTCTTGACCTCCCGGCGATAGTGCGCGAATCGACGGGGTCGCTCGCCTCCGAGGCGGTCCGCGGAGCACGTGAGCAGGCCATGCATGCCGACGACGCGGTTGGCAGCTTCACGGAGCGGTTGTTTGGCAGGCGGCACACCGCGACGGAGTTGCCTCGGTCCGCGGTTCCGGGTGTCGTCCCGACGTGACGGCCGTGACGCCCCGAACACCAGCTGAGCCGATCGGCCGCGGAGACCGGGCTGGGATCGTCAGCCGTGGTCTTGCTGCAGTGGTCGACGTGGCCACGATCGTCGCTGTTCAGCTTCTCATCTATGCGGGCGCCACAGCCATCGGGTTCATCTGGTCATCCGACGGGTTCAACGCACCTGCCTTGCAGCCTTTCGCCCTGTTCGCTGCCTCCGCCGGACTCACGGTCGTGTATCTCACCGTGGGTTGGGCACTCGCCGGCCGGACCTATGGCGCCTCAGTGCTCGGAATCCGCGTGGTCGACGCTCTCGGAGGAGCACCCGGATGGGCCAGGTCGGGGTTACGCGCTCTGTGCTGTCTAGCATTCCCGGTGGGGATCCTCTGGGTTGCGGTGAGCGCGGAGCGGCGGTCGGTCCAGGACCTGTTACTGCGCACGAACGTTGTCTACGACTGGCATCGGAACTAGCCGCGTCGGCCGACCGGTCAAGCTGCAGGGGGAGTCTCGGTGCGATCCACTTCTAGCGCCCCGTCACACCGATCGATGAGGTCGGTCGCCCATGTACGGAAGCGGGTTCCCCGATGCCCGAGCGCCGGAGGAGAGCCAAGCCGCAATCCCGCCAGGACACCTGCGTTCCAATTCGTCGAGATAGACCTGGCGCTGCTGAACCACGGTCATCCGGCTCTCTATGGAGACAGCCGCCTCAAGCACGACAAAGCTCCGCCGCCAAGCCAAGCACAGCGCTGCATCGTCGAGTGTGCTGACCTTCTCGGCGGTCATCGCTACTTGGCGCGGAAGTTCGATATCCTCGCGAGTCGCATGAGCCTGCACCGCGCATACATCCGGGCGGGCGATGCTGAACCTGTTCATCACGGAGTGCCAGAGGACGCGCATACCCGCGACGACGGTGGGTGAACTCCCAACGAGGAGCAGGACCACAAGAAAGCCGATGGCTCCGAATACGGCAACCACAGCGGTGAGCGCAACTAGACACGTCCCCATGACCAGTCCGACCCAGCTCAGCCGGGAAAGAGCCCGAAGCCCCACAACGCCGAATAGAGCGGCGGTGAAGACCGTTACGAGAAGTGCCAGGATCAATATTCCGGTAGTCACACCTTGCCAGCCCCACCGAGCCTGCCCGCATAGCAGACCGACCGTGGTCACTGCGGACGCGCAGACCGACCATCCGCGGTTCGCGCGACCCCGGCGTAACCGGCGCCGCTTCGCGTTGCCAAATGTTGGTTGCGGCATCATCCCGTTGGCCCTGCCTCGCTTCGTGGCGTCATGTTCGCCCATCGTTGACCAGTCCAACCGCCATGATTTCAACGGACTGACGCAGTGTGCCTCGTCCACGACGGGCGATATTGGCGTTGCGCCGAGCCCACGAGCGCCATGGCTGACCTCTTCATGATCTGCGCAGACTTGCTAGCGCAGACCTTCGTAACTGGGTCCTGGGCGCCGGGAGCGGGGGGCGTCGATCTGGCCCTCCCGACTTTGCTCAAGCTGCACATATAGCCTTCCCAGTGGGCCGGCCGAGGCGCCATGCAGCACCACACTCAACAACACAGTGAGGGAAACCACGGCGACGGCCCGTTCGACCACCTGTGTGTCGCCGAGCTCCTCTATCGCCAAGAGAGCAAACACCACGGAAGCAAGACCGCGAGGTCCGAACCAACCCACGAACAGGGCGGTCCATTTGTCCATCCCCGTCCTAAGGATGGACAAAGTGACCGGGATGATTCGCACAACGCTGAGACTCAGGAGGGCATAGACGAGGACTAACCCATCAAAGTTGTGCAAGGCGACCGGCACGAGTGCGGCGCCAAACAGGAACCACACGGCGAGCGCCAGAATCTCGCCCAGAAGCTCCGGTAACTCTCCGGCTTCTTCCACCTCGGCAGCATCGCCGCCCAAACCAGCTCCGAAGGTGATGCCGGCCACGAACGCCGCGATGAGCCCGTTGCCGCCGAAAGTGGCGGCCACGGCGAAGCTGCTCAAGGCGGCGGCGAGCGTGGCGAGGCGTCGACCGCCGGTCATGATCCAGCGCCGTCGCGAACCGAGCGCGATGAGGTACGCGCTGACAAACCCGATCGCAAGCCCGACGCCGACGCCGACTGCGAGCTCAAGGACGGCTCCCGCTTCGTGGGAGTCGACGTGGCCGTCTATACCCAGTTCGCTTGCGGCCATGACGAGCGTGAAGGCGACGATCGGAGTGACGAGGCCGTCATTGAGGCCGCTCTCCACATTGAGTGCCCGCCGTACCTGCATGGGTATTCGCCTATCATTGATCACCTGCGTGCTGAGTGCAGCGTCGGTGGGAGCCAGAGCGGCGCCAACGAAACCTGCGAGCGCCCAGGTGAAATCTTCGAAAAGCCAAGCGGCAAGTACCGAGCCGAGAACCACCGAGCACGGAAGCCCGATGCCTAGGAGCCGTGCGGGGACGGTGATGGCTCGTTTCAGCTTGGAGACGTTGACCCTCGCTGCGTCTGAGAACAACAACAGGGCGAGCGTTATCTCCGCGAGGAGGCGGATTGACGGGGTTGCCACGTCGACAGACAAGAGGCCCCAGTCCGGATTGCCTAGCAAGAAGCCCGCGACCGAGAAGACCAGCGGGCCGGTTACGTTCACACGAAGTAGAAGGGCGGACCCGACCGCCCACCCGAGAATGAGGAGTGCCAGGCTCGCGAACGCCGCCTCCGTCACTTCCTCGCCTCCAGCAACCCAAGCTGGTGTGCATGCGCGACCGCATCACGTGTGCATGGATCCGTTGACCTGCAGACTGCCTCTCTTGCCCAGTCGGAACCTCACCCCACGAGGATGGCTCGCCCGTCTTGCTCAGCGTCGCGCCGAGCGTTGCCGCGCCCTGACAGCACATCAACACAGCGGCCGATCTGCGGAAACGAGTGGAACCAACGCCGCAGCCGTGAGCTCCTAGCGGGCCCGAGCAGCCTACGGACACTCGGGAATCAAGCGGCGATCTGTGCCACAAGTTCGGTGACGGCGATGAGGACGGTCGCCGTCGCCAAGGCGGCAGCAGCGCGCCCTCCGCGGTCCCGGGCGCGCAACCGTGCACCGGCGTGTTGGGAGTACCGCAACCAGCTCTCCACGAACACCCAGCTGCTCAGGAGCATCGCGATCGACAAGATGCCAAGTGCCGACCAACCGAGTTCGTTGAAACTGAGGCGCGCCATGACTGCCGTGCCCGCAATCAATGCCAGGGCGGTGCGCTGCCAGGCGAGGGCGGTGCGTTCATTGGCTACGCCGATGTCATCGACCATTGCGCTACAAGCCGGACAAGATGGCGACGGCTGCGCTGATCACGACGCACAGAGTGAATATCGCTCCAAATCTGAATGCCGGCAAGGGTGCTTGTGCCCGCATTGCCTTCTCCGCGAGTGCCCAGCGCACCCACGCCAGCACCGCAGAGACCAGGCCTAGCGCGACAAGTAGGACGGCCAGGCCGTGTTGGACGCGAGTGCCCAAGGAAAGGTCTACTACGTCGAGAGCCACACCGGCGGCCAGCACTGCGAGCGAAGTCCGAATCCAAGCCAAGAAGGTGCGCTCATTGGCGAAACTGAACCGGTAGTCGGGCTCCCTGCCCTCGCCGTACACCCAATCCGGCCATCGCTTCCTGGTGTGTCTTGACATGGGGTCCTCGCTCGTGCGGATGGTCTTGTGAGGGATGCATCAGCGAAGTGAACTGGGCCTCCATAGCCCAGCCGGTTCCACGGTGGGACGGCGGGCTGAACGTTCCCTCGGCATCGGTCGCCCCGGGGCGGAGTGTGTGGCGCCCGACGGCATTGCTGTCCCACACGAACGACCAGTCCTGCCACCGGCAGTGACCGACGACCGGTCCAGCTGTGCGGGATGCCAGTCGGCTTCACCGGTGAGGCTGATGTCGACCTGCGCGACGGCCCGGTTCCCGACCATGCCTTTCCTCGGACCGTGTAGGCGCCTGGGGGCAGTATCGCCCCCCGGAGCGGGGTCGGTGATGCGGGCCCGCACGCACATGCGGCTCACGGGCTCACGGGCTCATGGGGCCGGTCCTGCCCCTGGTAGATGTAATGGCCGCACCATGTGCGGAGAGGGAAGTCCGCAATCGAGCGCGTCCCAACGCTTCGTGCCGCGTGTGCTCATCGCACTGTGCCCTCTCATCGGTGTCGACCGCTCATGTGTCGAGTTCTGCAAGCCACTTCAGGGCTGTCAGGCCGGGCGCGAAGAGGTACTCTCCGCCCCGCGTCACCACGAACGGCGGCAGGTTCTGCAGCTTCCGGCGGATCGGACGCTGGGGGATCGTGAAGACGCCGGACCCTTCGGTTGGGCCGACGAGGGGGTCCGCTTCGAGTGGGGCTCCGATGAAAATGCCGTCGTTGAGCCACTGGGTCTTGACGAATTCGAACTGTCGCCTGAGGTGCGCCCCGGCGAATACGAAAATGATCCCGCGGTCGGCACCGTCATCCTCGAGTGTGCCCTCGGGCAGCATGGGTCCGTAGCTCGTTCCTCGGCGGATCATGCGGTGGAGCCGGACGTCGACGCTGCCGTCCTGATCCATGCCGTCGCGTGGGTTGGCTCGCCGGGCGTGGGCACCTACGGGGCACTTGAACCCGCGTGGGTCGTCGGCAAAGAGGAAGTCGTTGTTGCGCCGGGGGTCGGCACCGAGCTCGGGATCATCGTGGTCTGGAGCGAGGGCCAGGGGAGCGCCGCTCTGCCAGCGGCCGACCATTTTCGCTCCGAGGAGGTGCTCGTCGGCACGGTTCGAGGCCCGCTCCCGCAGGTAGCGTCGGTAGGCAGCGACCTTGGTGTGCAACTTCCGGAAGACGACGTAGGTACCGTTGCGGCCAAGGACTTCCGGCGTCGGCATCGGTGGGAGTTCACCGGTCTCGTCCGGGTAGCCCAGGATGATCTCGCCGGCCTTGAGGGGGCGCTCCCGCGGACTCGAAGACGGCCTCCCGCTACCTTCGACCGAGGGCTGACCGATGCCGTCCTTGAAACCGAAGGAAGTCCGTCCGGTGGCGAGCTGGTAGCAATCCTGACGCCAGATCACCTCCACCCCGGGTAGCTCGGTGTGGGCACGCCGAGCCTTATCGGCTGCAGCCTGGAGCCGGTCGGCGTCAGGGGACAGAACCGCGATGGCAACGTGCACGTCGGCACTGCCGAGCGGTGCCTCCCAGCGCTCGGGATCGCTCTCACCCACGTCTCCTAGGAGGGCGGCGCGCGCTGCCATCCCTTGGCGAAACTCCGGCGCAAAACTGTCCAGTGACGTCTGAGGGACTCCCAGAGCCTCGAGGCCATGGTAGGTGAACGCCACGGTCAGGGTCGTGTCGTCTGCCATGTCCGACGTACCCGAGGCGGTGAGGATCCGGTGCAGTCTGCGGACGAGCTCCCTGCCATCGGCACGGTCCACTATTCGCAGCATCAGATACGTGCCGACGTACGGCGATGGACGCTCGAACAGCGCGCCGGCCTGGATATCGTCGAGCTCAAGCGGGGGACTGGTCGCATCGGCCATCGGCTCAGGTGCCTTCCGTTGCTAGTGGTGAGGGGGTGGCTCGGGCGGGTGCTGGTTCGGCGGCGCCAGGTAGGGGAACGTGCCGGTGGCCGGGCAGCTGGCGGAGTCGACGCCGTCCCGGATGGTGGGGCCATGTCCGCCGTTGACGAGCTGGGTGAAGACCGTGTCCATGACGTCGTCGTTCAAGGTCCGTCCCCCGCAGGTCCGGTGCGGCTGGCCGCGTCGGGCCGCGAGCTCGATCTCGAGGAACGATCCTCGCTCGACGTACGGCTTGGTGATGTCGACGACGAGGAAGTCGGCCAGTACCAGGTCTGTCATCGGGTGGTCGCCGTCCTCGTCTGGCGGCCAGTCCACCTTGCCGTCCAGGCGGTCCCAGAAGGCGAGGTTGGCGTTCAGGCGTGCGCGGTAGGCCTGCCGGTAGGAGTCGCCCAAGTGAAAGGCATCCTCCATGTTGTAGAGGTCACGGATCTCGAGGTCCCGGTTCACCGGGTCGAACTCCTTCGGCGCGAGCATCATGTTCTTCACCTCCGGCCGGCCCACGCGTTCGATCCGAACGTTGACCTCTCCGCGCGTCAGCGTCTCGGCGACGACACCGATGAGGCCGGAGGCGCCGACCAGCCACGAGTCCAGTTCGATGACGACACTCAGCACGTTCTTGCCGTCCAGGAAGATCGACCCGGGATCGGTGAACGCCAGCTGATGGGTCGCGAGAGTCGTCAGAGCGGCCCGGGCATCCATGATGAACGGATCCCACCGGACGCCGGCGAAGACGCGTAGGCCGGCGTCGAGTCCTCCCTGTGAGTCGTTCACGCGGAACGAGACCGACTGCCCGGTGGAGGCGGTGCAGGTGCACTCCTGGACGAAGGGGGCGTCGGTGTCGCGCACGGAGAAGAGGCAGTCGAGGACAAGCTCGTCGGCGGCGGGAACGAACCGCCATCCTTGGCCCTGTGCGGGCCCGTCGAGCGGCCGCAACCTGAACCGGTAGAGGAGACCCGACGAGAAAAGGTCTGATGGCTTGGCCATCGGAAGCGTGTTCATGACGAGGACAAGACGGTCTGCCCGCTCGGGGCTCGGAAACGCATAGACGTCGGTGATGTCCGCGATCGGTTCGGCGCAAGCGCGCGGCCCAGAGATATGGTCCGACATCGGATGGCGCCCTCCGGTCCCTGCTGCCTGCTAGTCGCCGGCCTCGTCGAGCAGTGGCTGAGCCGCTGGATGCCCGAGAAGCTCGACGGCTGCTGGGTGGTCGAGAACCTGCTGGAAGGCCGCATTCACGCGTTGCGCCTTCCGGATCTCCTTGACGGTGCCGCCATAGTTGCGGGCGTACGCCGCTGCCGTCGTCTCGGCGCCCAGGACGAACGCCTTGACCGCGGCAAGGTCCGGCAGCCCGTCATAGCCGTGCACGTGCTGGAAGATGAGGTCAAACAGGCCGAGCGTCGGCCCGGAGCTGAAGAAGTCCTCCATGTAGGCGTCCCAGGGGCCGTCGAAACTGGTGACGAAGGCGAGTCGGGTGTCCTCGTCGAAGAGGACGAACCGCGCCTCGTGAATCGTTTGGATGGCCATCCCGTAGTCGCCGGGGCGGTACCCAGGCGTGTTCTGCAGATCCTGGAGTGCACTCCGCAGCGACGGTCCCTCACCGGGCTTCACGTGGAAGAACAGGCTGAACTCGCTTGTCGGCCCGACGGTCAAGCCCGGGTGGGCAGTCACGGACGATGTCATCGCGCCTCCACGATCTGTCTAGTCGATGTGCCCGAGCCGCCCGCATGGACCCCGAACGAGTCGGTGTCCGCGCCGCGAGCCACGATCCTGGATAGACACTAGGGCCCCAAAAGCCGCTAACCCTCATCCGTTCCGGGTGATTCCGGTCGACCAAGTCCGGACCGCGACCCCTATCTGCAGTGTCCGCCCAACATGTTGGCGGAGGCGCCTGGCATGCAGGGGGGTGAGGCCGGTTGATCCGCAAACCACGGCTGGTCGACCGGTTCCACTCGTCCGTTGAGGGTGAAGGCGCCAGGGCATGTCGGCCCTACCGTGGTTTGGGTCGTGTCCGCCTCTGGGCGGACCACGGGAGGGAACGTGGATGAGTGACGTCGCACAGGTGAGCACGCGGGCGGGCGGGGTACTGGCGGCCACCTGCATCTCGACGCTCGTGGTCAACGCGAACACCTCCGCGGTCAGCATCCTCCTTCCCGCCATCTCGGACGACACCGGCACATCCGTCACGACGTTGCAGTGGGCGGTGACCGGGTACTCGTTGGTCGGCGCCGCGGTCATTGTCACGGCGGGCTCGCTGGGTGACGTCTTCGGCCGCAAGCGGGTCTTCCAGTTGGGCCTGCTGCTCTTCGTCGGGTCCTGCGTGATGATCGCGCTCGCGGAGTCCGGTGGGATGGTGATTGCCGGGCGGGTCATCCAAGGGGCGGCCGGGGCGACCATCCTCGCGTGCGGTCTGAGTCTCCTCTCGGTCGCCAACAAGGACGAGGCGCAGCTGCGGGCCGTTTCGCTGTGGGGCGCGGCAGCGGCGGTCGGCGCAGCCGCCGGTCCGTTATTGGGCGGCGTGCTCGTCGATGTCACCGGGTGGCAAGGGTTGTTCTGGATCGACGCCGGTGTGGCGGTGCTGTGCATGGTGCTGACCGCGACGACAGTGAGTGAGTCGAGGGATCCGGATCGACCGAGGTCGATCGACTACGCGGGCACCCTGCTCATCGCACTGACGCTGACGTCGCTCGTCCTCGGGGTCACCAAGAGCGGTGACTGGGGCTGGTTGTCGGCGGCCACCTTGGGCTGCTTCGCGCTTTCGATCACGGCAGGTTATGGATTCATCGCTATTGAGGGGCGGGTCGCCGTACCGCTGCTGGACCTTGCGTTGTTGCGTAACCGCGTCCTGGTGGGCTCGACTATCGCCATCCTTATCGGTGCGGGCACGATCAACGGGCTGATGTACCTCCTCAGCCTGTACTTCCAGGCACCCTCCGCCCTGGACTTCAGCCCGCTCGAGGCGGGTCTGGCGACCCTGCCGGCGACCGTCGGGCTCGTCGTCGTGGCCCCACTTGTCCCGCGCCTGGCGGGGAAGTTCGGCGGTCGACAGACGATCGGTGCCGGGTTCGCTCTAACCACCGCCGGCTTCGCCATCGTGGGCTTCGTGAACGCCTCGTGGACGTACGGGGCGTTCCTCCTTCCGCTCGTCGCCATCGCGGTCGGCATGGGCATGTCGAACGGTCCAGCGTCGTCGGCGGCGACGGCCGCGGTACCAGAGAACCAGGTCGGAGGGGCTTCCGGTGTCTCGAACATGGCCCGGTACGTCGGCGCCGCGGTGGCCACCGCTCTGGCCGCCACCATCTACGGCACGGTGATCGCGAACCAGACTGCCGACGGCGCGACGCAGGGTGACGCCCTCTCCTCCGGCCTGGCCGCTGCCTCCTGGATGATGGCCATCTTCAGCTTCCTCGGCGTCTTGATGGCCTTCCTGATCGGGCGGCACCGTCCGGCAACGGGCACCATCAGCGACGCCGCTGCCGCCGCGGCCGCTCACACGCACACACTGCCGACCTCGGCGACGGCCGGTGGAGTGAGGACGCGATGAGCGCCTCCATCGCGACACCACCCGCGCCATTCACCAGCGAGGACTACGCGGTACGGATGCGACGCGCCCGCGCCGACGCCACCAACGCCGGACTGCACGGGCTCCTCGTCACCCCGGGGCCCGAGCTCTTCTGGCTCACGGGCTACCGGCCGACGGCGATCACCGAGCGGCTGACCGTCCTCGTCCTCGTCCCGGACCGGGAGCCAATCCTGCTGGTGCCGACCCTGGAGCGGCCGGACGCCGAGGGTGCTCTCGGAGCGCCCAGCCTCACGATAGTGGACTGGGCTGACGGCGAGGACCCGTTCTCGAGGGCCGGCGCCTTCGTTCGTGATCGGGCCACCATGGGTATTTCGGACTCCGCGTGGGCGATGCACCTGCTCGGGTTGCAGGACGCGTTGCCCGGCAGTTCGTATCGATCGTTGTCGCAGAGCCTGCCCATGCTTCGCGCGGTCAAGGACGCCAACGAACTCGCCCGGCTGGCAGCCGCAGGCGCCGCCGCGGACGCGACGTACGAGGAAATTCTGAAGGTCCAGTTCGCCGGTCGAAAGGAGACCGACGTCGCGGAGGACCTAGGGCGGTTGCTGCGCGAGTTCGGGCACGAGCAGGTCGACTTCACCGTGGTCGGCTCCGGCCCGAACGGCGCGAACCCCCACCACGAGGCCGGTGACCGCACCATTGAGATCGGTGACACGGTCGTCCTCGACTTCGGCGGGCTGATGTACGGCTACGGCTCGGATACCAGCCGCACCGTGTGCGTCGGTGAGCCCTCCGCCGTGGTCCAGGCGGTCCACGAGACGGTGCAGCTGGCTCAACAGGCCGGCGTCGAGGCGGTGCGGCCCGGGGTGGCGTGCCAGGAGATCGACCGGGCTGCCCGCAAGGTGATCACGGACGCGGGGTACGGCGAGCAGTTCATCCACCGCACCGGTCATGGCATTGGAACCACGACACACGAACCGCCGTACATGATCGAGGGCGAGGAGCAAGCCCTGGTGCCCGGGATGTGCTTCTCGGTCGAGCCCGGCGTCTACCTCCCCGGCGAGTTCGGAGTCCGCATCGAGGACATCCTCACCGTCACCGAGGTCGGCGGTCGACGGCTCAACAACACCGTGCGCGACCTCCGGATCGTCCAGTAGCCCAAGGCGGGGCGACCACCAGCTCGTGTCTACCCCGGCAGTTCACCCCTAGTGAGTGAGGCCGCAGGTGCGACCCCGCTCCACACTCGGATCCGGGAACCACCCGCTGACGTCCAGCCGGAGGAACTGATGGACACACAAGCATTGCGCCGGGAATCGTCATGAGTGACACCGCCGCGCCGATCGATGGCGCCCGTGCCGTGCCCTCCGCACGGACGCGCGCGGCAAGCACCCAGTGGATCTCGTGGGTGGCGCTGGCGATGATGACCACCAGCTCGGTCGCCAGTCTGCGGGCGGCGCCGACTATGGCGGTCTACGGCTTGGCATGCGTGTTCTTGTACCTGCTCCCGGCCGTCGTGTTCTTGCTGCCCACCTCGCTGGTATCCGCGGAGCTGGCGTCGGGGTGGGAAGGGGGTATCTACAAGTGGGTTTCGGAGGGCATCTCCAAGCCGATGGGGTTCCTCGCGGTGTGGTGTCAGTTCGCGATGACGATCTTCTACTACCCAAGCCTGCTCGGGTTTGTCGCGAGCACATTGGCGTACGTGTTCAACCCCGAGCTCGCCAGCAGTGGGGTGTGGACTGCGGCGGTGATCATTGTCGTGTACTGGTCCGGTGTCTGGGTCTCCTCACGCGGCACCAAGGGCGTGGCTGGCCTCGCGAGCGGCGGGCTGATCATCGGGACCCTGATCCCGGGCGTCGTCCTGGTCCTCCTGGGCGTGGTCTTCCTCGGTCAGGGCAACGCGTCCGCGGCGCCGATGACCTCCGACAACCTGTTGCCCGCGTGGGCCGGCCTCTCCAGTCTGGTGCTCATCGTCAACAACTTCCTCTCCTACTCCGGCATGGAGATGAACGCAGTCCATGTCTCCTCGCTGAAGAACCCAGGTAAGGAGTTCCCGAAATCTATGTTCCTGGCCATGGGCTTGGTGCTGGCGATCTTCATCCTCCCCGCGCTGGCGATCAGTTGGATCGTGCCCGCCGAGGAGCTTTCGCTCACCGCGGGTGTGATGCAGGCCTTCGACGCGGTCTTCGCCAACTTCGGCTGGCAGTGGCTGACTCCGATCGTCGGGATCATGCTGGTCACGGCATCCCTTGGCGGCATGCTCACCTGGCTGGCCGGACCGTCCAAGGGGTTGCTGCTGATCTCCCGGCAGGAGGGCTATCTGCCGCCGTTCCTGCAACGCCTCAACAAGAACGGTGTCCAGCAGAACATCCTGGTCGTCCAGGGGTTGGTCACCACCGTGATCGGCCTCGCCTACGCGCTGATCCCGGACGTGTCCAGCGCGTACTGGATCTTCTCCGTCATCACCACACAGGTCTACTTGATCATGTATCTGCTGATGTTCGTAGCCGCGATCCAACTTCGCCGCAAGCATCCGGACCATCCGCGGGGATATCGAGCCCCGATGCTGATCGGTATGTGTGGCGTCGGATTCGCAGCCTCGCTGGCGGCTCTGCTCGTCGGCTTCATCCCACCGTCGCAGTTCGCCTCCGGTAACGCCAGCGTCTACTTCCTGATCGTCGGCGGCGGCGCGCTGGGCCTTGGCCTGCTCGTGCCCTTCCTGTTCCACCGGTTCCGGAAGCCGTCATGGAAGCAGCCTGAGCCACAGGAGGTGACCGCATCATGACCACGCCGATGGAGACCCAGTCCCCACGTGAACGCTCGTGGATCTACGTCACGGTCTGCGTGATCCTCACGGTCCTGGCCTTCTGGGCCGTCTTCGCCTTCAGTGCCGCCAGGGAGACGCGCGAGGCGCAGGAGAAGGCCGACGAGCTGATCGCTGCGCTACAGGACGCCGGGGCCCGCACGCCTGACAGAGAACAGGTCGTCCGCGTCCTCGGTGACGACGGAGGCGCGACCTGCAACGACCCGAACCAGGCGCTGAGTCGAGCGACCCTCCTCTCACTGCTGGCCAATGGGGCAACGGGACCGGGAGCCAGGCCGGTGATCGCGGACAGCCGCGCCGTCAAGGGACAGCTGCTGATAATCCAGGTCTACTGCCCCGACGAGCTCGAGGACTTTCAGGAGTTCGTGAACGACCTCAAGACCGACGACGTGGCGGGTGCCTGAGTCATGGACCTGAGGAATCGAATCGCCGAGCTCATGCCGCAGGCGCGCGAGGAGCTGGCCGAGCTCGTGTCCATCAGGTCGGTCGCCGACCCGCGCCAGTTCCCGCCCGAGGAATGCGATCGCGCCGCGCAGTGGGTCCTCGACCGCTTCGCCGCTCTGGGTTTTACCGATGCTCGGCTGGCGAAGACCGCGGACGGCAGCAACGCCGTCATAGGCTCTCGACCGTGCGCGCAGACCGAGGCGCCCACGGTACTGCTCTACGCCCACTACGACGTGCAACCACCACTCGACGATGATGCCTGGGAGACACCGCCCTTCGAGCTGACCGAGAGGAACGGGCGCTGGTACGGTCGCGGGACGGCCGACTGCAAGGGCAACATCCTCATGCACCTCATGGCGCTTCGCGCGATGGGGGACGACGTCCCTGTAAATCTCAAGCTGGTGGTGGAAGGCTCCGAGGAGCAGGGCACCGGGGGTCTGGAGACCTTCGTGGCCGACAACGCCGATCTGCTTCGCGCGGACACGATCCTCGTTTGCGACACCGGGAACGCGGCCGTCGGCCAGCCGGCCGCAACCGTGAGTCTGCGCGGCATGGTGAACGTGACCGTGACCGTCGAGGCGTTGGCCTCGGAGCTACACTCGGGAATGTTCGGTGGTGCCGCCCCGGACGCCCTCGCGGCCCTGATCGCGATGCTGGCCACCCTGCGAGACGCAGCCGGCAACACCACAGTCGAAGGGCTGGACAACACCCGACGATGGGAAGGCCAGCCCTACCCGCCCGAACAGTTCCGTGGGGACGCCGGGCTGCTGGACGGGGTGCAGTTGCTCGGTGACGGCGCGGTGTCGGACATGCTGTGGGCGCGACCGTCTGTCACCGTGCTAGGCATCGACTGCCCACCCGTCGTCGGCTCGGCGGCGGCCATCGTGCCAAGGGCCGCGGCGCGGCTCAACCTCCGCATTCCACCAGGACTTGCTCCCAACGTGGCAGAAAGGGCGCTCCTGACTCATCTTGACCACGCCGCACCCTGGGGTGTCCATGTCACCATCGGGGTGGAGGCCACCGGCTCGCCGTTCCAGGCAACGATCGACGGGCCGGCGTACCAGGCAATGGGCGAAGCGATGCTGGAGGCCTACGGGCAGCCGATGGCAACCCTCGGACAGGGCGGCTCAATTCCTCTGTGCAACGTCTTCACCGACACCTACCCGGATGCCGAAATCATCCTGATGGGCGTCGAAGAGCCCCAGGCCCTGATCCACGCCCCCAACGAAAGCGTCGACCCGGGTGAACTTTTGAACATGGCCCTGACCGAGGCGATTTTCCTCAGGCGCTACGACACGGTGCGTTCCTGACCGTCGAGAACGAGCCCGGCCGTTGATTGACACGTGCGGCGCAAGCTTGCAGCAGACCGTCCATACGGACAACGACACGGTGCTCCATCCCCGGGCACGGGGCGGAACGGGCCGCGCGCCGATCAGTTCAGTCAACGACGGAGCTGCGCACGGAACGAAGACTCGCCGCCTCTGCAGCGAACTCGACCAAGCCGTCACCCGACACCCCGCCGCCCATCGACACCGGAGCTTTGATCGCCGCGACCGTCGCCTGGTGAAGTTGTTCGGCGTGCGCGGGTGAGCGGCCGATTGTTGTGAGACCGATGCGACCGTCGATGTCGAGGCCGACGAGCATGTGGAGTACCGCGCCGACCCCGTGCCGTGGGTCGAATTCCAGCCGGGCCGACTGGATGGCGTTGATGACGTCATCCGCCGGGCGACACCGCCAAGCGGGGTCGACGAGGTTGTCAGTGGAGCGGTAGAAGCGCTGACCACCGTCTTCCGTCGACCAGACTCCCGCGGCGCAGTCGTAGTGCCCCGGGACGAGATTCTCCAGTACGGAGAGTGGATGAGAGGTGCCGCTCTTTCGCAGGTTGATCTCGAGGCCGTAGATCCGCCACCCCAACGAGGGGGAGAGTGCTGCCACGAAATCGACGGAGAAGCGGCCTAACGCACCTCTCCTCGCCAAGAGCTTGCCCACGGCCTCCCCGTACAGCGCGAGCTGGTTGCTGTAGGCGGCATTGGCTGGGAACCGACACCCCTCATATACCTGTCCGTTATCGCCGCCCAGGAGTTGTTCGTGGGTGGAGATCACCTTCACGCGTGAGCCGGGCGCGATATCGACCTGAACACTCGGACTCGAGAACTCCTCGCCGGCGACAAGCTCTTCGACGACGGCTCCTTTTGCGAGGTCGGACAGGTACCACGGCTCAAGACACTCGAGGGCGCTCGGCAGTGCCGCCACGGTGGGGAAGTCGTCGAACCGGATGACACGGTTTCCCTCGCCCGCGCCGCTGTTGTCCAACTTGATGACCGCTCCCGCAGCATCGGGATGATGCATCCTGATGTCCTCTACGGCTGCGAAGACGTCGGCAACGCAGTGGACGTCTTCATGTCCCCAGGGGAGCGGCACCCCAGCGGTGCGCAAGAGTCGTCGACCGTTGCTCTTGAAGCCGAGCGACCACAGATGGGGAAGAGAGCCATTGAGCGGCAACCCGAGATGGTCAGCGACGTCGGCCTCTAGCTTGGTCACGTTCCACGGCTCGATATAGGCAAGTCGGCCATTCGTCATCTCCCGAATCCTTGCCATCAGGTCCCTCCGGTCCAACAACTTGGCGGTGATCGACCGCGGCGTCGGATCTGGGACTTCTAGCACATGGATTCTCGACCGAACGCTGTTACGAAGGTCGGCTGGCACGAAGGACAAGTAGTACTCGAGCACGCGCTCGGTGGGACGCATGGAGGTCACGAAGATGATCTCCGACTCCAGAACCCGCGGCAGCATCAACATCGTGACAAGTTGCCGGTGCTCAAGGGCCGGAATGCGTTGCGCGTAACGTGCCAGTAGCGACGAGTCCACGGTGTACGACGGGAGGACCACCACCGTGTGAGGTTCGCTGGAACCGTGACGGTTCGCCGACCTAGCTCGGGCCAATCGCGCTTGCGCGCCGGGAAGGCAGTCGATGTTGGATACGGCCATTGTTGCCGTGTCGTGGAACGGCTCGGTCGTCGCAGTCAAGACCCCACCTCCGGTGGACCACGCTATTGACACTGTCATGACCGCGACTTCATCCGAAGTGGATGATCCCGGGCCGCCGCCCTTGATGTGTACTGGGATCGAAGTGAGGTAGCTATGTGTCGTTGGCTCGCGTATTCAGGTTCGCCGGTGCAGTTGCACGATCTTCTCTTCAAGCCGGAAAACTCGTTGGTTGTGCAGAGCAGACATTCCCGGCTTGGGGTGGAGCCCATCAACGGCGATGGCTTCGGGGTTGGCTGGTACGGCGCCATGGAGACACCGGGCGTGTACCACAGCACCGAGCCGGCTTGGAACGATCGCAACCTCCTAGACCTTGCATCTCACGCAGTCGCCGGTCGTGTCTTCGCTCATATTCGCGCATCGACCGGCACAGCAGTCCAGCAGACCAACTGTCACCCCTTCCGCCACGGCCGTTGGCTCTGGATGCACAACGGGTCCATCGCCGACTTTCCCTCGGTGAAGCGTGACCTGGCGCTGGCCGTCATGCCGTCCCTCTACCCGGAGATCGAGGGTTCGACCGACTCCGAGCTCTTCTTCTTCCTGGCTCTGACCTTCGGGCTCGAGGAGGACCCACCAAGAGCGGTGGCTCAAGCAGTCAGCCTCATAGAGGAAACTGGACGGCGCCACGGCATCCAGCACCCCGTCCAGATGACAGTAGCCACCACCGACGGACAGACCACGTGGGCATTTCGGTACTCCACTGAGGGAAAATCTCGATCGCTTTTCCACAGCGTCGACATCACCACTCTCCGTCAGCAGTATCCCGACAACACACTTCTGCACCAGCTCTCCGAAGACGCACGGCTCGTGGTCTCTGAACCGCTCGGGGATCTGCGCGGAGCGTGGCGGGAGGTGCCGGAGTCGACATGTCTCATCGTCCACGGCGGTCGCGAAGAGATGTTTGAGTTCTCTCCGTCACCTGGGCGTGTACTGGCCTGATGCCGTCTGATTCGCGGCCGACCTTGGGACTCCGCCCTGTTCACAGCAGCGCTTCTACGACCAGACCCGATGCCGAGGCGGTGCACGCCCAGTTCGACCGGACCCCCACGACGACTTGGGAGTCACGGACATCAGGTTCGCCGCGTAGTGGGTCCGGCACCGCTGCCACGAGGCACCGGGCAGGCCACGAACGTGAACGGACCCGCGTCGTCGAGCCGTCGGGTGCGGAACTCCTCCACCGTGCGCGTCGAGCTCCTTGGCCATCTCGCTGACCTGGGTCTTCGACAACGTCGTGATCCCAGGCTCGCGACCAGCTTGTCCATCCGCCGTGTCGAGACACCGAGCAGGTAACAAGTCGCCACCACCGAGGTCAGGGCACGCTCGGCTCGCTTGCGGCGCTCGAGCAGCCACTCGGGGAAGTACGATCCGGTCCGC
>DATFGA010000005.1:0-7998 GCA_035249775.1 Nocardioidaceae bacterium | reverse complement strand
GGTCGGCGTCTACATCCAGATCACCGGCGAACCGGTCGACGACGTCGCCGTCCCGGGACGCGAGTTCAGCTTCGGGACGCTGGTCGCCGCCCAGGCCGCCGGCGACGCCCGGGTGCTCGCCGACCACGGGCGCCCGGTGCTCCGGCTGCACCTGACCGACGTCGAGACGGGCCTCTCGCAGGTGCTGGAGGCCCTCGCGTGACCGCCACCCCCTTCGACAACCCGCTGCGCGACCCCCAGGACCGGCGACTCCCCCAGATCGCCGGCCCCTGCGGCCTGGTGATCTTCGGCGTCACCGGAGACCTGTCGCGCAAGAAGCTGATGCCGGCCATCTACGACCTGGCCAACCGGGGGCTGCTCCCGCCCGGCTTCTCGCTGGTCGGATTCGCCCGCCGGGACTGGGCCGACCAGGACTTCGCGCAGATCGTGCACGACTCCGTGAAGGAGCACTCACGCACCGCGTTCCGGGAGGAGGTCTGGCAGCAGCTCTCCGAGGGCTTCCGGTTCGTGCCCGGCGACTTCGGCGACGACGTCGCCTTCGACGCGCTCCGGCAGACCATCCTGGACCTCGACAAGGTGCGCGGCACCGGCGGCAACCACGCGTTCTACCTGTCCATCCCGCCACGCTTCTTCGCCGACGTGATCGGCCAGCTCAAGGAGCACGGGCTGGCCAGTCCCGGTGAGGACTCCTGGCGGCGGGTCGTCGTCGAGAAGCCCTTCGGCAGCAACCTCGAGACCGCCCGCGAGCTGAACGCGATCATCTCCGAGGTGTTCCCGCCCGAGTCGGTGTTCCGGATCGACCACTACCTGGGCAAGGAGACCGTCCAGAACATCCTGGCGATGCGGTTCGCGAACGCGATGTTCGAGCCGATCTGGAACTCGAACTACGTCGACCACGTCCAGATCACGATGGCCGAGGACATCGGGATCGGCGGACGCGCCGGCTACTACGACGCGATCGGCGCGGCCCGCGACGTGATCCAGAACCACCTCCTGCAGCTGATGGCCCTGATCGCGATGGAGGAGCCCACCTCCTTCGACGCGAAGCATCTGCGGATCGAGAAGCAGAAGGTGCTGGAGTCCGTCGTACTCCCCCGGCGGCTGGACCTGAGCACCGCACGCGGGCAGTACACCGAGGGCTGGGCCGGCGGCGTGAAGGTGCCCGGCTACACGCAGGAGGAGGACATCCCCGACGACTCGGCGACCGAGACGTTCGCGGCGATCAAGCTCAACATCGAGTCCCGCCGGTGGGCGAACGTGCCGTTCTACATCCGCGCCGGCAAACGCCTCGGACGGCGGGTCACCGAGGTCGCGGTGGTGTTCAAGCGGGCGCCGCACCTGCCGTTCAGCGACACCGCCGTCGAGGAGCTGACCGAGAACGCGCTGGTGATCCGGGTGCAGCCCGACGAGGGGATCACGATCCGGTTCGGCTCCAAGGTGCCCGGGCCCACCATGGAGATCCGCGACGTCAGCATGGACTTCGCCTACGGCGGCTCGTTCACCGAGTCCAGCCCGGAGGCCTACGAGCGGTTGATCCTCGACGTGCTGCTCGGTGAGCCGCCGTTGTTCCCGCGGCACGAGGAGGTCGAGCTCTCCTGGAAGATCCTCGACCCGATCGTGGAGTACTGGGCCCGGCACGGCAGGCCGGACACCTACCCCTCAGGGACCTGGGGACCGGACTCGGCCGTCAAGATGCTTGCCCGCGACGGTCGCGTCTGGAGGCGGCCATGACGCAGCCCGGGATGATGGAGCTCACCGACACGAGCTCGAGCGCGATCGCCGCGGAGTTCCTGCGGGCCCGCCGCCGGGCGGGGAGTCCCGCGATGGGGATGGTGATGACGCTGATCTTCGTCGTCGACGAGGAGGACGCCGAGGACGCGATGGACACCGCGCGGGCCGCCTCCCGCGAGCACCCGGCTCGAGTCCTCGGCCTGATCCTCGGCAACGCGCGCGGCCCCGCCCAGGTCGACGCGCAGGTCGGGATCGGCTCGGGATGGACCGGCGAGACGGCACTGATCCGGCTGAGCGGCGAGGTCACCAAGCACCCCGAGTCCGTCGTGCTGCCGTTGCTGCTCCCCGACTCCCCCGTCGTCGTCTGGTGGCCGACCAGGGCACCCGCCGACCCCGCGGACGACCCGCTCGGCAAGCTCGCCAAGCGCAGGATCACCGACGCGGCCGCGGTCCCCCGCAGCAAGTCCAAGGCGATGTTCACCCAGTGCCGGAACTACGCCCCCGGCAACACCGACCTGGCCTGGACCCGGATCACCGGCTGGCGGGCGCTGCTCGCCGCCGCGCTGGACCAGAACCCGGCCAAGGTGCTCGCCGCGTCGGTGACCGCCGAACGGATCAGCCCCAGCGCGGACCTGCTCTCGGCGTGGCTGGCCGACCGGCTGAAGATCGAGGTCAACCGGAAGAGCTCCGAGGGCCCCGGGATCACCGACGTGGTCCTGGAGACCAAGCAGGGCACGATCAGCCTGGTCCGCTACGACGGGAAGCTCGCCACGCTGTCCGCGACCGGTCAGCCCGACCGTCCGGTCGCCCTCAAACGCCGCGAGATGCCGGAGCTGCTCGCCGAGGAGCTGCGCCGACTGGACCCGGACGACATCTACGCCGCGACCGTGAAGAAGATGGTCAGGATGCACCAGGCGAACCCGACGGCGGAAGGATCCTGACGTGGCCGAGCCCGAGATCAGTGCCCACCCCGGCCCCGACGAGCTCGCCGACGCGGTGGCCGCCCGGCTGGTGGAGCGGCTCGCCGAGCTGCAGGGCCAGGGTCGGGTGCCCTCGGTCGTGCTGACCGGCGGCAGCATCGCCGTGAAGATCCACGAGGCCGTCGCGCGAGCCACCGATCGTGACTCCGTGGACTGGGGCCAGGTGGACTTCTGGTTCGGCGACGAACGGTTCGTCCCGGCCGACAGCCCGGACCGCAACGTGGGCCAGGCCCGCGCGGCCATGCTGGACCGGCTGCCGGTGGATCCGGCGCGGGTGCATGAGGTCGCACCGTCCGACGGCGAGTACGGCGACGACGTGGACGCGGCCGCCGCCGGCTACGCCGACCAGCTCCGCGCGGCCGCCGCCTCCGATCAGGACACGACGCCCCGCTTCGACGTACTGATGCTGGGAATCGGCCCGGACGGGCACTGCGCGTCGCTCTTCCCCGGGCGCCGGGAGATGTACGACGAGCGGGCGGTCGTCGCGGTCCGGGACTCCCCGAAGCCGCCACCGACGCGGGTCACCCTGACCATGGATCCGCTGCGCCGGGCGAGCGAGGTGTGGTGGGTGGCCGCCGGCGACGAGAAGGCGCAGGCCGTCCACGACGCGGTCACCGGCAGCGACCTGGACGCGGTGCCCGCGGCCGGCCCCAAGGGGGTCGAGCGAACCGTGTGGTTCCTGGACGAGGCCGCCGCATCACGGCTCCCGTCCGACGAGGTCAGAAGATGATCTCGCCGCGCTTGCGCTTGTCGCGCAGGGTCTGGATCGCCTCGTCGAGGATGTCGGCAGCCTCCTGGTCGGAGCGCCGTTCCTTCACGTAGGCCAGGTGGGTCTTGTAGGGCTCGATCTTCGGCGGCGGCGGCGGGTTGTCGGAGTCCAGGCTGGCCGGAAGGCCGCACCGGGGGCAGTCCCAGGACTCGGGGATCTGCGCCTCGACGGCGAAGGTGATCACCGACTCGTGCTCATGGGCACAGAAGTAGACCACGCGCTGGCGCGGAGCAGCGTCACCGCGCTCTGCCTCGCCCATCGGCCCGGCACCGACACGGCTGCCTCGTATGGCGCTTCCTCCACCAGCCACGCTACGTACTCCTCGTCAGTTCGGTCAGCTGCCGCTCTTCAGCAGCAGGCCCAGGGCGATGATGCATGCGAACCAGATGACGCCGGTGCCGACCGTGATCCGGTCGAGGTTGCGCTCGGCGACCGAGGACCCACCGAGACCGCTCGAGACGCCGCCTCCGAACATGTCGGAGAGCCCGCCGCCGCGGCCCTTGTGCATCAGGACCAGCACGATCATCAGCAGGCTCGAAAGCATGAGCAGCACAGTAAAGATGGTAACCACGGTGGGAAAGCCTAACTCACGATCGGGGACTCAGATGACAGGCATGTCGTAAAACCGGCAGATGCCGCCGAACTCGTCGGCCTGCAGGCTGGCTCCGCCGACCAGGCAGCCATCGACGTCCGGCTTCTCCATGATGCCACCCACGTTGGCCGCCTTCACCGATCCGCCGTAGAGGACCCGGACCGCGGCCGCGGCGTCCTCGGAGAAGTTGTCCGCGATGCAGGCCCGCACCGCCGCGCACACCTCCTGCGCGTCGTCGGGGGTGGCCACCTCGCCGGTGCCGATCGCCCACACCGGCTCGTAGGCGATCACCAGGCCGGCGACCTGCTCGGGACTCAGCCCGGCGAGCGAGCCGGTCAGCTGGCCGATGCAGTGCTCGACGTGACTCCCCGCCCTGCGGATGTCGATGCCCTCACCGACGCAGACGATCGGCGTGATCCCGGCGGAGAGCGCCTTGGTCGCCTTGGCGCAGACCAGCTCGTCGGTCTCGCCGTGCTGCTCCCGCCGCTCGGAGTGGCCGACCACGACGTAGGAGCAGCCGAGCTTGGCCAGCATCGCCGCGGAGATGTCGCCGGTGTGCGCGCCGTTGTCGTGCGGGGAGACGTCCTGGGCGCCGTACTTGATCTTGAGCCGGTCGCCGTCGACCAGGGTCTGCACGCTGCGGAGGTCGGTGAACGGCGGGACGACCAGCACCTCGACCTTCTCGTAGTCGTGCTTCTTGTCCGAGAGGGTCCACGCCAGCTTCTGGACCAGGACCACCGCTTCCTGGTGGTTGAGGTTCATCTTCCAGTTGCCGGCCATCAGCGGCACGCGCGTGTGCTTCATCAGTTCTCCTCGATGCGTGGTCCCGACAGGGGCGACCAACGGTTGACGGACCTACAGCTAACGGACCAGCGGCCTCAGGACAGTACGTCGATGCCGGGCAGCTGCGCGCCTTCGAGGTACTCGAGGCTCGCCCCACCACCGGTCGAGATGTGCCCGAACGCCGACTCGTCGAAGCCGAGCTGGCGCACCGCGGCCGCGGAGTCGCCGCCGCCGACGACCGAGAGCCCGTCGACCTTGGTCAGCGCCTCGGCCACGGCTCGGGTTCCCCCGGCGAACTGCTCGAACTCGAAGACGCCCATCGGCCCGTTCCAGAAGACCGTCCGCGCGTCGGCGAGCGCGTCGGCGAACGTCTTCTCCGAGTCGGGGCCGATGTCCAGCCCGATCCGGTCGGCGGGGATCCGGTCCGCGGGTACGACGGACGCCTCGGCCGTCTCCGCGAACTCCTCCGCGACCCGGATGTCGCTGGGCAGCACGATCTGCACGCCGGTCTCCTCCGCGCGCAGGAGGTACTCCCGGCAGATGTCGAGCTGGTCCTCCTCGAGCAGGCTCTTGCCGATCTCGTGGCCCTGGGCCTTGAGGAAGGTGAACACCATCCCGCCGCCGATCAGCAGCCGGTCGGCCTTGCCGAGCAGGTTGTCGATCACCCCGAGCTTGTCGGAGACCTTGGACCCGCCGAGCACCACGACGTAGGGGCGCTCGGGGTCCTCGGTGAGCCGGCGCAGCACGTCGATCTCCGCGGCGACCAGGTTGCCCATCGCGTGCGGCAGTCGCTGCGCCACGTCGTACACCGACGCCTGCTTGCGGTGGACCACGCCGAAGCCGTCGCTGACGAACAGGTCCGCCAGGGCGGCCAGCCGGTCGGCGAACTCGCCACGGACCGCGTCGTCCTTGCTGGTCTCCCCCTCGTTGAACCGGACGTTCTCGAGCACGGCCACCTCGCCGTCCTCGAGGGCGTCCACGGTGGCCTGGGCGCTGGCGCCCACGGTGTCGGTGGCGAACGCGACGTCGCGCCCGAGCAGCTCACCGAGCCGGCGGGCGACCGGCGCCAGCGAGTACTGCGGGTCCGGTGCACCCTTGGGCCGGCCGAGGTGGGCGGTGACGACGACCCGGGCGCCGGCGTCGGCGAGCTCCCGGATGGTCGGCACGCTGGCCCGGATCCGGCCGTCGTCGGTGATCATGTCGCCCTCGAGCGGCACGTTCAGGTCGGACCGGACCAGCACCCGCTTTCCGCGGACGTCGCCCAGCGCGGACAGGCCGGAGCTCGCTGCGTCGCTCATCCCGTGCGGGCTCAGAGCGTCTCGCCGACGTAGCTGACCAGGTCCGCGAGGCGGTTGGAGTAGCCCCACTCGTTGTCGTACCAGCCGACGACCTTGACCTGGTTCCCGAACACCTTGGTCAGGCCGGAGTCGAAGATGCAGGAGCTCGGGTCGGTGACGATGTCGGAGGAGACGATCGGCTCGTCGGTGTAGGTCAGGTAGCCCTTGAGCGGGCCCTCGGCCGCTGCCTTGACGGCGGCGTTGACCTCCTCGACCGACGTCTCGCGGCTGAGCTCCACGGTCAGGTCGGTGGCCGAGCCGGTCGGGATCGGCACCCGCAGCGCGAAGCCGTCGAGCTTGCCCTTCAGCTCCGGCAGCACCAGCCCGATCGCCTTTGCGGCACCGGTCGAGGTGGGCACGATGTTCAGCGCGGCGGCGCGGGCCCGGCGGAGGTCCTTGTGCGGACCGTCCTGGAGGTTCTGGTCGGCGGTGTAGGCGTGGATGGTGGTCATCAGACCCTTGACGATGCCGAACTCGTCGTTGATCGCCTTGGCCATCGGCGCGAGGCAGTTCGTGGTGCACGACGCGTTCGAGATCACCGAGTGCGAGGACGGGTCGTAGTCGGTGTGGTTGACACCCATCACCACGGTGACGTCCTCGTTCTTCGCCGGCGCGGAGATGATCACCTTCTTGGCGCCCGCCTCGAGGTGCGCCTTCGCCTTGGTGGCGTCGGTGAAGAAGCCGGTGGACTCGATCACCACGTCCGCCCCCAGGTCCTTCCACGGGAGGTTCGCCGGGTCCCGCTCCTCGAGCGCCGCGAAGCTCTTGCCGCCCACGGAGATGGAGTCACCGGTCGCCTGCACGTCGCCCTCGATCCGCCCGAGGATCGAGTCGTACTTCAGCAGGTGTGCCAGGGACTTGTTGTCCGTCAGGTCGTTGACGCCGACGATCTCGATGTCGGCACCCGACGCTTTGACGGCGCGGAAGAAGTTGCGGCCGATCCGGCCGAAGCCGTTGATACCCACGCGAACAGTCACGGAAACACGTACTCCCCAGGTTGCGGTCAGGTCAGAAAGCGAGATCCCGTCGTGCGGGCGTCTCGTCTCCGACCCTACCGCCTGCCCGTTGCCGCCCCGAACGGTCGTCCACCCACTTGTCAGGCCCTGTGACCGCCATAGCGGTCACAGGGCCTGACAACTCGGGGACTACTGAGGCTCGGAGAGCATGTCCGGGGTGAGGCTGGCCTCGGTGTCGGGCAGGCCGAGCTCCTGGGCACGCTTGTCGGCCATGGCCAGCAGGCGACGGATCCGGCCGGCGATCGCGTCCTTCGTCAGCGGCGGGTCGTGCAGCTGGCCGAGCTCCTCGAGCGAGGCCTGCTTGTGCTGGAGCCGCAGGTCACCGGCCATCTTCAGGTGGTCGGGCACCTCGTCGGCGAGGATCTCCAGGGCGCGCTCGACGCGGGCGCCGGCGGCCACAGCGGCGCGGGCGGAGCGGCGAAGGTTGGCGTCGTCGAAGTTGGCGAGCCGGTTCGCCGTGGCGCGCACCTCGCGGCGCATCCGGCGCTCCTCCCAGGCCATCAGCGACTCGTGGGCGCCGAGCCGGGTCAGCAGCGCGCCGATGGCGTCGCCGTCGCGGATCACCACCCGGTCGACGCCGCGCACCTCCCGTGCCTTGGCCTGGATCCCGCCGAGCCGACGGGCCACGCCGACCAGCGCGAGGGCGGCCTCGGGTCCCGGGCAGGTCACCTCGAGGGAGGAGGAACGGCCGGGCTCGGTGAGCGAGCCGTGGGCGAGGAAGGCACCTCGCCAGGCCGCGACCGCGTCGCAGCCGCCGCCGGAGACGACGGCGGGCGGGAGTCCGCGGACG
>DATFGA010000004.1:0-2345 GCA_035249775.1 Nocardioidaceae bacterium | reverse complement strand
AGCAGGTCGTCGCTGGTCACCGGCCTCGGCGCCGACGGCCAGCCGGGGGCGGCGCGCAGGCCGGCGATCGCCGCCCGCGCGGAGATGTTCGCGTGCACCAGGTCGGGCACCACGGGCCCCACCACGACCGGTCCCTCACCGAAGTGCTGGACCACCGTCGCCCCCGCCTTGTCCGGGTTCTCGACGCCACCGAGTACGACGACCAACCGGTCGCCCTGGACCGCGCACAATGCATCGAGACCGACCTGTCGTGCGGAGCGGCGGACCTCGTCGATCACGCTCTCGCGGCCCTGGCCGGAGCTCGCGGTGACAGGCACCCGTCCCAGCACCACCGCCACGTCGCCCTTGGCCTCCCATCCGAGCGCGCTCGCCCGCGAGCGGACCGTCTCGTCGGCCTCCGCGCGGAGCACCGAGTCGACCACGAGCGCCTCGAGCCGGGCGTCCCAGGCGCCGCGCATCTCGGCGGCCTTGGCGTAGACCTCGGCGGTGGCGAAGGCGACCTCCCGTGCATAGCGCACGATCGCCTCCCGGACCGAGGGTGCGTCCTCCTCGCCGACGGCGTCGGCCACGTTCTCCTCGACCACCTCGATCGACAGCCGCACCATTTCCACCGTTTGGTGGAGACTCACAACACCGGTGAGCGCGCGCGGCGCCGCACCGAACACCTCGGCGGTGATGGGGGAGTCGGGTCCCTGGTCGCGGTACCAGGTGACGAACGCGTTGATCCCGGCCTGCACGATCAGCCCGATCCAGGACCGGTCCTCGGCGGACAGCTCGCGGAACCAGGGCATGTCCCGTTCCATCCGGGTGAGCGCCGCCGTGGTCAGGTCGCCGACCGACTTCTGGAGCCGGCGGGCGATCTGGGCACGGTTGCGGCCCGGCGGCTTCGCGGTCATGAGGTCAGCCTAGTTGTCACGGTCGCCACGGCCCGGCGTACGGGGAGTCGCCACGGCCCGGCGTACGGGGTCGCCACGGCCCGGCGTACGGCCGGAGGTAACGAAGCGGAGAATTCTGCGGATTCGTGGGCCCGATGACGAATTTTGTAACGCGTTCTGGTTAACATCCGGGCAACATCTCCGTGAGGAGCACCACACATGCCCAAGCCGGTCGAGGTCCAGTACCTCACCATTCACGGCCACCGGCGCGCGTTCATCAAGACCGGCTCCGGTCCCGCGCTGCTGCTGCTGCACGGGCTCGGCTGTGACCACACGACCTGGCTGCCGGTGGTGGCGGCGCTCTCCCGCAGGTTCACCGTGATCGCGCCGGACCTGCTCGGGCACGGAAGGTCGGACAAGCCGCGCGCGGACTACAGCGTCGGCGGGTACGCGAACGGGATGCGCGACCTGCTCACCGTGCTCGGGATCGACCGGGTGACCGTGGTCGGGCACAGCTTCGGCGGCGGAGTGGCGATGCAGTTCGCCTACCAGTTCCCCGAGCGCACCGAGCGGCTGGTGCTGGTCTCGCCCGGCGGTCTAGGCCGCGAGGTGACGCCGGTGATCCGCGCGATCACGCTGCCCGGGTTCCACCAGGCCATGCACGTCGCGATGCTGCCGGGCCTGCGGCACGCGGCCGGACTCGCGATGAAGGGCCTCGCCGCCTCAGGTCTGCCGCACACCCGCGACCTCGACGAGGTGGCCTCCATCTACGACTCGTTCCGCGACCGGCGGGCCCGGGCGGCGATCCGGCACGTGGTCAGTGCGGTCGTCGACTGGCGCGGGCAGGTGGTGACGATGGCCGACCGCGCCTACCTCACCCACGCGATGCCGATGTGCGTCATCTGGGGCACCGACGACGACGTGATCCCGGTGCGGCACGCGGGGCTGGCCGCCGAGCTCGCCCCCGAAGCATCGGTCGAGGTGATCGCGAACGCCGGGCACTTCCCGCACAAGGACCACCCGCAGCGGTTCGTGACGATCCTGACCGACTTCATCCGTACGACGCAGCCTGCCGTCTACCACCGGGGCCGGTGGCGGGCCCTGCTCAGGAACGGTGCACCGAACCCGCTCGCGGCCGTCGAGTCGGACGCCCGGACCGCCTGACGCCGCGAGATGTCCCGCCGGCTAGCGCAGGAGCCGTTCCCGCGCACGTGAACCAGAACGGTAGTGATCCGCGCAGAATCACTACCGTTCCAGCGCACGTGAACCGGAACAGCTGTGTGCCGCGTGCGCTGCGCTGCTCCCCATGGCAAACTGCCGCTCCCCATGGCGCTAACACCATGGGGAGCGGCAGATCGGCTGCATACCGTGGTAATCAGCCGGTCAGGCGTCGCCGCCCTCCTGCTTCACGCCGCGGACCGCGGTCGGGTCGTCGATCTGGTACTTGTCGAACGCCTCCTGCACGGTCTC
>DATFGA010000003.1:0-18067 GCA_035249775.1 Nocardioidaceae bacterium | reverse complement strand
CCGTTCCCACGCACATGAACCGGAACGGTCGTGGATCTGGCGAGGTCACTCCCGTTCCGGGGACGTGAACCCAGCGGTGATCGGCGAATCGCCACGGCCCGGCGTACGCGTCGGCGCCAACGTGCACCAGTCCGGGCCGCGAGCGGGTCGGTGCCGTTGCCGTCCATACGGACGACAACGACATCTCGGACGGCGATTCGAGGTGCCGTTCCCATCCACATGGACGGGAACGGCGTGCGAGCCGACGGGACGAAGCCCGCGCCGACGTACGACGACGCCGCCACTCCGCACGCGGCTGCAGCCCCCCAGGTCCGGAAGTGACCGGAGTCACGGCATCCGGCACCGAAATGACGGGAACATCCTCCGCCTTCCTGCGTTGTACTCCATGACAAGAGTTGAGTTGAACTGACTCAGGTTATTTGACACACTCGAGTCGGCGGAGCACGATCGCCCCGTCCCCAGAACTGAGAACACACGCCCGCGCGCCCCGGACGCAGAACCGTCCGACCGGCGAACGGGCCGACATCGGAGGTAGAAACATGGCTCGCGCGGTCGGCATCGACCTCGGTACGACGAACTCCGTCGTGTCCGTCCTCGAAGGTGGCGAACCCACCGTCATCGCAAACGCAGAAGGCGCTCGCACCACCCCGTCCGTCGTGGCCTTCGCCAAGAACGGCGAGGTGCTCGTCGGTGAGGTGGCCAAGCGTCAGGCGGTCACCAACGTCGACCGCACCATCCGGTCCGTCAAGCGGCACATGGGCACCGACTGGTCGACCCAGATCGACGACAAGAAGTTCACCCCGCAGCAGATCTCGGCCTTCGTGCTGCAGAAGCTGAAGCGGGACGCGGAGGCGTACCTCGGCGAGACCGTCACCGACGCGGTGATCACCGTCCCGGCGTACTTCTCCGACGCCCAGCGTCAGGCCACCAAGGAGGCCGGTGAGATCGCCGGCCTGAACGTGAGCCGGATCGTCAACGAGCCGACCGCGGCGGCACTGGCCTACGGCCTCGACAAGGAGTCCGACCAGACCATCCTGGTCTTCGACCTCGGTGGTGGAACGTTCGACGTCTCCCTGCTCGAGATCGGCGACGGCGTGGTCGAGGTCAAGGCGACCTCCGGTGACAACCACCTCGGTGGTGACGACTGGGACCAGCGGATCGTCGACTGGATGGTCAAGAAGTTCAAGGACAGCAACGGCGTCGACCTCGGCGCCGACAAGATCGCCCGGCAGCGTCTCCAGGAGGCTGCGGAGAAGGCGAAGATCGAGCTGTCCTCCTCCAGCGAGACCACGATCCACCTGCCCTACATCACCCACTCGGAGTCCGGCCCGCTGCACTTCGAGGAGAAGCTGACCCGCTCGGAGTTCCAGCGGATCACCACCGACCTGCTCGACCGGACCAAGGAGCCGTTCAAGCGCGTCATCAAGGACGCGGGCATGGACGTGTCCAAGATCGACCACGTGATCCTGGTCGGCGGTTCGACCCGGATGCCGGCGGTCGCCGAGGTCGTCAAGGACCTGACCGGCGGCAAGGAGCCCAACAAGGGCGTCAACCCCGACGAGGTCGTCGCCGTGGGTGCCGCGCTGCAGGCCGGCGTGCTCAAGGGTGAGGTCAAGGACGTGCTGCTCCTCGACGTGACCCCGCTGAGCCTGGGCATCGAGACCAAGGGCGGCGTGATGACCACGCTGATCGAGCGCAACACCACGATCCCGACCAAGCGGTCCGAGGTGTTCACCACCGCCGACGACAACCAGCCCTCGGTGCAGATCCAGGTCTACCAGGGTGAGCGGCAGATGGCCGCGCAGAACCAGCCGCTCGGCAACTTCGAGCTGACCGGTCTGCCGCCGGCACCGCGCGGAGTCCCGCAGATCGAGGTCACCTTCGACATCGACGCCAACGGCATCGTGCACGTGTCCGCCAAGGACCGGGGCACCGGCCGCGAGCAGTCGATGACGATCACCGGCGGCTCGGCGCTGTCCAAGGAAGAGATCGACAAGATGATCAAGGACGCCGAGCAGTACGCCGAGGAGGACCGTCAGCGCAAGGAGGCCGTCGAGACCCGCAACCAGGCGGACGGGCTCGTCTACACGACCGAGAAGTTCCTGGCCGACAACGGCGACAAGGTGCCGGCGGAGACCAAGACCGAGGTCGAGGCCGACGTCGAGGCGCTGAAGAAGGCGCTCGAGGGCTCCGAGGAGGGCGCCACCGACGTCGCCGCGATCCAGGCCGCGATGACCAAGCTCGGTGAGTCCAGCCAGAAGATGGGTGCCGCGATGTACGCGGCCGGTGAGGCCGACGCGGCCGCAGCCGGTGGTACGGCGGGCACGGGTGACTCCGACGACGACGTCGTGGACGCGGAGATCGTCGACGAGGACACCACCGACGACAACAGGGATGAGAGCAAGTGACCTCTTCGAACGAACGTTTCGACGAGACCGCTGACCTGGCCGAGGAGGGGCGGGCGCCGCAGGAGACTGCGGCTCCCGACCAGCCGGAGCCGATCCTGGAGGGCGGACCCGACGTGGTCGAGGACCGGGACCTGGCGGAGGACACTCCGACCGACCTGGTCGCGGACCTGGCCACGGCGAAGCAGGAGCTCGCCGAGCGGACCGCGGACCTCCAGCGGCTCCAGGCCGAGTACGTCAACTACAAGCGGCGGGTGGACCGGGACCGGGAGCTGGTGAAGCAGAACGCCACCTTCCAGGTGCTGACCGGGTTGCTGCCGGTGCTCGACGACATCGACCGGGCCCGGGAGCACGGTGAGCTGGAGGGCGGCTTCAAGGCCGTCGCCGACTCGCTGGAGCGCTCGGTGGCAGGTCTCGGCCTGGTCAAGTTCGGCGAGCCCGGTGACGAGTTCGACCCGAACCTCCACGATGCGCTCATGCACGCGCACTCGCCGGAGGTGACCACCACGACCTGCCAGACCATCATCCAGGCCGGCTACCGGATCGGGGACCGCGTCGTCCGCGCAGCGCGGGTGACCGTGGTCGACCCGGAACCGGAGCCTGCGTCCGAATGACACCGAGTTGTCAGGGTGTGTGTCCCCCATAGGGGCACCACACCCTGACAACTCAGCAGAACAGAGAGGGGAGGCGCGCACATGACGAACGCTGACTGGGCGAACAAGGACTTCTACAAGACGCTCGGCGTGTCCAAGGACGCAACGGCCGCGGACATCAAGAAGGCGTACCGCAAGCTCGCGCGCGCCAACCACCCCGACTCCAAGCCCGGCGACAAGGTCGCCGAGGAGCGGTTCAAGGCGATCGCCGAGGCCTACGACGTCATCGGCGACGATAAGAAGCGCAAGCAGTACGACGAGATGCGCAGCATGGTCGGCAGCTTCGGAGGTGGCTTCGGCGGGCGCACCACCGGCGGCCAGCCGTTCGACATCAACGACTTCCTCCGCGGCCAGGGCGGTGGCACCGGGGGTGGCGGCTTCAGCGACATCTTCGGTGGGATGTTCGGCGGCGGTGGCGGCGGTGCCCGCACCCGCACCGCCCAGGCCCGTCGCGGTGCCGACATCGAGACCGACGCGACGATCAGCTTCACCGACGCGATCGAGGGGGTCACCGTCTCCCTGCGGCTGTCCTCGGACGCGCCCTGCCCGGACTGCTCCGGCACCGGCGCGAAGTCCGGGACCGTGCCCCGCGTCTGCCCGGAGTGCGAGGGCGTCGGGATGGTGGCCGCGTCTGTCGGCGGTGCCTTCACGATGAACGAGACCTGCCCCGCCTGCCACGGCCGGGGGCTCGTCGTCGACGACCCGTGCCCGACCTGCCATGGCTCCGGTCGCGGCATGTCGAACCGGTCGATCCAGGCTCGGATCCCCGCCGGCGTCAAGGACGGCCAGCGGATCCGGCTGCGCGGCAAGGGCGCCGCTGGCGAGCGCGGGGGGCCGGCCGGTGACCTCTACGTCAACGTCAAGGTCGCCGACCATCCGGTGTTCGGCCGCAAGGGCGACAACCTGACCCTCGACGTGCCGGTCAGCTTCGACGAGGCCGCGCTCGGTGCGGAGATCAAGGTGCCCACCCTCAACGGTGCGCCGGTCACGGTGAAGATCCCGCCCGGGACCCCCAACGGGCGCACCTTCCGGGTCCGCGGCCGAGGCGTGACCCGCAAGGACGGTCACCGCGGCGACCTGCTGGTCACCGTCGACGTCCAGGTGCCCGCCGTCCTCAACGAACAGGCGCGTGAGGCGGTCAAGGCCTACCGCGAGGCGACCGCCGGCAACGACCTGCGCGCCAACCTGTTCGGCGGCGGTGCGCGATGACCACCACCCCGCGGATGCCCGGACAGCCCGGCCCCGAGGTGCCGGTCTACGTGATCAGCGTGGCCGCCGAGCTCACCGGGCTGCACCCGCAGACCCTGCGCGCCTACGACCGGATGGGGCTGGTCCGGCCGGGCCGGACCGGTGGCGGCGGGCGGCGCTACTCCTGGCGCGACATCGAGATGCTCCGCGAGGTCGCCGAGCTGACCTCCTCCGGGATCGGCCTGGAGGGAGTACGCCGGATCCTCGACCTGGAGAACCAGGTCACCGCCTTGCGGATGCGGGTCGCCGAGCTCGAGGAGGAGCTGGCGGTGAGCCGGTTCGCCCACGAGCAGGCGCTGAAGAAGCTCAAGCAGAACAACCAGAACCTTCCCGCGGTCCGGACGACCGGCTCGGCCGGCCAGTCCGTGGCCGTGTGGCGACGAAACATCCCAGGGGGTCGTATCTGATGGACGCATCGAAGTTCACCACCCGTAGCCAGGAAGCCATCAACACCGCGATCCAGAGCGCGGCCGGCTCCGGTCACGCCCAGGTCGAGGCGGTGCACCTGCTCGCCGCGCTGCTCAGCCAGCCGGAGGGGATCACCCGCCCGCTGCTCGAAGCGGTCGGCGTGCAGCCCGCGACGGTCACCGCCGCTGTCGAGGCCGAGCTCAGGAAGCTCCCGGCCGCCTCCGGCTCGACGGTCGCCGCCCCGTCGTACTCCCGTCCTGCCCTGCAGGTCCTCAGCATGGCGGCCGACATCGCCGGTGAGATGAAGGACGACTTCGTCTCTACCGAGCACCTCCTGATCGCCACCGCGACGGTCAGCTCGCCGGCCCAGAAGCTGCTCGAGGCGCACGGCGTGACCGGCGACGGGCTGCGCGGTGCGTTGTCCAGCGTGCGCGGGTCGGCCCGGGTCACCAACAAGGATCCCGAGGCGACCTACCAGGCGCTGGAGAAGTACGCCGTCGACCTGACCGCCCGCGCGGCCGAGGGCAAGCTCGACCCGGTGATCGGCCGGGACGCCGAGATCCGGCGCGTCGTCCAGGTGCTGTCCCGGCGCACGAAGAACAACCCGGTGCTGATCGGTGACCCCGGTGTCGGCAAGACCGCCGTGGTCGAGGGCCTCGCCCAGCGGGTCGTCGACGGTGACGTGCCCGACTCGCTGAAGGGCCGCAAGGTGCTCTCGCTGGACCTGTCGGCGATGGTCGCCGGCGCGAAGTACCGCGGCGAGTTCGAGGAGCGGTTGAAGGCCGTCCTGCAGGAGATCAAGGACTCCGAGGGGCAGATCATCACCTTCATCGACGAGCTGCACACCGTGGTCGGCGCCGGTGCCGGTGGCGACTCCGCGATGGACGCCGGCAACATGCTCAAGCCGATGCTGGCGCGGGGCGAGCTGCGGATGATCGGCGCGACGACACTGGATGAGTTCCGGGAGCGGATCGAGAAGGACCCGGCGCTCGAGCGTCGGTTCCAGCAGGTGTTCGTGGGCGAGCCGTCGGTGGAGGACACCGTGGCGATCCTGCGTGGCCTGCAGGAGAAGTACGAAGCGCACCACCGGGTCACCATCTCCGACGCCGCCCTGGTCGCCGCCGCGATGCTGTCGGACCGCTACATCACCGGCCGCCAGCTCCCGGACAAGGCGATCGACCTGATCGACGAGGCCGCCTCCCGGCTGCGGATGGAGATCGAGTCCAGCCCGGTCGAGATCGACGAGCTGCGCCGTTCGGTCGACCGGATGCGGATGGAGGAGATGGCCCTCCAGCGGGAGACCGACGAGGCCTCGAAGGACCGGCTCGAGAAGCTGCGCAGCGAGATGGCCGACCGCGAGGAGAAGCTCCGTGGCCTCAACGCGCGCTGGGACCGCGAGAAGCACTCGCTGGACCGGATCGGTGAGCTGCGCGAGCAGATCGACGCGCTGCGCTCGGAGTCCGAGAAGCTGCTGCGCGAGGGGGACCTCGCCGGCGCGAGCGAGATCCAGTACGGCAAGATCCCCGCGCTCGAGAAGGAGCTCGCCGAAGCCACCGAGGCCGAGGCGTCCTCGCGGACCATCTTCTCCGAGGACGCCTCGGCCTCGGAGAAGATGGTCCGCGAGGAGGTCGGCCCCGAGGAGATCGCCGACGTGGTCGAGGCCTGGACCGGCATCCCGACCGGGCGGCTGCTCGAGGGCGAGACCGCCAAGCTGCTCCGGATGGAAGAGGTGATCGGCGAGCGCCTGATTGGCCAGAAGTCGGCGGTCGAGGCGGTCTCCGACGCGGTACGCCGTTCGCGCGCCGGCATCGCGGACCCCGACCGGCCCACCGGCTCGTTCCTGTTCCTCGGCCCCACCGGTGTCGGCAAGACCGAGCTGGCCAAGGCGCTCGCGGACTTCCTGTTCGACGACGAGCGGGCGATCGTGCGGATCGACATGAGCGAGTACTCCGAGAAGCACTCGGTCTCCCGGCTGGTCGGTGCGCCTCCCGGCTACGTCGGGTACGACGAGGGCGGCCAGCTGACCGAGGCGGTACGCCGCCGGCCGTACTCCGTGGTGCTCCTTGACGAGGTGGAGAAGGCCCACCCCGAGGTCTTCGACATCCTGCTGCAGGTGCTCGACGACGGTCGGCTCACCGACGGACAGGGTCGCACGGTGGACTTCCGGAACACGCTGCTGATCCTCACCTCCAACCTGGGCTCGACCTACCTGGTCGACCCGACCATCGACGACGAGAAGAAGCGCGACTCGGTGATGGCGGTGGTCCGGCAGGCGTTCAAGCCGGAGTTCCTGAACCGGCTCGACGAGATCGTGATGTTCGACGCGCTCACCCAGGACGAGCTCTCGCACATCGTCGACCTCCAGATCGCCGAGCTCGACCGTCGGCTGGCGGTCCGCCGGATCTCGATCACGGTCACCGAGGCCGCGCACGACTGGCTCAGCCGGACCGGCTACGACCCGGCCTACGGCGCCCGGCCGCTGCGCCGCCTGGTGCAGAGCGCGATCGGCGACCCGCTCGCCCGGATGCTGCTCGCCGGCCAGGTCCTCGACGGCGGCGAGGTGACGGTCGACGTGGCCGAGTCGGGTGAGGGGCTCACGCTCACGCCGCGGCTGCCGGAAGCGGCGTGACCGGCGGCGTTGATATGCGACCGCCTTGGTTCGCATGATGCAATGTCGGTATGAGTGAGTCCAAGGCGCCGGCCCGCCCGAACCAGGTCACCATGGCCGGGTGGGTCGCCGTTATCGGCTCCGCCCTCCTCGTGGTCACGATCTTCGACTCGATGTCGCAGATCCGGTCCATCGAGATGCGCGAGTCCATCGAGGAGTTCCTGGCGACCTATCCCGGCAACGGGCTCGGGCTCGACACCGGCGAGGTGCTGCAGATCCTCCGCGGCATGACCATGTTCGCCGGTGCCGCCGCGGCGGCCGCCACGGTGCTCGCGTTCTACGTGCTGCAGCGCAACAAGGGCGCCCGGATCGGATTCACCGTGGCCGCTGCGGTGATCATGCTCACCGCGCCGGTCACCGGAAGCCCGCTGGCCATCATCGTCGGCGCCACGGCGATGATGCTGTGGACCCGGCCGGCACGCGACTGGTTCGCCGGACGGGCGGGGACCTCCGCCCAGCAGGAGAGGAAGGGCGCCTTCTTGTCGTCGGAGAACCCACCCCACCGCGACCCGTCCGCGGACCCGGACCGCGCGCCCGAGTGGCCGAGGATGCCCGATTCGTCGTCCGAGCGACCGGTCCCGCCGCCCACGCACGGGTTCGGGTCCCCGGCCTCACCGGGGCAGCCCGAGCAGGGACAGTCGCCGCAGGGAGCACAGTCCGGCCCGCAGCAGCAGCCGCCGTACGGGCAGGACCAGCGCCAGCCGGCGTACGGACAGGACCAGCACTCACCGTCCGCGCAGTCCTGGCCGCCGCCGGCGTACGGCTACCCCCAGCAGCAGTACGGCGGCCCCTCGCCCTACGCACCGTCGAACGGTCCGGAGAAGCGACCGACCACCGTCACCGCCGCGGCCTGGGTGACCTGGATCCTGTCGGGGCTCACCCTCGTCGCCTTCGGGTTCGTGGTGCTCGCCCTGTTGGTCGCCCAGGACCAGTTGATCGACGAGATGCTGGCCGAGCCCCAGTTCCAGCAGCTCGACGTGGCACCCGACGACATCATCGCGCTGCTCTGGGTGACCAGTGCGGTGATCCTCTTCTGGTGCCTCGCCGCGATGGTGCTCGCCTTCCTCGCCTACCGGCGGCAGAGCTGGGCGCGGATCACGCTGGTCATCTCCGCGGGCACCACCATCGTGTTCAGCCTGGCCGCGTTGCCGTTCAGCCTGCTCAACATCATCGGGGCCGGCGCCACGATCGTGCTGCTGTTCACCGGCGGTGCGAACCAGTGGTTCTCCCGGAGGCCGGGCTACCCGTCGTACCCGCAGCAGTACGCCGGCCAGCAGTACGGACAGCAGTCCTCCGGTCAGCCCGGTCAGCAGTCCTATGGTCAGCCGGGTCAGTACGGGCAGTCGGGTCAGCAGGGTCAGCAGTACGGCGGCCAGCAGCACGGCGATCAGCAGGGTCAGTACGGCCAGTCGGGTCAGCAGTACGGACAGCCGCCCTACGGCCAGCCGGACGAGCACAGTCAGCAGCAGGGACCGTCGTACGGCGACCCCTCACGCCCGGACCAGCAGCACCGCCCCGAGGGGCAGCCGGAGTCCGGTGACAAGCAGGAGCCACCCAAGAACGTCTGGTGACCGGGGCCGCGTAGGCCGGGTCACACGTACAGGTCTGCCGCGCCCCGGTCGCCGCCTGCGTCGCGAGTACCGTTCCCGTTCACGTGCGCGGCAACGGTAGGGATTTCGGCGTTTCAACGACCGTTGGGGTTCACGTGCGCGGCAACGGTAGTGAGGCGGTCGTCCACCGCGTCGGCTGCGTCGAGCCGGTCCGCGGTGACCGATTCAGCACCTGGCGACTGACTTCTGGGCGGCCGGCGTCATCGTGTCGAGAAGGTAGGAGCCTTTCCGGCTCCAGGGTGCCGGAAAAGCTCCTATGACTCGGGTGGCCACCGGTCGGACACGTCATGGGACCACTCATCGGCCCCGCGGAAGCCAGCAGGCGTGGTCAGGCGTGAAGGTCGGCGGCGGCGAGCCGCCGGATCCCTTCTTCGAGGATCTCGGTTTCCTTGCAGAACGCCCAGCGGATCTTGTGCCGACCCTCGTCGGCGTCGTCGTAGAAGAACTGAGACGGGATTGCCACCACGCCGGCCCGCTCCGGCAGCGCGAGGCAGAACTCGAGGCCGTCCCGGTAGCCGTAGCGGCTGACGTCCGAGGTCACGAAGTAGGTGCCCTCCGGCACGTAGACGTCCATGTCGAGCTTGGTCAGGCCCGCGCAGAGCAGGTCCCGCTTCTCTTCAAGCTCGCGGCTCAGCGTGGTGTAGTAGCCGGCCTCCTCGTTCAGCGCATGGGCGACGGCCGGCTGCAGCGGGGCGCCGGAGCTGAACGTCAACCACTGCTTCGCGGACTCGACCGCCCGGACCAGGCCGGCCGGTCCGGTGGCCCAGCCGATCTTCCAGCCGGTGAACGAGAAGGTCTTCCCCGCGCTGGAGATCGACACGGTCCGGTCCCACATCCCCGGCAGCGTGCAGAGCGGGATGTGCTCGCGGCCGTCGAACAGCAGGTGCTCGTAGACCTCGTCGGTGATCGCGATCAGGTCGTGCTCGACGGCGACCGAGGCGATCGCCTCCAGCTCGTCGCGGCTCAGCACGGTCCCCGTCGGGTTGTGCGGCGTGTTGACCAGCACGGCCTTGGTGCGCTCGGTCACCGCTGCGCGCAGCGCCGCCGTGTCCAGCCGGAAGTCGGGTGCGCGCAGCGTCACCGGCCGACGGATCCCACCGGCCATCTGGATGCAGGCCACGTAGCTGTCGTAGAACGGCTCGAGCACGATGATCTCGTCGCCCGGGTCGATCAGCGCCAGGATCGCGGCGGCGATCGCCTCGGTCGCACCGGTGGTGACCAGCACCTCCGACATCGGGTCGAGCTCGATCCCGTAGTGCCGGGCCTGGTGCGCGGCGACCGCCTGGCGCAGCTCGGGGATGCCGGGACCGGGCGGGTACTGGTTGCGACCACCGCGCAGAGCGGCCACCGCCGCCTCGACCACGGAGTCCGGGCCGTCCTGGTCGGGGAAGCCCTGGCCCAGGTTCAGCGCCTCGGTCCGTACGGCGAGCGCGGACATCTCCGAGAAGATGGTCGCCGGGATCCCCTGCAACCGCTTCGCCATCCGGCTGTCTGGTTGGTTCGGTGCCATACCGCGACTGTAGTAGGCGACAATGAGCGCGATGAGTGTGGAGACCATGGACCCGGCCACGCAGGCCAGCCGACCGGCACGCGGCGTCGCGTTCTACGTCGGCGTCGCACTGGTCCTGGCCGGGATCGGCCTGCTCGGATACGTCGGCTGGCAGTTCTACGGCACCAACTTCGTGGCGAAGCAGGCGCAGGAGCGGGTCGTCGCCGACCTGCAGGAGCAGTGGACCGCCAGCGGACCGGCTCCCGCGCAGGAGGAGCCCGAGACGGCGCCGCCGAAAGACGACGTCAAGCTCGGTGACGCGTCGGCGCTGATCCGGATCCCGCGCTTCGGTGACGACTACGTGATCCCGGTGCTCGAGGGCATCGGCGACGACGAGCTCTCGACCGGCTACGGGCACTTCCCCGACACCGCCGACCCCGGAGAGCGGGGCAACTACGCGCTCGCCGCGCACCGGATCACCCACGGGGAGCCGCTGCGCGACATGCCGAAGCTGCGGCCCGGCGACGAGATCGTGGTCGAGACCCGCGACGCCGTCTACACCTACGAGCTCGACACGAACCCCAACGAGCTGGTGGTCACCTTCGAGGACATCTGGGTGATCGACCCGGTCCCGACCAACCCGACCGGCGGCGTGCAGCCACCGTCGCAGGAACGCGGTCAGAAGCTGATCACGCTGACCACCTGCGCGGAGCTGTTCCACACCGACGACCGGATGATCGCCTTCGGCCACCTCGTGGACACCGAGGTCAAGCAGCCTCAGTAGAGTCCCGGCCATGAGCGACCGCGACGCACTCCTGGACCAGATCCGGACCAAGGCCGTCGTGCACGGCACGGTGACGCTGTCGTCGGGCAACGAGGCCGACTACTACGTCGACCTGCGCCGGGTCACCCTCGACGCCCAGGCGGCGCCGATGATCGGCCGCACGATGCTCGAGCTCACCGAGGGCTGGGAGTACGACGCAGTGGGCGGACTCACCCTCGGGGCGGACCCGGTCGCCGTCGCCATGTTGCACGCCGCGGCGGCCCAAGGCCGTGAGCTCGACGCGTTCGTGGTCCGCAAGGCCGAGAAGACCCATGGCCTGCAGCGACGGATCGAGGGCCCCGACGTGGCCGGCCGCCGGGTGCTCGCGGTCGAGGACACCTCCACGACCGGAGGGTCGGTGCTCACCGCGGTAGAGGCCCTCCGCGAGGCCGGCGCGGACGTGGTCGGTGTCGCCGTGATCGTGGACCGCGCCACCGGCGCCAAGGAGCGGGTCGAGGCCGAGGGCTGCGACTACCGCTATGCGTTCGGCCTCGACGAGCTGGGCCTCGGATGACCGGGCCGCACGCCGAGGCGTTCCTGGAGGCGGCGCGGATCATGACCGGCCTGCTCGCCCAGGACACGGTGACCGAGGCCTGGGAGACCCCGAGCGCCCTGCCGGAGATGGCCGTCGGCGCGCTGGCCTGCCACCTGGGGGCCCAGGTGCTGAACACCCGCCGCCTGCTCGCCGCAGAGCCGGCCGATGCGGCCGACACGACCGGCCCGGCGGGCCCGGAAGAGGCTGAGCTGATCCCGCTGCTCGAGCACTACCACCGTGCCGCGTGGGTCGGCTCCGCACCCGAGGCCGAGGTCAACGTCGGCATCCGGGCCGGCGCGGCGGAGCAGGCCGGGCACGGGCCGCGGGCGTTGCGTGAGGACGTGGACCGGGCCCTCGCCGAGCTGCCGGCCCTCCTGGCTGCGCGGGACGGGTCCGAGCCGGTGCTGATCCCATGGCAGGGCTGGCGGCTGAGCGTCGACGACTTGCTGACCACCCGGATGATGGAGATCGTCGTCCACGCCGACGACCTGGCCTGCAGCGTCGCCCTCGACACCCCCCATTTCCCGGACCCGGTGATTCGCCCGGTCCTTGACCTGCTGGGGCGGCTCGCGATGACCAAGCACGGTCAGGCGTCCGTCGTACGCGCGCTGGCACGCAAGGAACGCGCCCCCGGCGACATCACCGCGTTCTGAACCTCAGTCGCGCAGGTGGTGGATCCGGTTCGCGGCACGGGCGCGGAGGTACTCGATCCCGATCGGCACCACGGAGATGAGCACGATCAGCAGCAGCATCGCCTCGATGTTCTCGTGCACGAAGTCGATCTGCCCGAGGTAGTAGCCGAGGACCGTCACGCCGGTGGCCCAGAGAACGCCGCCGATCGTGGAGTAGACGATGAACCGGCGGAACCCCATCTGGCCGACGCCGGCCATCACGGTGATGAAGGTCCGCACAATCGGCACGAAGCGGGCGAGCACGATCGCGCGGTTGCCGTACTTCTCGAAGAACTCATGGGTCTTCTCGACGTACTCCTGCTTGAAGATCCGGGAGTCCCGGCGCTGGAAGATCGCGGGCCCGGCCTTGGCGCCGATCGCGTAGCCGCAGGCGTTGCCGATCACCGAGGAGATCGTCAGCACGACGCAGGCCAGCCACAACGGGTAGGAGATGTCGCCCCGGGCGATCAGCAGCCCGACCGTGAACAGCAGCGAGTCCCCGGGAAGGAAGAACCCGACCAGCAGGCCGCACTCGGCGAAGACGATGAACACCGCACCCCACAGGGCGTAGTCGCCGAAGCGTTCCAGCAGGTAGGCAGGGTCCATCCAGTCGATGCCCAGCAGCATCGGCGCGAGTTCATTCACACGGAGAACCCTAACCGGCGGCCCGAGCCCGCGATGCCACCTGACCTAGCATCTACGCGTGCCCGCCGACGCCCTCCCCGACGACCCCGCAGCTGCCCGTCCCGACGTGGACGGAGTGGACGCACCGGACCGCCGCGCGCCGTACGACCCGATGCCGCACGGGCCTACGGAGGTCGGCGTCGGCCCCTGGGAGGGCGTGTGGCCCGAGGGGGAGGAGTACGACGAGCGCCTGCTCGCCGAGGGGGACCGGCGCAACGTCGTGGACCGCTGCCGGTACTGGACGATGGCCGCGATCATCGCCGACCTCGACGCGCGACGGCACGACTTCCATGTGGGCATCGAGAACTGGCAGCACGACTTCAACATCGGCACGATCGTGCGAACCGCCAACGCGTTCCTCGCCAAGGAGGTGCACATCGTCGGCCGGAAGCGGTGGAACCGGCGGGGTGCGATGGTCACCGACCGCTACCAGCACGTGCGGCACCACGAGAGCGCGGCCGACCTCGCCGGCTACCTGCACGAGACCGGGGTCACCCTGCTCGGGATCGACAACCTGCCCGGGTCGCAGCCGATCGAGTCGATCCAGCTGCCCCGGAGGTGCGCGCTGCTGTTCGGCCAGGAGGGACCCGGGCTCTCCGACGAGGCCAGGGCGGCCTGCGACGGGACGTTCTCGATCGCCCAGTTCGGGTCCACCCGGTCCATCAACGCCTCCGCGGCGGCAGCGATCGCCATGCACACCTGGGTACGGCAGCACGCCGACCTGTCGGCCGACCACTCATGGCGGGGTTAGGAGTCGACCTCCCGCCGGCCTGACCTCGCACGTCAGATGAGGTCGTCGAGGTCGCTCGCCAGGGTGGCCGCCCCGGGCCCGACCACCACCTGCACGACCGAGCCGGCACGCATCACACCGTGCACTCCCGCCGCCTTGAGCGCGGGCTCGTCGACCAGCGAGGCGTCGCAGAGCGCGGTGCGCAGCCGGGTGATGCAGGCCTCGAGCTCGACGATGTTCTCCGGCCCGCCGAGTCCGGCCAGGATCTGCTCTGCTTGGCGCACGGGTGCATTGAACCACCGTGACCGGATTGCCGGTTACCTGGTTTTCGACGTGGTCACGCAGGCGATGTCGGCGTACGTCCCGGTTCGCATCCGCCGGTTCGGCCTGCACACACCGGGGCGGGACGAGCCCGAGCTCGGGGACTAGGGTGGTGCCAGCACAAGAGCGCAGCCGATCTTGACGACGAGGAGAGACCCGCAGATGCCTATCGCCACCCCTGAGGTCTACGCCGAGATGCTCGACCAGGCGAAGCAGAAGGCGTTCGCCTATCCCGCCATCAACGTGTCGTCCTCGCAGACGCTGAACGCGGCCCTGAAGGGCTTCGCCGATGCCGGCAGCGACGGCATCATCCAGATCTCGACCGGCGGCGCGGAGTACCTCTCCGGTCCCAGCGTCAAGAACATGGTCGCCGGTTCGGTGGCGTTCGCCGCCTACGCCGCCGAGGTCGCGAAGAACTACCCGGTCAACATCGCGCTGCACACCGACCACTGCCCCAAGGACAAGCTCGACGGCTTCGTCCGGCCGCTGCTCGAGGTGTCCATCGAGCGGGTCAAGAACGGCCAGGACCCGCTGTTCCAGTCCCACATGTGGGACGGGTCCGCGGTGCCGATCGAGGAGAACCTGGAGATCGCCGCCGAGCTGCTGGAGAAGGCCGCGGCAGCCAAGATCATCCTCGAGGTCGAGATCGGCGTGGTCGGTGGCGAGGAGGACGGTGTCGCGAACGAGATCAACGAGCAGCTCTACACCACTCCCGAGGACGCGCTGGCAACGGTGGAGGCGCTCGGGCTGGGCGACAAGGGCCGCTACATGGCCGCGCTCACCTTCGGCAACGTGCACGGTGTCTACAAGCCCGGCAACGTGAAGCTGCGCCCGGAGATCCTGAAGATGGCCCAGCAGGTGGTCAGCGAGAAGCACGGTCTCGGTGAGGGCTCGAAGCCGTTCGACCTGGTCTTCCACGGCGGCTCCGGCTCGACCGCGGAGGAGATCGGTGCGGCCGTTGACTACGGCGTGGTGAAGATGAACGTCGACACCGACACCCAGTACGCCTTCACCCGGCCGGTCGCCGCCCACATGTTCCAGAACTACGACGGCGTGCTCAAGGTCGACGGGGAGGTCGGCAACAAGAAGACCTACGACCCGCGGGCCTGGGGCAAGGCCGCCGAGGCCGGGATGGCCGCCCGGGTCGTGGAGGCCTGCGAGAACCTGCGCAGCAGCGGCACGTCCCTCGCCGGCTGACCCCTCCCGTCACACGAACACCATGGTGCCATGGTGTTCTGCCGCTTCCCATGGTGAGTTCACCGTGGGGAGCGACCGTTCACCATGGCACCATGGTGAACTTCCGCGGGGGCGGGGCGCCGCAGGTGGTGCGGGCGGGCGAAGCACAGCGCCGCGACCCAGCCGATCACCAGCACCGCGGCGGGCAGCAGCAGCGACTGCCCCATCGCGGCGGCGAAGCCGTCCTGCAACGACGGGGGGAGTACGCCGCCCGCTCCGGCCCGGCCCGGAGAGGTTCCGCTGAGTGCCGGGAGCTCCGCGGCGAGCCGTGACTCCATCAGCACCGCGATCCCGGCGCTGCCCAGCACCGCTCCGACCTGCCGGGTGGTGTTGTAGACGCCCGCGCCCGCACCGGCCCGGTGCAGCGGCAGGTTCCGGTTGGCAGTCGTGCTCAGCGGCGACCACATGAACCCGTTGGCCACCCCGAGCAGGGCGATCGGAAGCAACAGCTCCCACACCGCCGAGGACGGTGTCATCACCCACGACAGCCAGACCAGGGAGATGGGGAAGCAGAGCAGACCGACCCCCGCGACGTACCGCGGATGCACCCGGTCCACGAGCCGCCCGACGAACGGTGCCAGCCCGCCGGAGATCACCGCCATCGGCACCAGCAGCAGCGCCGCCTCGGTCGGGCTCATCCCGCGGACGCTTTGCGCGTAGAGCATCAGCGGGAACGCCATCGCGGTGATCGCGAACCCGACCGTGGTGATCGCGACGTTGGCCAGCGAGAAGTTGCGGTCGCGGAACAGGCTGAGCGGCACCAGCGGCTCGTTCCGGTTGCGCGCCTGCCAGATCACGAAGGCCGCGAGCAGCACCAGGCCGGTCGTGATCAGCGACCACACCGTGAGCGGGCCGGCGATCGTGCCCCAGTCGTAGTGCTGGCCCTCCTGGATCCCGAACACCAGGCAGAACATCCCGACCGCGCTGAGGGCCACTCCGATCAGGTCGAACCGGTGCTCGTGCCGGGGGAGTGCAGGCACGAGTCGCCAGGCCAGGACGAAGCCGAGCACGCCCACCGGGGCGTTGATGAAGAAGATCCACTCCCAGCCGAGGGCGTCGACCAGCACCCCGCCGAGGATCGGCCCGACCAGGGTGGCCACGCCGGCGGTGGCGCCCCACAGCCCCATCGCCTGGCCGCGGCTGTTGGCCGGGAAGATCCGGGTGATGATCGCCATCGTCTGCGGGGTCATCATCGACGCGCCGAACCCCTGGAAGACCCGGGCCACGATCAGCTGCTCGATGGTGCTGGTGAACCCGCACCAGACCGAGGCGAGCGTGAACACGGTCAGGCCGGTCAGGTACAGGTTCTTCGGCCCGACCCGGTCGCCGAGCCGGCCGGTGATCAGCAGCGGAACCGCGTAGGCGAGAAGGTAGGCGCTGGTCACCCAGATCACCTCGTTCACTCCGGCGTCGAGGCCGGTCATGATCGCCGGGGTGGCGACGGAGACGATCGTGGAGTCGACCAGGATCATGAAGAAGCCGAGGCAGAGCGCCCACAGCGCCGGCCACGGTCGGAAGCCGGGCTCGTCGACAGGGTTCGTTGAGGGCACATCGAATCGTAGGCACACCAGCGCCCATCTGCGGCGCGCCGGCGTCGGCCGCGGTGACCCCGATGTAGGGGCCGGCGCGGGCTCGGCACAATGGGCCCATGACCTTCAACGACCTGATGGCCGGACCCCCGCCCACCCACCTGCCGGCGGACCCGGCCGTCGACGAGCTGGCCTCCGGTGCCACCGCGGCGGACGTGGTCCGGTCCCACCCGGAGTCGCCGGCCGCCTGGGCGACGCTGGCCGAGGCCGCGCTCGCCGACGAAGCCGTCGACGACGTCACCGCCTACGCCTACGCCCGGGTCGGCTACCACCGCAGCCTGGACCTGCTGCGCCGCAACGGTTGGAAGGGTCACGGCCCGGTGCCGTGGGAGCACGAGCCGAACCGCGGCTTCCTGCGCGCGCTGGCTGCTCTCGCGGTCGCGGCGGACCGGATCGGGGAGGCCCCGGAGGCAGCCCGCTGCTCGGAGTTCCTGCGCGACTCGAGCCCGGCGGCGTACGACGCGCTCCTGGCCGGCTGAGCCAGCAGCCCGAGAAATGGGCGAAGCGCCGGAATCGTCCCCTGCTGCGATTCCGGCGCTTCGACTTAGCCGCGTCGACCGAAAGATCCGGATTCCCCCGTCGATCTCCCGGTCTGCCGCTGTACAAAATCATGGCAGTCATCCCATACGTCCGGACGACCGTTTCCTGCCACTGGCACTAACATGTCAGGATGTCGCTCATCGCTGCGCACGGAAGCCCCTTTGCGGTGCTCGGTTTCACCCCCGAGCAGGAGAACCTGTACCGGCTGCTGCTCCGGAGCCCGGCGCTGTCCCGTGACCGGCTGGAGGACCTCTCCGGGGTGGCGGGACCGGAGCTGGAGGAGTGCCTGAGCAAGCTCGAGGCGGCCGGGCTGGTCGACGTACGCTCCGACTCCGTTCATGCGTCCTCGCCGGACCACGCCCTCGGCCGGCTGCTCGCCGAGGACTCGCGACGGGTGCACCACCTGACCGACCAGCTGCAGGCGTTGCGCGGCCTGCTGCCTTCGCTGATGGCGTAC
>DATFGA010000002.1:0-3198 GCA_035249775.1 Nocardioidaceae bacterium | reverse complement strand
CACCAAGGAGTGGGACCTCCAGGTGGTCGTGCCGGTCGAGGACATGACCGAGCTCGGGGTGGCCGAGGACGGCCCGGTCGAGGGCTCCGCCGCCGCCGGCGAGCGCCGCGCGTCGATCTGGCCGCACGTCGAGGAGCGCGTCGTCGACCTGATCGAGCAGCACCGCTCCACGATCGTGTTCGCCAACTCCCGCCGTCTCGCCGAGCGCCTCACCGCCCGCTTCAACGAGATTGCCACCGACCGCACCGAGGCCTTGGCCGCGCGCGACGACAGTGAGGCGGGGGGGAGCGCGGAGGCGGCCCCGACCGTGGATGGGACTGGCCCCCTGAGCGAGCCTGCGAGTGAAGGGCGGATGGGCGGGGCCGTCTTCGGGCGCAGTCCCGCCGCCCTCATGGCGCAGAGTGGCCAGTCGTACGGCGCGGCGCCGGTGATCGCGCGTGCCCACCACGGCTCGGTGTCGAAGGACCAGCGGGCGCTGATCGAGGACGACCTGAAGCGCGGCAGCCTGCCCTGCGTGGTGGCCACGTCCAGCCTGGAGCTCGGCATCGACATGGGCGCGGTCGACCTGGTCGTGCAGATCGAGTCGCCGCCGTCGGTGGCGTCCGCCCTGCAACGGGTCGGCCGGGCCGGGCACCAGGTCGGCGAGGTCTCCCGCGGGGTGCTGTTCCCGAAGCACCGCAGCGACCTGGTGCACACGGCGGTCGCGGTGGAGCGGATGCGGGTCGGAGCGATCGAGGCGCTGCGGGTGCCGACCAACCCGCTCGACGTACTCGCCCAGCAGGTCGTCGCGATCACCGCCGCCGATGAGTGGCACGTCGATGAGCTCTACGACCTGGTGCGCCGCTCGGCGCCGTTCACCGGCCTGCCGAGGAGCGCGTACGACGCCACGCTGGACCTGCTCTCGGGCCGCTACCCGTCCGACGAGTTCGCCGAGCTGCGGCCGCGGATCGTGTGGGACCGGGTGACCGGGATGCTGACCGCCCGTCCCGGCGCGCAGCGGCTCGCGGTGACCAGCGGCGGCACCATCCCCGACCGCGGTCTGTTCGGCGTGTTCCTGGTCGGCGAGAAGGCGTCCCGGGTCGGGGAGCTCGACGAGGAGATGGTCTACGAGTCGCGGGTCGGCGACGTGTTCGCGCTCGGTGCGACCTCGTGGCGGATCGAGGACATCACCCACGACCGGGTGCTGGTCTCCCCCGCCCCCGGGCAGCCGGGCCGGCTGCCGTTCTGGAAGGGCGACCAGATCGGCCGACCCGCCGAGCTCGGCGCCGCGATCGGGGCCTTCACCCGGGAGATCTCCGCGCTCACCACCGACGAGGCGGTCGCGCGGGGCCGCGCCGCCGGGCTGGACGAGTGGGCCGCGGCAAACCTGGTCGCGTTCCTCGACGAGCAGCGCGAGGCCACCGGCACCCTGCCCAGCGACCGGACCATCCTGGTGGAGCGGTTCCGTGACGAGCTCGGCGACTGGCGGTTGGTGGTGCACTCGCCGTACGGCGCGCAGGTGCATGCGCCCTGGGCGCTCGCGATCGGGGTCCGACTGCGCGAGCGGTACGGCATCGACGCGCAGGCGCTGCCCGGGGACGACGGGATCGTGCTGCGGGTGCCGGAGACCGACCAGGACCCGCCGGGCGCCGAGATCGTGATGTTCGAGCCCGACGAGATCGAGGACATCGTCACCACCGAGGTCGGCGGCTCGGCCCTGTTCGCCTCCCGGTTCCGCGAGTGCGCCGCCCGTGCCCTGCTGCTCCCGCGCCGCGACCCCGGCCGCCGCTCGCCCCTGTGGCAGCAACGGCAACGCTCCGCCCAGCTGCTCGAGGTCGCGGTGAAGTACCCGTCCTTCCCGATCGTGCTCGAGGCGGTCCGCGAGTGCGTGCAGGACGTATACGACGTGCCCGCGCTGGTCGACCTGATGAAGTCCGTCGGCGCGCGCAAGATCCGGGTCGCCGACGTGTCCACCACGTCCCCCTCGCCGTTCGCGCGGTCACTGCTGTTCGGCTACGTCGCCGCGTTCATGTACGAAGGCGACTCCCCGATCGCCGAGCGCCGGGCCGCCGCACTGTCCCTGGACCAGGGGCTGCTCGCCGAGCTGCTCGGCCGCGCGGAGCTGCGCGAGCTTCTCGACGCCGACGTGCTCGCCGAGGTCGAGATCGAGCTGCAGCGGCTGGTGTCCGACCGGCAGGCCCGCGACGCCGAGGGGGTCGCTGACCTGCTCCGGCTGCTCGGCCCGCTCTCCACCGACGAGATCACCGCCCGGTCCCTCGACGGCTCCGACGTGCGGTCGTGGCTGGCGCTGCTGGCCGAGGCACGCCGGGTGGTCGAGGTCCGGATCGCCGGGGTGGCGCGGTGGGCCGCGGTCGAGGACGTGGGCCGGCTCCGCGACGGGCTGGGGGTGCCGATCCCGCCGGGCACACCGGAGGCTTTCACCGAACCGGTCGCGGACCCGCTCGGGGACCTGGTGGCCCGGTTCGCCCGCACCCACGGCCCGTTCACCTCCGCCGACGTCGCCGACCGGCTCGGCCTCGGGATCGCGGTGGCGCACCAGACCCTGGTCCGGTTGGCCGCCTCCGGCCGGGTCCTCGAGGGCGAGTTCCGGCCGACCGGGACCGGGTCGGAGTGGTGCGACGCGGAGGTGCTGCGCCGCCTGCGGCGCCGGTCGCTGGCTGCGCTGCGCAAGGAGGTCGAGCCGGTCGACCCGTCCACCCTGGGCCGGTTCCTGCCGGTGTGGCAGAACGTGGGCGGGCGGTTGCGCGGAATCGACGGGGTGCTCGCGGTCGTGGACCAGCTCGCCGGTTGCGCCGTACCCGCCTCGGCGCTCGAGCCGCTGGTCCTCGGCAGCCGGGTCGTGGACTACGCGCCCGCGATGCTCGACGAGCTGACCGCCACCGGGGAAGTGCTCTGGGCCGGGCACGGCACCCTCCCTGGCACCGACGGCTGGGTCTCGCTGCACCTCGCGGACTCCGCGCACCTGACCCTGCCCGACCACGGCGAGCTGGAGTCCACCCCGCTGCACGACGCGATCCTGTCCGCGCTCGACGGTGGAGGTGCCTACTTCCTGCGGCAGTTGGCCACGGCGATCCAGGACACCGAGGGCGCCGGCGACGATCGCGCGCTGGTCGCCGCGCTGTGGGACCTGGTCTGGGCGGGTCGGCTGAGCAACGACACGTTGGCCCCGCTGCGGGCATTGACCTCCGGCGGCAAGAC
>DATFGA010000001.1:0-2046 GCA_035249775.1 Nocardioidaceae bacterium | reverse complement strand
CCGAGCCAGGCGGCCTTGCGGGCCAGCCTCGGTACCCCGAAGCCGTAGCCGTTGCCCTTGGCCACCGGCACGATCGAGGGGTGCGAGGACAGCACCGACTTCAGGTGAGCGCGCCAGCGGTCACCGTCCACGTGCAGCGTGAGCGCCATGGTTACCTCCCCAGCCTCATCGGCGCTGCATGTAGACCGAGAACGCCTTGTAGACGAGCCGGTTGATCGGCAGGTCCCACTCCCCGGCGTACTCGACCGCCTCCCCGCCGGTACCCACCTTGAACTGGATCAAGCCGACATGGGGGTCCTCGGAGTCGAGCGTGTCGGTGATTCCGCGGAGGTCGTAGACGTCGGCTCCCGCGGCGAGCGAGTCCTTGATCATGGCCCACTGCGCGGCGTTCGACCCGCGGACGTCGCGCTTCTCGGTCGACGAGGCGCCGTAGGAGTACCAGGTGTGGCCACCGACCCGGACCCAGATCGTCGCGGCGACCAGGTCGCCCTCGTGCCGGGCCAGGTAGAGCCGGATCCGGTCCGGCTCCTCGGCGAGCAGCGCCTGGAACATCGTTTGGAAGTAGGCGAGCGGCCGCGGCGTGAAGTGGTCACGCTCCGCGGTGTGCAGGTAGAGGTCGTGGAACAGCTTGAGGTCTTCGACGGTGCCGCGACTGACCTCGACGCCGGCCTTGTCGGCCTTCTTGATGTTGCGCCGCCACTGCTGGTTCATCCCCTTGAGGACGTCGTCCTCCGTGCGGCCGGTGAGCGGGATCTGGAAGTTGTACCGCGGCTGGCCGGCGGCGAACCCGCCCTCGACCGACTGCAGCCGCCAGCCGAGCTCCCGCAGCTGCGAGACCACCATGGCCCCCTCCCGGGAGCGTTCGGACGGCGGCAGCTGGCCGAGCCGGTCGGTGTGCTCGTCGGCCACACCCTTCTTCACCGCGTCGGCGGTCCACCGGCGGGTGATCACCGGGGGACCCATCCGCACGCCGAACGCGCCCTGGGCCGCGAGGTGCTTGGTCATCGGGGCCAGCCAGTCGGAGAGGAAGTCCGTGGTCCAGTCGATGACCGGCCCCTCCGGCAGGTAGGCCAGGTAGCGGCGGACCTTCGGCAGCTGCCGGTAGAGCACGAGTCCGGCGCCCACGAGGATCCCGGCGTCGTCGTACCAGCCGATCGACTCGCGCCGCCACTCGCTCTTCACCTCACCCCAGGCCGGGGTCTGCAGGAAGCTGGCGGAACGCTGCGACCGGAGGAAGTCGAGGTGCTCGGCGGCGGTGATCGTTCGGACGGAGAGGGCGGGGGCGTTCACGGTCACCGACCCTAGCCGAGGCGGTCGCGCAACCAGGCGAAGTCGGCCTGGTGACCCGCGGCACCGCCCGGCGTCTCGCAGACCACCGGCGCCTTGGCGTCGCGGACCACGGCGACCAGCTCGTCGGGGTCGATGTTGCCCTGCCCGAAGTTGGTGTGCCGGTCGGCACCGGAGTCGAACGAGTCGCGGCTGTCGTTGGCGTGCACCAGGTCGATCCGGCCGGTGACCTTGAGCACGTCGTCGACGATGGACGTCAGGTCGTTGCCCCCGGCGTGGGCGTGGCAGGTGTCGAGGCAGAACCCGACCTTCTCGAAGCCCTCGGCCTGGGAGATGGCCTCCCAGACCCCGCCGATCCGGTCGAGGTAGCGGGTCATCGCGTTGGTGCCGCCAGCGGTGTTCTCGATCAGCAGCGGGATCTTGAGGTCGGTGGCCTCGACGGCCTTACGCCAGTTGTCGAAGCCCTTCGCCGGGTCGTCGTCCTTGTTCACGTGGCCGCCGTGGACGATCAGGCCCTTCGCGCCGATCGAGGCCGCGGCGTCGATGTGCTGCTGGAGCAGCTTGCGGCTCGGGATCCGCTGGCAGTTGTTCGTGGTCGCGACGTTGATGAGGTACGGCGCGTGCACGTAGAGGTCGATGCCGGCCGCCTCGGCGTCGGCGCGGAGGCCCTCGGCGCCGCCGGCGTAGCGGAACTCGGGGCCGTCGTACCCCTGCGGGTCGCCGAGGAAGAACTGGCTCAGCGAGGCTCCGCGGTCCAGG